>NZ_CP080590.1:2591250-2920000 GCF_019504385.1 Devosia salina
CCGGGCGAAACCCGCCGGATCGCCGAAACGCGCTGTCGGTGCATAGAGCCCGGTCGGCTGGTATCCCCAGCTCGGATCGAAAGGATGCTCGGAGACGGGCAGGAATTCGAGATGGGTATAGCCCATGTCGGCGGCATAGGGGACAAGCTGTTCGGCCAGCTGGTCATAGCTCATGAAGCTGCCATCGGGCCGGCGGCGCCAGCTGCCCAGATGCACCTCGTAGATCGACATCGGCGTGCGCCGCCAATCCCGGGTGGCGCGCTCTTCCATGTATTTCTGGTCGGTCCAGGTGAAGGGCGTCGGATCGGGCACGACCGAGGCCGTGCGCGGCCGCAACTCGGCTTGCCGGGCGAAGGGGTCAGCCTTCAATGGCAGCACCTGCCCGTTGGGGCCGACAATCTCGTATTTATAGATGGTGCCCGTGCCCAGCACGGGGATGAAGACTTCCCAGATACCCTGCCGGTTGCGCATCGGGTGGCGCCGCCCGTCCCAGTCGTTCCACGGACCGACGACCGAGACGCGCTGCGCATTGGGCGCCCAGACGGCGAAATGGGTACCGTGAATGCCCTCGAACTCCATTTCGTGGGCGCCCAGCTTGTCGAACAGCCGCAAATGGCTGCCCTCGCCGATATAGTAATCGTCCATCGGCCCCAGCACCGGACCGAAGGAATAGGGGTCGAACACCGTCCAGGTGCCTCCGGCATTCTTCGCCTCGTAGCGGACAGGCTGGCGCTGGTCGATCTTGACCTTGGCCTCGAAGAAACCCGCGGCATGGCGCGGGATCATATGGCCAAGAGGCGTCCCATCGAGCGTGAAGGCATTGAGCGTATCGGCATGGGGCACGAAGGCCCTGAGGACCCAGTGTCCATTGACCTCGTGCAGGCCCAGAAAGGCAAAGGCATTGCTGTGGCGACCCGCCACGATGGCCTCGACTTCCCACGCCTCTGCCTGCCAGTTTTCCTTGCTCACGCTCACACCCAAACTCCCCCACGCGTCAGCCGCGCCATTTCGACCGGCCTGAACTTACCTGCGCCCGCCCTGATCTTGGTGTCAGGGGTCCGGGCGCTGCACCGGGCCAGGTGACCACCAGGCCCGCAGGCCCTCGCGGTCAACCGCACCCCAAAACACCCTATGCCGTTGGAACGCCCCAGATCTCCTCTGCATATTGCCGGATCGTCCGGTCGGACGAGAAGAAGCCGACGCTGGCCGTGTTGCGGATCGCCATGGCGGTCCAGCGTTTCTTGTCCCGCCAGATGCTGTCCACCTTGGTCTGCGCCGCGACATAGGCCTCGAAATCGCGGGCCACCATGAACCAGTCGTGGTCATAGAGCCCCCCGATCAGATCGCGATAGCGATGGGGATCATCCGGCGAGAACACGCCCGAGGCGATGGAATCGAGCGCTTCGCGAAGACGCGGGGAGGCATCGATGGCGGAGCGTGGCACTTCCGAGCGCGCCCGCTTGTCCTCGACCTGGTCGGTGGTCAGGCCGAAGATGACGATATTGTCCGCCCCCACTTCCTTGTGCATCTCGACATTGGCGCCATCCATCGTGCCGATGGTGATGGCGCCATTGGCCATGAACTTCATGTTGCCAGTGCCCGAGGCCTCCATACCGGCGGTGGAAATCTGCTCGGAGAGATCGGCCGCCGGCACGATCACCTCGGCCAGGCTCACATTGTAATTGGGCAGGAACACCACCTTGAGCAGGCCCCGCACCGCCGGATCGTTGTTGATCACCCGCGCCACGTCGTTGATCAGCTTGATGATCAGCTTGGCGTTCCAGTAGCTCGGCGCCGCCTTGCCGGCGAAAATCTTGACGCGCGGCACCCATTCCCTCTCGGGATGGGCGCGGATCTCGTCATAGAGCGCGACCGCGTGGATGATGTTGAGCAATTGCCGCTTGTATTCGTGGATGCGCTTGATCTGCACGTCGAACATCGCATCGGGCGAGACCGTGATATTGAGCCGGTCCTTGATCAGCTTGGCCAACCGCTTCTTGTTGGCAAGCTTGACCTGGGCGAACTGCTTCTGGAAGCCCGGATCCTCGGCGTGCGGCAGAAGCTGGTGCAGCTTCTGCACGTCGTCGAGAAAATCGGTGCCGATACGGTCCGACACCAGCTTGGTCAGCGCCGGATTGCACTGCATCAGCCAGCGGCGCGGCGTGATGCCATTGGTCTTGTTGTTGATGCGATCCGGATAGAGCTTGTGCAGGTCGGCAAACACCGTCTGCTTCATGAGCTCCGTGTGCAGCGCCGATACGCCATTGATCGAATGCGACCCGACAAAGGCGAGTTGCCCCATGCGGACCCGTCGGCCGCCATGCTCGTCGATCAGCGAGACCGCGGCGATCTGCTGGTCCGAGAACCCCTTCTTCGCCCGGGCCTCGGCCAGGATATCGGCATTGATCTGGTAGACGATCTGCATGTGGCGCGGCAGCAGCCGTTCCAGCAGCGCCACCGGCCAGCTCTCGAGCGCCTCGGGCAGCAAGGTGTGGTTGGTATAGCCGAATGTGCCCTTGGCAATCTTCCAGGCCTTGGCCCATTTGATGCCGTTGTCATCGACCAGGATGCGCATCAGCTCGGCCACCGAAATGGCCGGGTGCGTGTCGTTGAGCTGGATGGCGACCTTGTCGGAGAGCGAACCCAGATCGCCATATTGCTGCAGATGCCGCCGAACGATGTCCTGCAGCGACGCCGAGGAGAAGAAAAACTCCTGCCGCAGCCGCAATTCCTGGCCCGCCGCCGTCGAGTCGGCGGGATAGAGAACCCGGGTAATGGCTTCCGCCTTGGCGCTTTCTTCAAGCGCGCCGATATGGTCGCCTGAGTTGAACTTGTCGAGCAGGATCGGATCGATCGGCTGCGCGCTCCAGAGCCGGAGCGTGTTCACCCGCGCGCCGCGCCAGCCAACAATGGGCGTGTCGTAGGCAACCGCCAGCAGGTGCTCGTTGGGTCGCCACTCCTGACGCTCCGTGCCGTCCGGGTCGGTTACCGGCTCGACATGTCCGCCAAAGCCAACCTCGTAGGCGCTTTCGCGACGCTCGAATTCCCAGGGATTGCCATGCGCCAGCCAGTCCTCGGGCAGCTCGACCTGCCAGCCCTCGCTCATTTCCTGGCGGAACAGCCCATGCACATAGCGGATGCCATAGCCATAGGCCGGGATCTTCACAGAGGACATGGATTCGAGGAAACACGCCGCCAGGCGCCCCAGGCCGCCATTGCCCAGCGCCGCGTCGGGCTCGAGATTGATCAGGTCACCGAGGTCGACATCGAGGTTCTTGAGCGCCTCGGCCACAGGTTCCATCAGCCCGACATTGCTCATCGCGTCGCGCATCAGGCGCCCGATCAGAAATTCGAGGCTGAGATAGTAGACGCGCTTGTGCGAGGTCCGCCACGTCTCGCGGGAGCTCTCCATCCAGCGGTCCATGATGCGATCACGCACCGCCAGGATCGTTGCCTTGAGCCAGTCATGCGGCCGGGCAACGATGGGATCCTTGCCAACCGAGTAGATCAGATTTTCAAGGATTTCGGCCTGTAGGGCCTCAACAGTCGTCGCGCGGGGTTCGGGCGTGGGCGCATCGTAGACGATCGGCTTTTGCGGCATCTCGCAATCCAGTGTTCATGACGATGTTCCCCTCAGAATAGGAACACTCTTGCACTTAATTTGTGCAGGGGAAAGCCCCCGCGCGAACCGGTCCCCTCTAGCTCGTCTGCGCAGGCCGGGCAGACTGGCTTGCCGCCGCCTCGGCGCTCTCCTCGCTGACCGACACCCCGCCTTCGCGTGCCTGGTCCTGGGCATTGCTGATCAACAGCTGGCTCAGATTGCGCCAGTCCTCGCCGGCCAATTGGCGCTCGAAGCGCTGCCGGTCGCGACCGCGCACGCCTTCGAGCACTTCGGCGGCCTCCTCGTCCGTGGCCCCCAGCAGCGTGACCGCCTCACTGCCGAACTGCAGCGCCGATTCGAAGGTTTCGCGTATCTGGAAGTCGACGCCATGGCGCATCAGCTCGATCCCGTGCGAGCGGTCGAATGCCCGGGCCATGACCCGCGCTAGGGGGAATTCGTCTCGCAACAGTTCCACGATTCGCGTGGTCTGCTCGCGCTTGTCCGTACACACCAGGATCAGGTCCGCCGTCGCAGCGCCCGCCGCACGCAGGATGTCGAGCCGCGTGCCGTCCCCGTAATAGACCTTGAAACCGATCTGCGCCGCCGCCCGGATCATGTCGGTGTCATTGTCGATGATTGAAACGGTGTGGTGCAGGGCCAGCAGCGGCTGGCTGACAATCTGCCCGAAGCGCCCGAACCCGATGATCAGGACCTTGGCCGAGAGGTCGTCCGCGGGCTCGACGCCGTCCATTGATTCCACCGCCCGGGGCATCAGGTAACGCATGCCGATGATGGTGAAGGGCGTGAGCACCATGGAAATGATAACGGTTGCGGTGAAGATGGCATTGGTCGGCGCATCGATGAGCCCGCTGGCCGCGGCGGTAGTATAGAGCACGAAGGCGAATTCGCCGCCCTGCCCCATCAGCACCGCGCGTTCCAGCGCCTCCCCGTGACCGGACCGCATGAGCCGCGCGATGACATAGATAGCCGCTGCCTTGACCAGCATATAGGCCACCACGCTGAGCGCGATGATCTGCCAGCTATCGACGACCACGGCGAGGTCGAGCGACATGCCCACCGCCAGGAAGAACAGGCCGAGCAACAGGCCGCGGAACGGCTCCACGTCGGCCTCGAGCTGATGCTTGAAGGCCGAGGTCGAGAGCAGCACGCCGGCGAGGAACGCGCCCATGGCCATTGAGAGGCCACTGACCTGGAACAGCAAGGCCGCGCCGAGCACCACAAGCAGGGCGGCCGCCGTCATGACCTCGCGCACCCGCGCCTGGGCCAGGAGCGAGAAGAACGGATTCATGATCCGGCGCCCCAGGAAGATCAGCAACAGGATGGCGCCGACGGCAATGCCAAGCGACACCAGCCGCGTGAGCATGCTGACATCGTCCGTTGACGGCGCCAGCAGCGATACCACCGCCAGCAGCGGCACGATCGCAAGGTCCTCGAGCAGCAATATCGAGACCATCTTCTGCCCACCCTCGGTGGACATTTCCCCGCGCTCGCCCAAGATCTGCATGACGATGGCCGTCGAGGTCAGCACGAATCCCATGCCGAAGACGAAGGCCACGACGGGAGCAAAACCGAGCAGGACGCCGATGCCGGTCAGGAGCGCACCGCAGGTCGCGACCTGGATGATGCCGAGCCCGAAAATCTGCTTGCGTAGCGCCCAGAGCCGGCTGGGCTCCATTTCCAGCCCGATGATGAACAGGAACAGCACGACGCCCAGCTCGGCCGCCGCCAGCACCGAGGCCGGATCGGAAATCAGCCCTGTCCCCGAGGGCCCGAGCAACAGGCCGGCGGCCAGGTAACCCAGGACTGAACCAAGGCCAATGCGACGGAAGATGGGGACCGCAATGGCGCCTGCCGCCAGTAGCGCCACCACCGGCACCAGGTCCACGCCATGGTGAGCCGCCTCGGCCGCATGCGCTACAACTTCACCTGCCATTCATTCCCCCAGCGCCAATTCATTGCGACACTGGTGCTGGCGCGCGCCTCCGTCAAGCGGGCCTGGCGCGACCCTGCCCCTCAGTTCGTGCTCGGCTCCACGCCGGTCGGCCCGGTGCCCTGTGGCGGCTCGTCGCGCTCACGCTCGCGATTTCCAGCGCGTTCGTCCTGGCGCTGTTCCCTGATCACCTGCGCGGCATTGGCGAGCAGCTCCTCGCGGTCGGTCATGGTGCGCGTGCGGCGCACCGGACGGCGCGGCTTGACCGGCTTGCTCGGGAGCGCGTGGGCGATCAGCGACTGCGCGATGAGCAGGGTCGGTACCGCAACCAGCCCGCCAACCGGACCCCAGGCCCAGATCCAGAAGGTGATGGACAAAAAGATGATGAAGGGGTTGAGGGTCAGAGAACGCCCGATGAAATGGGGCGTGAAAATCTGTCCTTCGACGAAGTTGATGCTGGCGTAGCACGCTACCGGCAGCAGGATCTGCACCAGTTCGGTCTGGGTCCCCAGGCCCACGGCCAGCAACACCGTGACCATGATCGCCTGCCCCACATAGGGGATATAGTTGAGCACGGCCGCCATGGCTCCCCAGAGCAGCGGCGAGGGCATGCCGATCACCCACATCGCGATCGACACCGCCGTACCCACGCACAGGTTGATCATGGTCACTGAGAGCAGGAAGCGGCTGACCTTGAATTCAACGTCGCGAAACACATGGGCGGTGCGCCAGCGCATCCGGCGGGTGACGCACATCGAGAGCACGGACATGCGGATATGGTCGCGCGTCGCGACAAAGAAGTAGAGGCTGGCCAGGAAGATCGCGACCTGCGCGAGCACCGCTGGCGCCAGCATGGCCATGCCGGTGACCGTGCTGGCATCCTCAACCTGCACCGACATAGCGCCATCCGAGCCCAGGACTGAGGTCAGCTGCTCCTGGAACTGGCCGATCGATTCCAGTGGCTCTTTGAGGTTCGCCAACTGCCCCTGCAATTTGTCCCAGATCAGCGGCGCCCGCGCCACCCATTCGCTCAGCGGGACCGCGAACAGCGTGGCAAAGCCCGCAATGACGCCCAGAAGCAGCAGCACGACGACACCCGCCGACAGGGCCGGCGGCACGCCCCAGCTTTCCACCCGGTCGGCCACCGGGCCGAACATCAGGCCCACCACGATTGCCAGCGTGACGGGGGCGAGGAACACCTGCCCCGCCTGTAGCACGGCCAGCAGGACGGCCAAGCCGATACCCACCACGGCCAGCCGTGCCGCGTTGTTGAGCACGCGCTCGAACTGGCTTTCATTTACATCCAAAGGCTGTGGGCCGGCATAGGGGCGACGCATGTCTTGATCCACGGGGGAGAGGTGACAGGAAACGCCCGACTGACGGCTTTCGTTCCGCCACCGGCCCGGCACTCATGCCGGCGGAACACCTCCTTCCACGCCCCCGCTACGAGGCGCTGCCCTGCCCCCGTCGACCCGACGCACACACTTGGATAATGTCCCGGCCAAATGCTTACCGAGTCGACGGAAATTCCCATGTCCCGCAAGATCATTATCGATACCGACCCCGGCCAGGACGATGCCGTGGCGATCCTTCTCGCCCTCGCCTCGCCCGAGGAGCTCGACGTGCTGGGCGTCGTTGCGGTGGCCGGCAATGTCGGCCTGCACCACAATGCCAACAATGCCCGCAAGGTCGTGGAACTGTCCGGCCGCACCGATGTGCCGGTCTATGCAGGCTGCGCCCGCCCCATGCGCCGTCATCTGGTGACCGCCGAGCACGTGCATGGCGAGACCGGCCTCAATGGCCCCGACCTGCCCGAGCCCGAACTGCCGCTCCAGGACCAGCACGGCGTCGACTTCATCATCGACACCTTGATGAACGCGGAACCGAAAACCATTACCCTGTGCACCCTCGGACCGCTGACCAATATCGCCATGGCCCTGGTCAAGCAGCCCGCCATCGCCGAGCGCATCCAGGAAATCGTCATGATGGGCGGCGCCTATTTCGAGGTGGGAAACATCACCCCTGCGGCCGAATTCAACATCTATGTCGACCCCGAAGCGGCCGACGTCGTGATGCGCTGCGGCGCGCCGATCACCATCCTGCCGCTCGATGTCACCCACATGATCCAGTCGACCCCGGCGCGGCTCGACGCCATCAAGGCGCTCAACAGCAAGACCGGCGATGCGGTCCACGCCATGCTGACCTTCTCGGAAACCTTCGACCTGCAGAAATATGGACGGGAGGGCGCCCCGCTGCACGACCCCACCGTCATCGCCTACCTGCTCAAGCCGGAGCTCTTCGAAGGCCGGCACTGCAATGTCACCATCGAGACCGCCAGCGAGCTGACCATGGGCATGACCGTGGTGGACTACTGGCACGTCAGCGGCCGCAGCTACAACGCGAACTACCTCCGCTCCGGCGATGCCGAGGGCTTCTATGCCCTGCTCATGGAACGCCTGGCGCGGCTGCCCTGACCTCACCAAAGCGTGAAGGGCGGGTCGAAACCCGCCCCGCAACCATGCCGTAGCTCCCTCTGTCACGACCGGCGGACAATACCGCCGGCGTGGTCAACAGGGAGAACATCATGCAATTCGCCAGGACAATCGCGGCCGCCACCGCCTTCGCACTCGTCTCGAGCTTTGCCGTCGCGCAGGACAATCCCATGGTCGGCGGGGCCGCCATGTTCGCCGACAAGAACATCGTCGAAAACGCCGTCAATTCGGCCGACCACACCACCCTGGTTGCCGCCGTCAAGGCCGCAGGCCTGGTGGAAACGCTCCAGAGCCCGGGTCCCTTCACCGTTTTCGCACCCACCAATGATGCCTTCGGCAAGCTGCCCGCCGGCACGGTGGATACGCTGCTGATGAAGGAGAACAAGGATCAGCTGGTCAAGGTGCTTACCGCCCATGTGGTCGCGGGCAAGCTCTCCGCCGCCGATCTGGTGAGCCGCGCCCGCGCCAATGGCGGCCGCTACAATATGCAGACCGTCAGTGGCGACGCCCTCACCGCCGAGGTGCGCGGCAGCCACGTTTATATCTACGACGAAGCAGGCGGTGCGGCCCTCGTGACGATTGCCGACGTCAACCAGTCCAACGGCGTCATCCACGTCGTCGACGACGTGCTGTTGCCGCGATAGTCCCTTCCGTCCGGCACGGCCCGGGCCCCGTACGCGAGTGCGGGGTCCAGTCGTGTGGGGTACCAAGAAATACTGATGCCCTCGTCGGCCGCGTTTCGGCCGTTCAAGTTAGCCAGCCATGACAGCAATGCCGATCAGTGTTCGAACTGCAAATATGACGAGCGCACAAGTTGCCCCCTGTCGTGCCACTCCAGTTGCTAGGGGGCGTCAGCACGGGGCGGGTTGTTTGCGTCGATCGACAGGCCAAGCAGCCGCACAATGCCAGCCTTGTCGAGCATCATGGCTGCACTGACGGACATGAGCGTAACTGGCGCCGGAGGATCGCTCCGGACCTCCAGGCTGGACGGCGCGGCCAGGAACGCTCGCAGAGTCGGGCGAACCATAACCGTCACTGCGGGAATATCGAGGGCTTCCACTTGCGCCATGATGGTGTCTTCGATCGCAGCAGCGAGGGCATCCCGACTGCCTATCTCGCCCCCCAGGTGGTCGAGGACTTGGGGAAGCAGAGGCCCAGCTTCATAACGGAAGCTGGCCTGTTCAATGGAAAGGCCAAAGATTGGGTCGGCCCATGATGTTCTGGCGGTGGGATTGTCGATTTGCGCCGTTATCCAGGCTAATCCGATGTCTTCAATTCTGGCCTGGGTCAGGCCATCGACGGCAAATTCCAGCAGCGCCTCGCCAAATCCGGCAAGGCGGGTCTGGTTGGAGTAACTCAGCCGACCGTCGTCGTGCCAGAGATATGACTCGCTGAAGTCGAACGTGAGCTCGTGCACGTCCAAAGCGCTCAGTGTGCTGGCAAGTTTATCCGATTGGGGCGGGTCGTCCGGCAGGTCGACGTTCAACCCATTGATGGCCGTCGAGATCGCCACGCTGGCTACGGTGTCGTTGATGATTGTCGGCTCGATTTCGAATGCGAATCCCCCAACCGTCAGAGGGAAATCAAGCCAGGTGAAGCGCCCCGTATGCAGGTAGATCGGGTAAGGTATCGGACTCGATTGGCCCGGGACCACATACCCTTCGAGCGATAGACCCTTCAGCGTTGCAAAGGCAAAGTCGGTTGCCTGGTCTCGAAACACGATTTTCGGCGCGGTGATCGAGTCTACCAGATAACCCGAATTGGGTTGCCTGGTTATGCCTGCAAAAGTGAATTGGCCATCGAGAAGTATATCTCTGACACCATCCCGGACGCTCAAGCCATCCACGATTACAGCGTCCCCCGCGACCCTGGCATCGCCAAGATATATCAAATTACCCCCGGAAGCCTCGATGCTCCTCACGAAGTCATCAACCTCGACAGCATGAGCAGGGTACGCAAGCAGCGCCAGACTGGCTCCGAACAACACTCTCAATATTTGTTCTTGCATTATGCCGTCTCCCCCGATGACCGAACTTCGCCGTCTGAAGCGAGGAATCGACCAGAAAGCACAATGTATGGGGAGATTCGATGATTGAGTACATGTGTGCGAGTTACTCTGTACGCACCCGCGCCGACCAATTATGCACCCCGTCCAATTTGATCATCAAGACTACTTCCAGCGAGACGGTACATGCCCGTTTGGCGCCTGCCACCAAAACGTCCCTACTTCCTGCCCCTCTCCTCTCCTCTCCTCTCCTCTCCTCTCCTCTCCTCGCCTCGCCTCGCCTCACCCCAGCACCACCTCCCGCTCCACGCCGATCGCATCGAGAAACGCCCGGTCATGGCTGATGACCAGCAGCGCGCCGTCATAAGCACGCAGTCCTGCCTCGACCACTTCGATCGCCTCGATGTCGAGATGGTTGGTCGGCTCGTCCAGCACCACCAGCATGGGTGGCGTCTTGCCGCCCAGGACGCAGGCCAGCCCGGCACGCAGCATCTCACCGCCGCTCAGCGTGCCCACCACCTGCAGTGCCGCGTCATTGCGGAACTTGAAGGCCGCCAGCACGGCGCGGCAGTCATTGACCGAACTCTCCGGATTGAGCCGCCGGAAATTGTCGACAATGCTCTGGCTGCGGTCGAGCAGACCGACCTGCTGGTCGAGCAGGACCATCGCCCCGCCAACCTGCACCGCCCCCGACAACGGCTCCATTTCGCCCGTCAGCAGCCTGAGCAGCGTTGTTTTTCCCACCCCGTTCGGACCGGTGATCGCCACCCGCTCGGGGCCGATCAAATCCATGGAAAAGGCACGGATCAGCGGGCGATCCTTTTCATATCCGCCCCATAGATCACTGGCCCGCAGCACGACCTTGCCCGCAGGTAGGCCGCTCGGCACGAGCCTTATTGCAAAGGGCGCCAGGACCTCGATCCTGGCCCGGGCCCCCGCCGCCTGCGCGTGTGCCGCATCGGCCTGCTTTTCTGCCAGCCGGTCGATCCCGCCGGCCGTGGCTTCGGCCCGCCGTTTCAACCCACCAAGCAGGATCTTGGGCATGTCGCCCTTGGCCGCCTTGCGCCGGCCGCCGGCGTCTCGACGGTCCTGCCGCTCCCTGTTCTCCTGCGCGGTCCTGGAAGCGTCTCGCACCTGCCGCTCGGCCACGGTGAGATCGTGCTGCGCGGCAGCGAGCTCGAGTGCCTTGCGCTCACGATAATGGCTCCAGTTGCCGCCATAGGTGCTGGCGCTCAGGCTTGTGAGCTCGACAATGGCGTCCATTGTGTCGAGCAGGGTCCGGTCGTGACTGATGACGATGGCCGCACCGCGCCAGCTCTCCAGCAGCCCGGCCACCGCCTCCCGCCCCTCGGCATCGAGATTGTTGGTCGGCTCGTCCAGCAGGATCAGGTCCGGTTCATCGAACACCAATGCGGCCAATGCCGCCCGCGTCCGCTGGCCACCCGAAAGGGTCGAGAGCAGCGTGCCAGGGCCCACGTCCAGCTTGAGCGCTGCAAGCGCCTCGCCCAATCGTGCCTCCAGCGTCCAGTCGGCCTCCGCCAGCTCAGCACTGTCGGCCAGGCCGGCGGCGGCCCTCTCCAACAGGGCCAGGTCCTCGCGCACCCCAAACAGATCGGCGATGGTTTCATCGGCCGCCGGCTGCACCGCCTGCCGCAACAGGCCCATCCGGCCCGAAACGCTGACCGTTCCGGCAGCGGGGGTCAGTTCACCGGCAACAAGGCGCAAAAGCGTGGTCTTGCCAACGCCGTTGCGGCCGACAAGTCCGGTGCGTCCGGCACCAAAGCTGAGATCGAGATCGGAGAAGAGCGTCCGGCCGTCAGGGCCGGTACAGGTCAGGTGCGACAGCGTCACGGAAGGCATGGTTCGACAAATCCTCAGGGGCAAGGCAGGTGGGCATTGCGGTGAGGATGCGATCCATTGGGAACCGTCCGGTCGGGTTGCGATGGGCCAAACATAGGCGAGACGAGCGGCGGGTCAAGCGTGGGCTGGCAAATTTCGGGGTCGAGGCGTAGTGTCCGCCCGCCCTATTGCCCGGAAGCCTCTGAAATGGACCTCTTCACCCTCGCCGCATTCACCATCGCCTATGCCATTGCCGTACTCGTGCCGGGTCCGGGCGTGGCCGCCGTGGTGGCCCGCGCCCTTGGTGGCGGATTCAAGGGGGCGTTCCCAATGGTGCTTGGCATCCTGGCCGGGGACCTGGTCTATTTCTTCTTTGCCGTCTTTGGCCTGGCCGCCATTGCCACCTGGTTCGGCCCTGTCTTCGTCATTGTGCGTTGGGCCGGTGCTGCCTACCTGCTCTACATCGCCTGGAAGTTCTGGACCGCCCGCCCCGGCTCCGAACAGATGAAGCCGCGCAATGAAGACCCCTGGAGGACCTTCCTCGCCGGCTTCTCGCTGACCATGGGCAATCCCAAGACCATCGTCTTCTACCTTGCCATCCTGCCCACCGTCGTGCCGCTGGGCGAGATGAACCCTGTGGCCTTTGTCGAACTGACGAGCATCGTGATTGTGGTGCTGCTGCTCATCGGCTGCGGCTATGCCTGGCTGGCCTCGGCGGCACGCGAGATGTTCCGCAGCGAAAAGGCCCTCGGACGCCTCAACAAGACTGCGGGCGCCATGATGGCCGGCGCGGCGGGCCTGGTGGTCATGCAGCACTGACGTTAATCAATCGCTAACCAGTTAACCGCCCATTAACCATAATTGTCGAAGCTTGCCGCCATGGCCTATGGCGACGTCAAGATCACGCGCTTCAACATGCATCAGCTTCCGCCCTATGAGCGGATGCAATATCTGCGCGAGCGCCGTGCGGCGGCAGCCGAAGTGGCGCAGAAAAATGCCAGCACGGCCAATAGCTTCGCCTCAATACAGAGCAACAACGCCACCGAGATGGGGAATCTCATCTCCAAGATGGCGATGCAGCGCATCTCCAAAACAGCCTGACGCTGCTCATCACGCCCCAAAAATCCTTAGAAGAAGCGGCAGATTCCCGCGCACCGCGTTTAGGCTTGGGTAACCTCTCTCCGCGCCTAATGGGCCATGGGCTATAGTGATCGCATCACCCGCTTCAACATGCATCAGCTTTCGGCATACGACCGAATGCAGTTCATGCGCTCGCGCCGAGCCGAAGCTGCGGCCGAGGCCCAGCGCCAGGCCGCCTTTGCCGGCAGCTTTGCCAGCATCCAGCAGAACAACGCTGCGCAAATGGGCAACCTCTTCTCCAAAATGGCGATGCAGCGCATTTCCAAGACGGCCTGAGCCGGGCCCTGCCGGGGTCAGCATGTCCTCCAGCGCACAGCCGGAAGCACGCGTCACGCCCGGCGGGATCGCCGATCAGGCGTCTTGCGGCATAATGCGCTTGAGCAGGGCCGACAATTCGGCCGGCGGCTTCTGCTCGATCCGGCGGTAGGTCCGGCCATCCGGCGTCCGCGTCACATAGCCCATGTCCACCATGGCGCGCCGCAGCAGGGCATGGTCGCCAAAACTCGCCCAGGCATTGAGCAATTCGGTGTTTTCCCGGTCCGCATAGTCGCGCCCCGGCTCCATCCGCGACCACAGGACCCACAGGCAGAGTGGCTGCAGGCTGTTCTTTGAAGGCCAGCGCAGCAAGACCCCGTCGGCATCGAAATGCCGGCTCACCTTTTCCACCAGCTTGAGGTCAACCGGCTCCGGCTGCGGCGCGTCCTCGGTCAGCGCCTTGAGGTGCTGGTGATTGCGATAGCCCGCCGCGCGGGCCAGCATATTGAGCAGTTCGGCATGGCTCGGTTGGCCATCAAGACGGCCCAGTTGCGCGCGCAGGCTCTTGGTAAAGGCCGACAGGTCGGCAATGGAAAGGGAATGGATTTGTCTCGACATGGTTCATCCTCGAGCGTGCCCCAGGCCCGCCCCAAGGGCGGTGTCGATGGTCGCCGGCTTGCGACGGGGCACCGGTGAGGTGCGTGTCGAAGTCAGGGATAGGGCAGGTTTAGCTTCCCTTCTCGGGACGGCGACGCCTCGGTGAACTGCAGACCGTGACGAGCCAATACGCCGGCACCCGGGCAAAATCAATATGGCTCCAGCGGGGCAAACCCGCCACGCAGGGTGACTTCGCCAAGGCTTCGATCTAGGCTTGCTTGGCTCAAACCGAGCAAAGGGGATCCGCCATGGCCCGTTTCCTTGCCGTCTACATCATGCATCCGGAAAGTCTGGCCCGCTTTCGCGGCCTGCCCAAGGCGGAGCAGGATGCCATTGATGCCGCCGGCCTGCCGCAATGGGTGGCCTGGGAGAAGGAGCACGCCGCCAGCTTCGTCGACCGCGGCGGCATGGTCGGCAAGACACTTCGCGTCTCCCGCGACGGAATCGCGCCAGCCAGCAACCCCTTCTGCGGCTATGTCGTGGTGGAAGCGCCCGATATCGAAGCCGCGGCGCGCCTCTTCGAGAACCATCCGCACTTCTCCATCTTCCCCGGCGACAGCGTCGACATCATGCCCTTTGTCACCGAGCCGCCGGACAGCGCCAACTGATCCGCATCCATCCGGACACATTGCACCATTGCTTGAGGAGAAGTGGTGGGCCCACCAGGGCGGAAGCTGGAACCAGACCGTCATGACCGTCCTGTAAGCGGTGAAGTTATGGCCGAAGTCCCGGAACCGGGATCGGCCCGGCGATCGTGGAGTTCGCCTCAATCCTCATCCTTGAAAATCGTCAGGCGCAGCTTTGCGCGTATCGCCGCCAGGCTCCAGAGGCGCCATCCGGTCTTCCGGCGCTGTTTGTTTGGGAAACTGCGCCCTAGGTCGACGTTGATCTGCCGTACAATATGGCCCTGGCGTCTTCCGTTGCCGACACCAGCAATTTCTCGGCGCGCTTCATTGCTACCAGATCCATTCGCGTACTCGGGCCGAATACCGAAAGACCTGCAACCATCCGACCGGATTCTGCCAGGACCGGTGCGGCGACTGCCGTGATGCCATCCTCTCGCTCACCCAGATTGAACGAGATCCCGCGCTGACGGCTCGTGTCGATCTCATGCTGAAGCTGGGCACGGTGGGTGATGGTTCGGCCGGTCAAGGCATCGAGGCGCACACTGGCGAGATAGCGCGCCCGTTCGCTGGGGCTGACATGCGCCAACCACATTTTTCCATGGGCAGTGCAATAGGCCTCAAGTCGGTCGCCAACACGAATATCGACCGACAAGGAACGTGGCGGCATGGCACGCGCTATACAGACCACCTTGCCAGCCTGATAGATCGTAGCCATGCTGGCTTCCCCAAGTTCGGCCGTGAGGTCGTCGAGCACCGGCTGCAGCCACTGGCCCAGTCGGTCTTCGTCGCGCGCCCGATCACCCAGATCGACCAGGGAATAGCCGAGGCGGTAGCTGCCCTTGGCGACCTGCACCAGCGCGCCCTCGGCCTCCAGCGTCTTGAGAAATCGGTGTGCGGTAATGGCGTTCAGCCCCAACTCTCGCGTCAGGTCGGAAACCCCTATTCGAGGCCGTCCACGCCCCAGCAAACGCAGAATCTCAAAAGCCCGCGCCACTGAATTGTTCAGCTGCTGCGCCATTCGCTCAAACTCTCAATAATAGACAATTGTTTTCCCTCTTATTCCGCCGTGACTCGTTTGCCGCCATTCAGAGCGAAGTGTGCCACGGCCTTCATCACCGATGTCAGGTCGTGGCTTGCCCCAAAATCTGGGCTTTTCGACTGCATCGAGTACTTCGCTTGACAGCAGTGTCATCACCTACCACGCTTTTATCGAAACATCGAAAACTATTATAGATAAATGCATACAGACACCCCTTCCCTAACCGCTGGCGGCGCTTTGCTGGCGCGGCTCAAGGCCATCGGCGTCGACTATATCTTCGCCAATTCCGGCACCGATTTTCCGCCCATTATCGAGGGCCTGGCGGAGGCGACCGCCAAGAGCGTGCCGCTGCCCGAGGCCCTGGTCATGCCGCATGAAGGCGCGGCCATGGGTATGGCGCATGGATACTACCTAGCCACGGGCAGATCGCAGGCGGTCATGGCCCACACCAATGTGGGCCTGGCCAATTGCGCCATCGGCGCCATCAATGCGGCGGTCGAGAATATTCCGGTGCTTCTGTTTTCAGGCCGCACGCCGACCACTGAGCAGGGTCGGTTCGGCGCTCGCACCGTGCCCATTGGCTGGGGGCAGGAAATGCGCGACCAGACCGCTCTCGTCCGAGAGGCAAGCAAGTGGGACTATGAGCTGCGCTTCCCTGAACAAGTGGGCGAGTTGGCCGACCGTGCCTATGCGATCGCCAATTCCACACCCAAAGGACCGGTCTATGTCGCCCTTCCCCGCGAGGTGCTGTGCGAAGGCTATGACGGACCAGATGTTGCGCGTCCACTCAGCATGCAGCCAGCGCCGATCTCGGCCGACCACCGGCAGATTGCGGCTCTTGCGGAGCGCGTTGCGACAGCAAAGTTCCCGGTGATCGTCGCACAGCATGGCGCCGGCAATGCCGAGGCCTTTGCCGCCCTCTCGGCCATGGTTGAGCGCTGGGCCATACCGGTATGCCAGTACTGGGCAGTGCAGCTTGCTTTGCCGACGGATCACCCCATGAATGCGGGTGGCAATCCGGCACCTTTGCTTGCCGAGGCCGATCTCGTCATCGTGCTCGACAGTCTGGCGCCGTGGTCGCAGCAGGCGCATGCGGCCAGGGACGATGCCTTCGTCGTCCATATTGGCGCCGATCCGCTCAAGGCCCGGACGCCGATCCGAAATTTCCGATCGGACCTCAGTATTGCCAGCGAACTGCCCGATGCGATCCTGGCACTGGCGGCGGCGCTCGAGCAGCACCTGCCCGGTTCGCAGGTCGAAGCCCGCCGTACCGGCATCATCGCCCGCAACAGCCAGACCCGGCAGTCCGCTCTGGCCAAGGCTGAGGCCGGCCGCGATGGGGTGATGAGCGCCGATTATGTCGCCAAGACCGTTTCCGACGCCATTGCCGGCCGGAACGCCATCCTCCTGTCCGAGCGCGGCTGCCCGATGGGCGCGATGAGACTTGCCCATTTCCAGGCCTGGTATCAGGAGCCGCATGCCGGCGGGCTTGGCTGGTCCTTCCCGGCCGCTCTGGGCATGCAGCTGGCCGATCGCGACAGGCTCGTCGTCGCCACCATGGGCGATGGCTCCTACATGTTCGCCAATCCGGTCGCCTGCCACCAGATAGCGGAAGCACTCGAGCTGCCTCTACTGGTCATCATCATGAACAACAATGAATGGGCTGCCGTGCGCCATTCGGTCACCGACATCTACCCAAATGGCTATGCGGCCAAGGCTAACCAGATGCCGCTGACGGCGCTCAATCCCAGCCCCGATTTCGTGCAGGTGGCACGCGCCAGTCGCGCCTTTGCGGCCAGGGTTACCAACGCCAACGAACTCGATGAGGCGCTGAAGGCGGCCCTCGCCCATATCTCCGAGAAGCGCAGCCTGGCGCTGCTCGACGTCACAATGCGCAATTGACGCCCAGCCAAGAAGAAGAGGAGGCCCCATGCCCGAACTGGCAAAGACTGAATTCTGGAAGGACCTGAAACCCATCACCAGGGTGTTCCAGCCCGATGCGCTGCCCGAAGTGTACCTTGCCAACGCCCCGACCGAGGACGAGCACTACTACGTGCCCTTTACCGAAACGGTCTCGTCGCGGCCGCTATGGATTTCGCCGACGCAAAACAAGTGGTGCGACATCCTGATGGCCAAGAGGGCGGGGCTGGTGAACCGGCACTATCACCCGCACGAGGTCTTCGCGCTGACGCTGTCAGGCAAGTGGGGATATCTGGAACACGACTGGACCGCCACCAAAGGCGACTTCGTCTATGAGACCCCGGGCGAGGGACACACCCTTGTCGCCTATGAACACGAAGAGCCGATGAAAGTGTTCTTCACCGTCACCGGTCCGTTGATCTGGCTCGACGAAAACGGGGAGCCCAACGGCTTCTTCGACGTCCACAACTACATCGCCATGTGCCGCGACCACTACGACAAAGTGGGGATTGGCGCAGACTACGTGAATTCGCTGTTCCGGTAGGCCAGCAACAAGGGACTTGCCCTGAGAAGGGGCCCTGCAGGTGGCCGCGTGCAGGGCCTCAGTCGTTCCGCCTTGGACGGGGCTGGAATCACGCGCTCATTCCGCCATCGGCCATGATCATCGCGCCGGTCGTAAAGCTCGACATGTCGGACGCAAGGAACATCACGGCGCGGGCCACTTCCTCGGCGCTGCCATGGCGGCCCATGGGGATAATCTCGTTGAAGAACTCTGTCCCATCGCGGCCAATTTCGGCGCCGAGCCCCCGTTCCACCCGCAATTGGAAGTCATTGTCGATGGGTCCGGGATGCACGGTGTTGACGCGAATATTGCGCGGCGCCAGTTCCTTTGCGAGGCACCGCATCAGCCCCACCTGGGCATGCTTGGCTGTAACATTGGCTGTAACATAGGCATAGACACCCGGATCGCCGCGCGTTGCCGCCACGCTGGAGGTAATGACGAAACTGCCGCCCGATCGCATGAGCGGGCTGAAGTGCTTTGCCATCAGGAAGGCCCCTCGTACATGCACGGCATGGACGGCCTCGAACGTCTCAAGCGGATAGTCGGCAATCGGCGCAACCGTGCCGAAATTGCCGGCATTTGAAAACACTACGTCAACACCCCCAAAACGATCCTTGGCCCGGACCGCCAGCGCCGCCACATCCTCGGGCCGTGAGACGTCGGCCGCCACCAGCAGTACGTCGCCATCCGGCAGGGCGGCGCGGGCCCTTTCCAGCGCGGCAAGGTCGAGGTCAGAGAGGACGATCCGCGCCCCTTCCGCCAACATAAGCCGCGCGGTGGCGGCGCCGATCGAACCGGCGCCACCGGTGATGACGGCGACTTTTCCCCCAAGCAGGCCCATCGCGGTCAGATCGGATAGTGGATGGGTCCGTCCTGCACCGTGATCCAGCGCAATTCGGTAAATTCGGCGATGCCCCAATTGCCGCCGAAGCGGCCATAGCCGGAAGCCTTGACGCCACCAAAGGGCATCTGCGCCTCGTCATGCACGGTCGGTCCGTTGACATGGCAGATGCCGCTTTCAATGCGGCGGGCCACGGCCAGCGCCCGGTTGACGTCTTTGCCGAAGACGGCGGAGGACAGACCATATTCGGTATCGTTGGCGACACGAACGGCCTCGTCGATTGAACCGACACGGACCACGGTCACCACCGGACCAAAGGATTCTTCGGCATAGATGCGCATCGAGGGCGTGACCTTGTCGAGCACAGTCGCATCGATCAGTGTGCCTTCAATCTTGCCGCCGGCGGCCAGCACCGCGCCCTTGCCCACGGCGTCCTTGACCAATTGGTCGATGCGGGTCGCGGCGGTTGCGTCAACCACCGAACCTAGCGGCGTCTGGCCCTTGACCGGGTCGCCGGCGACGAGGGTCCTGGCCTTGGTCGCGAGCTTTTCGACGAAGTCGTCAGCGACAGTGTTGTCAACGACAATGCGCTCGGTGGACATGCAGATCTGGCCCTGATTCATATAGGCGCCGAAAGCCGCCGCCGCGACCGCCTCGTCGAGGTCGGCATCATCGAGCACGATGAAGGGGGCCTTGCCGCCCAGTTCGAGCAGGGCGGGCTTGAGGTGGCGACCGGCCTTTTCTGCGATGATGCGGCCCACGCGGGTCGAGCCGGTGAAGTTCACACGACGTACCGCCGGGTGGGCGATCAGGGCCTCGACGATTTCGGCGGCATCATGCGGAGCATTGGAAACAGCGTTGAGGGCACCTTTGGGCAAGCCGGCCTCGAGCAGACTCTCGACAATCAGACGATGCGTGCGCGGGCAGAGCTCGGAGGTCTTCATCACGACCGTATTGCCGCAGGCCAGCGGCGTCGCCAACGAGCGGACACCCAGGATGACCGGCGCATTCCAGGGCGCCATGGCCAGAACCACGCCAGCGGCCTGACGCACGGCCATGGCCGTAGAGCCTGGCCGGTTGGAGGGTACGATCTCGCCCTTGATCTGGGTCACCAGACTGGCGGCCTCGCGCAGCATGTCGGCCGCCAGCATGACGTTGAACATGGCCCAGCCGGCGGTAGCGCCGATTTCGGCGCCCATGGCGGCGACGAAAAGTGGACCCTTTTCCTCAAGCACATCGGCCGCCTTGAGGAGGATCTTGCGACGCTCCTTGGGGGAGGACTTCGACCAGGTCGGGAAGGCCGCCGCAGCGGCATCGGCGGCGCGCTGCGCGTCGTCCACCGTCGCAGCTGCGGCACAGGTTGCCACTTCGCCGGTGATGGGGTTCAAGCGATTGAAGACGCCACCACCGGTCGCCTGTTGATCTTCATTGCCAATGAGCAAGCCCAGTTGGTCCATTGCTCTTCTCCTCACTTCTGGATGCTGTTATGCGGCCGCGCCGCCAAGGAAGGCCTGTTGCACTGCCGGATCGGTCTTGAGTGCCTCGGCAGAATTTTCACCCACAATGCGGCCCGCCTCCATGAGATAGCCGCGGTCGGAAATCGATAGAGAAATCGAGACATTTTGCTCGACCAAAAGCAGCCCGACGCCCGTTTCCTTGACGCGGCGGAGCGCATTGAACAGCTCGGTCACGACGATTGGCGCCAGGCCAAGACTCGGCTCATCGAGCATGAGAAATCTCGGATTGCTCATCAGCGCCCGACCGATGGCCACCATCTGCTGTTCGCCCCCCGACATGGTGCGCACCAGCTGGCTCTTGCGTTCGGCAAGGCGCGGAAAAAGATCATAGATCAGCGCATTGCGCTCAGTTTCGCCGGAGCGGGCACGCTTCGGATTGGCACCCAGAAGCAGGTTCTCCTCAACGCTGAGGTCACCAAAGACCCCGCGCCCCTCGGGCACCAGCGCAATCCCAGCCTCGGGAATGAGATGCGGTTTGGTGCCCAGGATAGACTTGCTGTCGAGCAGAACATTGGAACCCATCTCGGCCTTTGCCGGGCCCGCAATGGCCTTGAGCAGCGAGGACTTCCCCGCACCATTGGCCCCAAGAATGACGACCGTTTCGCCTTCGGCAATGCGGATGCTGATGTCGTGGAGCGCCAGATGGCGGCCATAGCGCAGCGAGAGGTTTTGGGTCTCAAGCATGGCCCTCTCCCAGATAGGCGGAAATCACGGCGGGGTCAGCCAGCACATCGGCGGTCGGACCGTCAGCGATTTTTGTACCGACATTCATCACCACGGCCCGGCTGCACAACGCCCGCACCGCCTCCATGATGTGCTCGACGAGCAGTACGGTCATGCCGCGTCTGCTGAGCGCTGTGATCAGATCGATGCCGGTACGCAATTCGGTCGGGTTCAGACCAGAAAGCCATTCGTCCAGCAGTAGCAGGCGAGGCTCGGCGGCCAGGGCCCGCGCCAGTTCCATGCGCTTTTGGTCGATATAGGTCAGGTCATTTGCATGTTCGCCACCACGCCCACCCAGGCCGACTTCGGCGAGCAACTCCTCGGCGCGTTCTTCCGCTGCCCGCCCCCACAGATGATTGGGGCGGAAGGCGAGCGCCGCGACGACGTTTTCGGCCACGGTCAGCGAAGGCAGGATGCGCACAAGCTGGAAGGTACGCGCCACACCCTTATGGGCAATCCGGTTTGGGGCAAGCCCGCCAATGGATTGCCCCGAAAGTGTAATCCTGCCAGACGTCGGCGCGAGTGCGCCGGAGATCATGTTGAGCACTGTGGTTTTGCCCGAGCCATTGGGCCCGAGCAGCGCGACAGTTTCGCCCTCGGCCACCGTGAAGCTCACCTCGTTGACCGCCGTAAGGCCGCCGAACTGCTTCCGCAGGGTCCTGATATCGAGAAGCGTAGTCATTAGGCGGCCTCCCCCCTGCGTTTGAGGTGTTTCCATCCATCCTCGACACCTGCGAGCACACCGCGCGGCACCACGAAGACGATGGCGATGAAGAGAAGGCCGAGGATGATCGAATAGTGGTTGGGAAAGTTGGCGCTGAGCCATTCGAACAGCAGGAAGAGCGGGATGGCCCCCAAAGCCGGACCCCATAGCCGGT
Source organism: Devosia salina (assembly GCF_019504385.1). NCBI lineage: Bacteria > Pseudomonadati > Pseudomonadota > Alphaproteobacteria > Hyphomicrobiales > Devosiaceae > Devosia > Devosia salina. The sequence goes on from NZ_CP080590.1 coordinate 2,613,297, forward strand.
TGGCTCCACCCAAGAGCGCCATGATCAGCGTCAGGAAGGAGATAGTCGGATTGAAGACGATCGAGGGCTCGACATAGGTCCAGCGCGGCGCCTGAATGGCGCCGACCAGCGTGATGATTGTAGCGCTGACCGCAAAGAGCGCGAGTTTCACACCGGCAATGTTGATGCCGGTATGAGCAGCAACGGTCTCGTCATCGCCAATGACCTTGAGGGCAAGGCCGAGCCGCGACCGGGAGATCAACCAGCCAATGGCGATGGTCACCGCCGCAATGGCCAGCAATTGCCAATAGATCTGCTCGGCTGTGATAGGCAGGAAGATATAGCGACCAAGCGTGCCGGTGATATTGACCTCATACCAGGTGACGAGCTGGCGGATGAGCTCGGCCAGACCGAAGGTGAAGATGACGAAATAGACGCCTGCGAGCCTGAGGGTCGCGAGCCCCACGATGAGCGCCACGGCAAGGCCAATCGCAGCCGCCGCCATCAACACCGCCCAGTAAGGCAAGGTTTCGCTCAGGACCGCCACCGTGTAGGCACCAATGCCGAAAAAGGCGACCGTGGCCAGCGACACATAGCGGGTCGGCCCCGAGAACAGCGCCCAGGCGCTGGCCAGCGCGACATAGCCGGTCATGCCCAGCAACAGGCCAACTCCATAGGCGCCGAGCTGAGTTGGCATCCAGGCCAGAGCCGCGAGGCCGAGGACAACAAGAATAGAAACGAGAATAGTGCGGGTCATCGTCCGGCAGCCTTTCCGAACAGGCCCGCGGGCTTCCACAGAAGCACCACGAGGAAGAGACAATAGGTGGCGGCGAGGGTCAGCCCCGGGTCGACATAGGTGGCGACCAGGGTTTCAACGACGCCCAGCAGCAGCCCGGCGATGAGCGCACCCATGAGATTGCCGAGCCCTCCCATGATGACGATGACCAGCGCCTTCATGGTGAAGACTACACCCATGGAGGCATTGAAGGTCTGGTACATGGAGATCATCACCCCGCCCGAGGCGGCCAGCATGGTGCCCAGCGCAAAGGCGAAGCGGGCTGTGCGGTTGACGTCGATGCCGACAAGGGGCGCTGCATCGAGGTTGACGGCTATGGCTCGGATGGTCGTGCCCCAGCGGGTGCGGGTCAGCACAGTGAACAGGGTTGCTCCAATGATGACGGCCAGCGCAAAGGCCAAGAGGCGATTGGCGGCGACATTGGCACCCAGCACGTTGATGCCGGTATTGAGGAAACTGTAGCTGGTATAGTTCGACCCAAAGGTTACCAGCATCACACCCTGGATGACGAATAGAAGGCCAAAAGTGGCCAGGATCGAATCCACTTCCAGTGTGCCGCTCTTTTTCGAGCGGGTGACCAGTGGCCGCATCATCACGCCATAGATGACGTAGCCGAAGGCAAAGGCGGCCGGCAGGATGATGCCCAGGCCCAGGATCGGGTTGATCCCGAAGGTTGAAAAGAGCAGGAAGGCGGCAAAGGCGGCAAAGATCAGGATCTCGCCATAGGCGAGGTTCATGATGCGCGAGATGCCGTATTGGAGTGTCAACCCCATGGCGACCAGCGCATAAGTGCCGCCCAGCACCAGCCCGGTAATCAGTGTGGCGATCATTTCGTCTTTCTCCGGCTGCCGCCAGATCGCAAGTCTAGTGGCGCTATGCATTGGCGGAACGGTTCATCGCCGAGGGCAGGTGTTCGAGGCGCCCCCTCCCGGCCCCGCTGAAGACGGAAGTGAGAAGAACCCACCGGACCAACTCCCTCCCCCTGCTGGAGGGGGAGGATTAGCGTCGGGGTAGTCTTACTGCGCCGGCCAGGGGGCCTTGGGCAGCCTTGGTGCAACCGCGCCTTCGCGGTCCGCGGGGGCCACGGCAACGAACACGCCGTCCTGCCACTGGCCACCGAACCAGAGCGTGCGCAGCTGGTTGTCTTCGAGCTTGACCTCGCCCAGTACGGTTTCGAACGTTCCGTTGGAGAGTTCCTCGGAGACCGCTTCACGATCCAGTCCACGGCGCTTGATGGCCTCCTGCAGCATCTGCAGGCTGTTATAGGTCACGACAGAACCCCACCAATCCGGAGCCTGTCCGATGAATTCTGTGTGGCGGGCGCGATAGTCCATCACAGCCTCATTGGTCGGGTCGATGCCGCCCAGGCTCATGACGCCTTCGATCTTGTCGCCATTATTGGCCTGGTAGACCGGAAAGCCGACGCCCACGCCCATATAGAGGACCTTGGGATTGTACTGGGCCACCTGGGCCTGCTGGGTCAGCGCAAACGTGTCAGGCGGATAGGAGAAGGCCACGAATGTATCAGCGCCCGAAGCGGCCGCTTCGCTCAACATCGGCGTAAAGTCGGTGGTCCCCACCGGGTAGGTCACGTCATAGGCGATGTTGATGCCTGCATCGGCAAAGGACTGGCGGGCGGCGGTGATCAGGTCGATGCCAAAACCGTCGGCCACCGAAATGACTGCGACGTCATTGTTGATGGTTCCGGCGGCTTTCTGGTCGTTGAGGATCTGGGCAAGGGCCTCGGTATAGTCGTGGCCACCGCCGAGCAGCCAGAAGCTCTTTTTCCAGCGCTGCACGAATTCCGGGGCCTTGTCGGTCACCGCAGACACGGCGAGTTGGGGATAGCCGAAACGGTCGAACAGCGGCGCGACGGCGAGGTTAAAGCCGGTGCCCCAGGGCGGCAGGATGAAGTCGACCTGGTCCTGGGTGGCGAGGCGCTCGACAGCGCGCACAACTTCCTCGGAGGCCGATCGGTCGTCATATTCAATGACTTCGATGGGCAGGCGGGTGCCGTCGGGCAGCTCGAGACCGCCGGCCTCGTTCACTTCATGCACCCAGAGCTGATAGTTCGGGAGCGTGGTAATGCCGGCGCCGCCGGCATTGGCGCCGGTCTTGGAAATGGCATAGCCGATTTTGACCGAAGTACGATCCTGGGCGGAAACGGCTGCAACGCCGACGCTGGCCAGCAGGGTCGCGGCAAGGCCGATGGCACGCAGGGCGGACCTGCGGGAAAACAGAGTCATGGGTTCCTCCTTGGGCCCTGTTCGGGCCGACGGTGCCGGGACGCCTTTGACTGTTCTCCGGCCACGGGACAAACGCTACACGGGAACCTCGCCTCACAAGAATAGACTTTTTGCGGAGAAACTTGTACTTTTACCGCGAATTGGAGCGAGATTTGCGCAAGCTAGACACGACTCTAGGTGGTCACCCATTCGTCGAACTGGCGCGCGAACTGGACGGACAGGTCGTCGCCACCACCCTCGATACTTCGCGTTGGACCCTGCCGGGCGATCAGAACTGCGTCTTCGTGCTGATTTCGGGATCAGGCGCAGTAACCACGGCAAGCGAAGCCGTACCCCTGCAGGCGCCCAACCTGATCTGGATTCCCGCCGGACAGCGGGCCGAGCTGATGCTGCTGGCCGGATCGCGGGGGGCTTGGCTCACTATGTCGAACGCAGCGCTAGGGCAAATCGCCCTGCCCGGCCATATTGCCGAAGACATGCGGCGGTTTGCGGCCAGGCCTCAACTGGGAACGCGGATCGAGCGAGAAGTCGCCGCCCGTCTCGCGACCCTTTTCACCCTCATGACTGAGGAATTGCGCGCCAGCGTCTCCGGCTCGGAGGACATGGTGAGACACCAATTGGCGATCGTGGCTATTCTGCTCTGGCGCATATCCGACCTGGCGCCCTCCACCGCCCGGCCGGCCCCGCGCACCATCGTCAGCAACTTTCTCTCCATGGTGGACCTGCAAATGCGTAGCCATTGGTCAGTGGGCGATTATGCGCGCTACTTGGGCGTCAGTGTCGACCGGCTGACCAGCGCGGTTCAGCGTGCCACCGGGCAGACTCCGCTTGGTCTGATCCATGCGCGGCTCTTTGCTGAGGCGCGGTTGATGATCGAGAATTCCGGCCTGCAGATTGCCGAAATTTCGGCCCATCTTGGCTTTGACGATCCGGCCTACTTTTCGCGCTTCTTCAAGCGGCTGAGCGGCAAGTCACCAAGACAATTCCGGCAGGATGCAGCCATGAGCCAAGTCCGCGATGGCGGGTCTTATGCCGCTTGGCCATGACTCGAGTTGCTCTGCCGGCCCCTGGTAAACCTCTCTTCAGAGATGGCGCACCAATCCGGTTGCACTGCGTTGGGCGGGATGGCCGATTTTGGCAAGCAGTGGGGGCAACCCAATGGCAGGAAAGAGGCAATATCCTTATTGCCTTGGTGCTCCAGAGGTCGCTTTGGATGCCGTCTTCGATCTCATGCCCCAGACTGCTTTGCGCTCGATTGGGTTCGCCAACTATGCCGATGCGCTGACATCCAAGCGCATCCACGAGGCAACGCTGCGCACCCTGCAATACGCCACCTTTGCGCTGTTCTTCGAGTTCGTCTTCGGATTTGGCGCGGCGCTGCTGTTCTCGGCCATCGCCGACAGGTCGCACTGGCATCGCACCATCTTTGCTCTACCCCTCATGATTTCACCCATCGTGGCCGGTCTGCTCTGGCGCTTCCTGCTGGTCGGAGACATCGGCATCCTCAACCACGCGCTCTCGGCCTTCGGCATCATTGCGAGCCCCAAGGCCATCAACTGGCTGTCGGACACCGACATCGTGATCTACTCGGTTGCCTTCGCGGACATCTGGTTGACCACTTCCTTTGTTGCGCTGGTTAGCTATGCGGGCCTCACCAATATTCCCACGGATCTGCTCGAAGCCGCCCGGATTGATGGCGCCAATGCTCTCAAGCGGTTCTGGCACGTCACCCTGCCACTGATGCGTCCGGTCATTGCTGTCGTCGTCATCGTCCGCGGAATTGACGCGCTCAAAACCTTCAATCTCATCTGGATCCAAACACAGGGTGGGCCACGTCAGGCGAGCGAAGTGTTCTCCATGAATATCTACCAGCGCATGGTGCACTATGGCGACCTGGGGGAGGCCTCGGCATCCGCCACGCTGTTCCTGATTTTCATGATGGGGCTGGTCGCCCTGGCCTACTGGAAGATCTGGAGGACAGACAAAGGCTGATCGTACCGCGCCGGACTTCGGCAAGACCTTGATCAACCTGGCGGCGCTGGCTTTGGTCCTCTCCTATGCCCTGCCCTACGTCTATCTCGTTTCAACGTCGCTGAAGCCTGCGGCCGATGTGCAGCAGATACGCGCCAGCGGTAGAGCGACCGGCGAAGCCAGCGCCGAAAGACCGTTGGTTGACCAGGGAAGAAATCGACCGCCTGCAGGACGCGCCGAAAGCGCACCATGTTCAATTAGCCATCCTGCTTATGCTGGCAACAGCAGGCCGGATCGGGGCCATTCTCGAACTGACATGGGACCGGGTGGACTTCAAGGCCGGAACCGTCAACCTGCGCACCAACGAGACGGGGCCGCGTAAGGGTCGCGCTGTAGTGCCAATGAATGACGGGTTGCGGGCAGCCCTTTCCCAAGCCGAAGGGGCGTCAATGACGGATTACGTCATAGAGTGGGCTGGGGAGCCTGTGCAGCGCCTTCGTACCGGCTTCAATAAGGCGACCAAGGCGGCTGGCCTAAAGGGCGTCACACCGCACGTTCTGCGTCACACGGCAGCAGTTCACATGGCGGCGGCTGGCAGGCCAATGGAACGTATTTCGCAATATCTGGGCCATTCGTCTGTGGACGTGACGCGCCGGGTCTATGCGCGATTTGCGCCGGATCACTTGCGCGAAGAGGCCGAAGTTCTGGACTTCACTAAGCGCGTCAGGGCAGTGAGTTAGGTTCAATAAACCTTGGAACCATCCGCAAAATGTGGTATGAAAATGAATGATTTCAAAGGGATAGTGTGGTGGGCCCACCAGGACTCGAACCTGGAACCAGACCGTTATGAGCGTCCTGAAAGGTGGGCAATAGAAGCCAAAACGCCCGGTCTTCCACTACTTTTGAGATACCCTCATTCACTCAGGTTCTTATTGCGTTCACGGGAACCGGTCCCCCTGCGGTCCCCGTAACCTGCTTTGCTCCGAAAGAACTCCCATGCTCTTTCCATGTCGTCCGTATAAAGGTCGGGGTGATTGAGCATCATCTCAACCTCTCGCTTTATACGATCGAGCTCCTCGGACAAGCGCGGCGACCAAATGCTCGCGCAGTTGATCAGCAGGCGCGAAAAGTTCGTCGCTGTCGGCAAGGACGAGGACAAGTCGAAGCCTGTCACATAACCACCTGGCCGGTCGAAATCACCGACTTTCTAGCAGCGCAGTCTTCAGAACTGCGTGCAGAGCGCTTGGGCTACTCCACATCGAGAATCGTTACATGATGGTGGCTGTGACGTGTTCTATAAGACATACGGCGGTGAGGCTATTGAGCGGATCGCGGGCCACGCCGGCGGTAAACTGTTGAGGCGACTGCGGCAAATGGGAACGCCGGCAGTTGTGCAGTTTCGGTATCCCGCCTACGGCAAGGAATGGTGCTCGTTCACGGCGGGGCGGATGCCGCAGTCAATGATCGAGCTGTTCCTCCAAAGCGAGGGCAATTGGGAGGCGATGGATTATGGTTGGGACGTCATGATCAAGCGCGATGTGCCCGCTGCGAATATCGTGGCTGTGGTCAGGATCGATAACCCAGATGTCGCTGCCTAACGGATCGGTTGGCCTAACTGCGTCGGCTTTGCAACGTCGCTCAAAAGCTTGTTCGTGGCTGAATTGGGGTCGGCAGCAGTCTGGCAGCGACTGGCCCCATTTCGGTCATTCAATCGTCTTCACCGATTCCTACGAGCTGACAGTCCGGATGGGCTTCCTCGAAGTCATATTGCTTGGACGCTGAGGGTGGGGTTTGCTCATCGCTTCTACGGCGAACCGTCGACAGGCCCTGCCGCTTCTTGAGATCGGCAAGGCCGCATCGATCATCGCTAGAGTCTATGCGCCGATCGTGTCGAGCGTTCGAAGGGACTCCAGGCAGGCAGCGGCTGCTTCGCGGCCCTTGTTGTGCTCGTCCTTGCGGCTGCGCAGGATGGCCTGTTCGTCCGTATAGGTGGTCAAAATGCCGAAGGTGATGGGCTTGCCGGTTTCGAGCCCGGCCTGCATCAGGCCATGAGCAGTGGCCTCGCTAATATATTCGAAATGGGCCGTATCGCCCTTGATGACGCAGCCGAGGCAAATCACGCCGTCGAAGCCTGATTGCGCCAGGCGCTTGGCGATGAGTGGAATTTCGAAGGCGCCAGGCGCCGAATAGACGTGGTCCGGTGCAATCGAAACGCCGTTTTCGGCGAGATAGGCCAGTGCACCGTCGCGCAGGCCGTGGGTGACATCGGGATTGAACTGGCTGACGATAAGGGCAAGGCGATGTGTGGTTTCAGACATTCTGGTTCTCATGTTCCTGATGGGTGAAGGTGTGGCCAAACTTGTCCCGCTTGGTCGCGAGATAGCGCCAGTTGTGGGGATTGGCCGGGATTTCGAGCGGCACGCGCTTGGTGACATCGATGCCGAACTGTTCGAGCGACAAGGCCTTGTCCGGATTGTTCGACAGGAGCCTCAGGCTTTCGATACCCAGCGCGCGCAGGATCTGACCGGCAATGCCATAGTCGCGGGCATCGGGTGCAAAACCCAGAGCCGTGTTGGCCTCCACCGTGTCGTGGCCCTGGTCCTGCAGGGCATAGGCGCGGATCTTGTTGGCAAGGCCGATGCCACGCCCTTCCTGCCCGCGTAGATAAATGAGGGCGCCGCCATCACCAGCGGCGATCTGGCGCAGGGCCTCTTGCAATTGCGGTCCGCAATCGCATCTGAGCGAACCCAGTGCATCACCGGTCAGGCACTCCGAATGCAAACGAACCAGCGGCGTGCGCCCCAGGGGGTTGCGGATCAGTGCCAGATGCTCGGTGCCGTCCAACCGGCTGCGGAAGGCGCACACCTCCAACGGGACGGGGGAGTGTGCCGTCGGTAATTCGGACCGCGCCACCTCGTCCACCCAGGTCTCGTTGGCGAGGCGATGGGCAATGATGTCCCTTATGGTGAGGATGGGAAGATTGTGCTCCCGGGCAAAGACCTCGAGATCGGGCCGCCGCGCCATCTGCCCGTCGTCCCGCATGATTTCGCAGATCACGCCGGCGGGCCGCAGTCCGGCCAGTCGCATGAGGTCGATCGCCCCTTCGGTATGGCCATCGCGCGCCAACACGCCATTGTCGGCGGCCCGCAGGGGAAAAACATGCCCCGGCGAGGCGATATCGGCGGGCCGCACTTCGGGATCGGCGGCAACCGCAACCGTTCTGGCCCGGTCATGCGCCGAAATGCCCGTGGTGATCCCCTCGACGGCCTCGATGGACACGGTGAAGGCGGTGGAACGGCGGGCCCGGTTGTCGGCCACCATCTGGGGCAGGCCCAGCCGGTCGACCTGTTCGCCGGTGAGCGCCAGGCAGATCAGGCCACGGCCATGCCGAGCCATGAAGTTGATCGCTTCAGGGGTGGCGAATTCGGCGGCAATGACCAGATCGCCTTCATTTTCGCGATCTTCGTCATCGACCAGGATCACCATGCCGCCATTGCGCAATTGGGTCAGGGCTTGAGATAGGGCAGGCATAGGCGCTCCACGTACTTGGCCATCACGTCGACCTCGACATTGAGATCGTTGCCAATGGCGAGGGTGTTGAGATTGGTGTGCTCCCAGGTGTGGGGGATGATGGTCACCAGCACGGCAACGCCCCCGTCCCGCTGGTCTAGGTCATTGATGGTGAGGCTGATGCCATTGAGGGCGATGGAGCCTTTTTCGACGCAATAGCGTCCAAGGGCGTCGGGCAGCACAAAGACATGCTTGTAGGCGCCATCGGCCTCGACCCGCTCCACCAGTCGCGCCAGTCCGTCGACATGACCCTGCACCAGATGTCCGGAAAGCCGCGTGTCGAGCGTTACCGCACGTTCCAGATTGGCGTATTGGCCGACGGCCAGGCCACCCAGATTGGTGCGCGCCAGCGTTTCGGGGCTGATGAAGAAACGGGCGCGGCCGGCGCCATCGAATTGGGTGACCGTCAGGCACACGCCATTGACTGCAATGCTCTCGCCCAGCGACAAGTCCGGCCAGCCGCTCTCAAGTTCGATCTCCAGCGAGCCGCCATTGGGCGCGGCCAGAGAGACGCGTGCGCGTTTTTCAATGATGCCCGAGAACATCTTTTTCCTTTCCGTGTGAATAAGCTTGGGAAGCCGGGTTGTGCCGAACGGTTACCCGGTCGGTCCCGTCGGGATTGGCGGCCTGTTCGATCAGGACATGCTCGTCCCAGAGGCCGCTTGTGAGCAGACGCGCGGTCAGAGTCGGACCAGCTTCGACCAGCACTTCCATGCCGCCCGCCATGCCAATCGCTTCCAAGGCGTGGTGCACGTCATCGGCCAGGTGCAGGGCAAAGCCGCGCTCTCGGGCAGCATCCAGATAGGTCTCGGTGACCCGCCGGCGCCGGTCCAGAATGGCCAACATGCGTTGCTTTTCCGGATGGTCTGGCACCCGCCGCACGGTAAAGAGAGGGTTGTCGGCCAGCACTGTCCCCGAGCCTGTCAGGACGGCATCGGCCCGGCGCCGCAGACGATGGGCCAGGTCCAGCGAGGAAGAGCTTGTAAAGGTCTTGCGCCCGGCGGCCGGTACCATGCTTCCCGATGCGGAAATGGCCTGCTTGATGGTGATGAAAGGCAGTCCGGTCCGGACGCGTTTTGCGAATGGCGCGAGCAGCCGGTTGGCTTCTCCAAGCAGCACAGCGGCTTCGGGGTGGTGCAGATCGGACAAGAAGTGCACATCGAGTCCCGCTGCGCGCAGGCGTTCGGCGCCTCCGCCCGCGACCTTGGGATTGGGGTCACGGCAGGCAATCCAGACGTGACGGGCCCCCGTGCTCAAGATGGCCTCAGCGCAGGGTGGCGTGCGGCCGTGGTGGTTGCAGGGTTCGAGCGTTACCACGACGCTGTCGATATTGTCTGCAAGGCCTGCGGAACGGGCCTGGGCGATGGCCTCGGCCTCGGCATGGAGCAGACCCGCCCGCCGATGTGCGCCGCTGGCCAACTCCTGTCCCAGAGCGTCGAGCAAGATGCAGCCGACCGGCGGATTGGGGGCCGTCGCACCCTCATGGGCCCGCGCCAGATCCAAGGCACGCGCAAAGGCGCTCAGGATCGGCTGCGGCGGAAGATATGGATGGGGATAAACTGCGCTTTCGTCCATGCCCGTCCCGTCGTCACCAAAGACGCGTTCCAGGGCAAATGACGACAAGCACGCGCTGTCCGGTGAACGGAAAGCGCGCGTCGACGATCATCGGTTCTCTTCCATCCGGACTATACCGTCGGCCCCGGAATTACACCGGGTCTGCTGACCCCACCCCGAAGGATGGGCGCTCGCGGGCTGATGTGCGCAAAGACACAATTACCGCCGGTGGGGAATTTCACCCCGCCCTGAGAACACTCATCCGCATTGAATAGGGAGCGTGGGCCGCAAGATCAAGTGGGCACAAAGGCGTAACCGGCACGAGTGTCGATGCGGACCTCCGAGCGCACACGCGCAAGATCGGGATCAGCATCGCCGTAACACCAGATTCTTGCTCTACTGCAAGATTTTGCGCAGGCTGGCAGCCAGGTGGTCGCGACTGTAGGGCTTGCTGAGCAGATCGATGCCCGGATCAAGGCGCCCATCTGTTTCGACGGCGTTCTCGGCATAGCCGGACGTGAACAGGACCTTGAGGTCTGGTCGCAAGACCCGCGCTCTTTTCGCAAGGTCGACGCCATTCATGCCACCGGGCATGACGATATCGGTGAACAGCAGCGTGACGTCGGGATTGGCCGCGAGTAGTTCCATGGCCGGGGTCGCGGCGGTCGCCTCCAGGACGCGGTAGCCCAGCCCTCCAAGCAGGCCGCAGACGTGACGGCGGACCAGGGCGTCATCCTCGACAACCAGGATCAGTTCGTTGCCCCCTTCGGGCACTTGACGCGCTGGATTTTCCGGGCATTTGCCCACGCTTTGATTGGCCCTAGAAAAATACAGACTGACCGAGGTTCCGTGGCCCACATCGGAGCGAAGGCGGAGGTGACCGCCCGATTGCTTGACGAAGCCATAGACCATGCTCAAACCGAGGCCCGATCCCTTGCCAACATCCTTTGTGGTGAAAAAGGGCTCAAAGACTTTGGACAGCAGTTCCGGTTCTATTCCGTGGCCGGTGTCAGATACCGCCAGAACCACATACTGTCCGGGCGCGACATCGGCTGCTATCGCCTGACTGGTGTCGAACGTCGTGTTGGCCATGCTAATCGTCAGGCGCCCACCATCGCTCATGGCGTCGCGGGCGTTGATGGCCAGATTGAGAACGGCGCTTTCCAGCAGAGCCGGGTCGATTTCGACGGGCCACAGTCCTTCTGGCTGGTCGACCTCGACATCAATGTGCTCGCCCAATGTCCGAACCAGCATGGTATGCATGCCGGCAATGAGGCTGCCCAAATCAAGCAGCTGCGGCTGCAGGGGCTGCTTGCGGCCAAAGGCCAGCAGGCGACTTGTCAGGTCCGCTCCCCTTTGGGCGGCCGTGGAAATCATTTCGGCGAGGTGACGCGACTCCTGCCCGCTCTCAAGCGCCTCGCATAGCAGCTCGGCACTGCCCGCGATGACGGTGAGGAGGTTGTTGAAGTCATGCGCGACACCGCCTGTGAGCTGGCCCATGGCTTCGAGTTTTTGCGCCTGCCGCAAGCGGCCCTCGAGCTCACGCTGGGCTGACACATCGAGCATGCTGCCCACCATCCGTACCGCCTTGCCGCTTTCGTCGCGGATGACCGAGCCGCGGTCGATGATGCTGAGCGCGTGCCCGTCGCTATGCAGGAAGCGGTACTCACTGACCCAGGTTTTCTCTGTGCCGTTGATAACCGCATGAATGCTCTCGATCACCCGGTCGGCGTCTTCGGGATGGATGCGGTTCATCCAAGACCCGGGACCTGGCTCCACCTCGTCAGGGTCATAGCCGAACAGCGTCTTGAAGTTCTCATTCCACCACAGGGTGTTGCCGACCAGGTCCCAGTCCCAGATCACATCATTGGTGGCCTGCGCCACAAGCAGAAACCGCTCGTTGCTGATCCGGACGTGTTCTTCGGCCCGCTTGCGCCGCGATATGTCGCGGAAATAGACGGCGAGCCCCTCTGGCGTCGGGTAGGCGTCGACATCGAACCAGGCTTCCAGCGGTGGGTAATATTCCTGGAACCGGACTGCCAGGCCATTCTGAACCGCTTCTCGATAGCAGGTATCGAACTGGCTCCCGATCGCCTGGGGGAATTCGCCCCAGATGTTGCACCCTTCTAACTCTCCCCGTCGGCGCCCCAGCAAAGCCTCGGCCTGGGGATTGAGGAAGGAAAACCGCCATTCCCGATCGAGCAGGAAAAAGGCATCGCTGATGTTTTCGAGCGTCTGGCGCAGCCGACGGGCTAGGGCATCGGCTTCGTTGTGCATGGAGACGAGGTGGGTAATGTCCTGGAAGGCGCCCTCGACGGCAACGATGGTGCCTGTGTCGTCGCGAACGGCCTGACCGATGGCACGGACCCAGATACGATTGTCTTTGGCTGTCACCAGTTGCTGAATGTCGTCGAAGGACCGGCCGTTTTCTGCACAAAGGGCGAACGTTCTGCTGATCATCGGCCGCTGTTCGGGGGGATAATAGTTCAGCGCCTGCTCGAACGTGGGCGAGAAGCCCTGAGCCTCTTCATGGATATCGACTGTTTCCGGGCTCCAGTGGACCCTCATCGAATTGAGATCGACGCGCCAGGCGCCAAGACGGGCCATGCATCCGGCGATGCGCCGGAGGCGTTCGGCCTCGGGCCGTTCCGGGAGCGGTATCGGATCGCCGCCAGTATCGCGGTTCATGGGTGGGAAAGGATCGGGATCGTGCATGGTCCAGCGCTCAGGCGGTGTCGGACCAGGCCACGGCGCGGGCTGCCTGCATCGGGCGGCCGATGAAATAGCCCTGGGCGGCGTAGCACCCCATCTCGCGCAGGCGCATATAGGTGTCGAGGTCCTCCACGCCCTCCGCGACCGTAATCATCCCCAGGCCATTGCTCATGCCGATAATGGCCGCGATGATGGCCTGCGCCTCGCAGGAATGGCACAACTCAGCGACGAAGCTGCGGTCGATCTTGATTTCGGAGAAGGGCATACGGGCCAATTGGACGAGGGACGAATAGCCGACACCGAAGTCGTCGATGGACAGTTTCATGCCCATCAGTCGCGCCCGAGTCAGCACGTCCAGGGCACCAGAATAGGGGTCGATCGCGCCGCTTTCGGTGACTTCGAGGACAACGCGTTCCGGCGCGACCCCGTAACGCGAACAGGCATCGGCAATGGTCCGCACGGACTGGTCATCCTTCAGGCACTGCGCGGGAATGTTAATGGCTATCGTATGGGGCAGGGCGGCAAAATTGCCCCCGAGCCAGGCCAGCGAACGATCCGCCATGACTTCGGTGAGCCTGGCCGCCTGGCCGCTCTGCTCTGCCAGGGGAACGAATGTATCGGGGCCGCAAATGTGTGTGTCGCCGCGGGTCCAGCGCGCCAGCGCTTCGTAGCCGATTAACCCGCCGTCGCTGCACCTGACCTTAGGCTGGAAAACCGGGCCGATCTCGCCTTCCGCCATGGCGCGCGCCAGATCGTGGCTGGTCGGCGTTGCATTGGGGGACGTTGCGACAAGTTTGAGCCGTGGTGTGACTTCGACCGTCTCGAGCAGCGTGGCAAGAGCGCTGCGGCTGAATGGCTTGGACAGGGCGCCCGCGATCGGCAGCCGATGTTGTCTTGCGGAACGTTGAGCGGCGTCCAGCACCCGGCTATCGACGCCGCTGACAATGATCAGGGTCGCCTGGCACTCCATTTTTGCCAGCCGCTGGATGACCTCGACACCGTCGACGCCGGGCATGACCAGATCAAGCAGAATGTGGCTGGGCTCCCATTCGGAAACATGGGTGAAGAATTCATCAGCCGTCCGACAATAGGCACTTTCGGCACCGAGGGAGGCCGCCATCAGCCGCACGGTTTCGCCGACAAGCGGATCATCGTCGAGGATCAGCAAACGCAGGTGGGAGCCCGAAGCCTGCTCTTGGGGCTCGGAGGGCAGGTCAGTCATGCTTTCTCCACGAGGGATGTTCATTTGGGTCATCCCGAAACGCGTTTTGGAAATGTCAGAGGGTGCAGGCGTGATGGCGCGCGCGGCGTATCCTGCGAGAGATGGATTGCCGTGCCGCTGACATAGGTGAAGCCGCTTTCAACCGCGGCCAGCGCCAGGCCGATCGTATTGGCGGCATGCGCCATGGTGCGGGGGTTATTGCTCTTGGCAAATTCCATGAACGAAGGCGCAACGGCCAAGTGGGTCGGGTCGCGCAATTGCTCCATGGAGAGGTTGCATGACAGGCCCCAAAGCGGCGTCGGATCGAGTGTCGCAAGGTATCCGGCATTACCAGCAACCTGCAGCGTGAGACCGGGACGCATCGCGCCTACGGTGAAGAGCAGGTCGTTCAGTTGGTCGATATCGGGTCGTGACGGCACGCCGGTAACTTCGAGCTTCACAAAGGGCGAATAGACCTCCGGCACGCTGGCCAGCAGCTAAAGATATTCACGCCGGGTGGAGGTGCGGGCCAGTGTTTGATAACCCACCGGCACAAGCACAGCCGCAACGTTGCTTGCCCGGCCATAGCGGTGCAGCATTTCCAGTGCGCGTGTCAGCGCCAGGCAGTCCATGTCGGCAAGCGTGGCGACCATCTGGTCCGGATCGGCAATGGCCTGGAACTGAGACAGGGTGGTGCAGCCCAGGGAGAGGTCGAGGACGCAGCGATTGAGGTTGACGATCGCCCGCTCGGGATCCCATACCGGGGCGAAGAGCAACTGGAAGTCCTTCAGCAGCAGGCGGCGGTAATTGAGGATCGCCCGGTCCGCTTCCATCCGCATACGGCGCAGGGTCAGCACCAACCGATCGGCAAGGCTCCCGGTATCCCCGGCGAGGTTCTTGAGCTCGATTTCCGCGACATACTGCTTGACGGTCACGCTTGAGGAAAACTCAGGCAGCTCGGCAAAGATCTCCTGCTTGATCTCGCGCGATATCTGCTTGGCGCGCTCGACGGCCGCCTCCCGATTGAGCTTGGCAAAGCAGATTGAGAATTCGGTCTCGCTCAGCACCTGCAGGACGTCGCTGTCGGAGATGCGCCGCCTGATACCCTGCTCCGCCAGCTCGCTGGCACGCGCCGCCAGACCGACCCATCGCTCCCCAAGGGCCCCTTTGATCTCGTCGAGCCCCACAAGTTCGAAGCTGCCTGCCATGAGCGACTGCGACGAGGGGCCCTGCCGGCCGATCATATCTGCAAGCGGGTCATCGTGCGACGAACGAACCGGCCGCTGGGGTTGGCCAGAGGCCCATGCACGAGCATCGGTGGGAATCGCACGTGCAGGCTTGGCTAGGGATTGGGGCGGCTCAGCCTCTTTCCGAAGAGCGTCTTTATTATGCTGAACACGGTCATAAGGGAAGGACTCGACGCACGCCTTGCCCGTCAACCTGCTCAGAATTGATTAAGGAACCTATGTATCCTGCGCCCAGAATGCAGCGTTTGCCATCGGCGCCAGCCTGCATGGCTAGTCCTCCCCAACGGCGTCCTGCGCCGCGGTGGCGGCTCGAACGCTGTCGATGATCGCCTTGGGCGCCGGCAGGTGCCAGATGACCTGATACGCCTCGATAACATCGGACGGCGTAACTTCGCGGCCGGCCAGCGCCACCCAGGGTGGAACCGGTAGGCCCAGCAGGGCGGCCAGCGTTACCCGCGCCGCGGCGCTGCCCTGGTCATGGGGTAGCTGCGCGCCCACCCCCTTGATCATGCCGTGACGGGCCATGTCGAGGGCAACGTCATTGCCCAGGTCGACCGTGGTGATTGGAAGGTCGATGCCGTGCTGCGCCAGCACCCGAACCGCCTTCATTGCGGGAACATCCCAGACCGCAAAGATGCCCGAAAGCCCGGGGGTCTTTTCGACCATGGTCAGGGCCGCCGGGCCAGCGCCATCCAGGTCGGCAAACCGCTCCCGGACGAGGGTGACGTCCGGCCGGTTGGTGCCCATCCACTTGCGGAAGGCGATCTCGCGTTCGTGGGTGGCGAAGAAGTCGATGCCATAGCCGAGAATGCCGGCGGCCCCGCCTTGCGGAATGTGCGCCGACAGCATCGCGGCGCAGCTCTGCCCCAAGCCAAAATTGTCGGTGGAGACGACGCTGGCATAGTCGGTGCCCGGGAGCAGGCCGGTCGGGGCGTTGTCGAGTAGAACCAGCTTGCGTCCGCTCTGCGTCAGGGCTCGATGCGCCTCCGCCACGCGCGCATTGCCAATGGGAATGGAGATGACCGCATCCACCGGTTCGCGGGCCAGCCGTTCGAGGGCTGCTACCTGCAGGTTGACGTCGAAATTGCAGTCGACCACTTCCACCAGCGCGGCCGAATAGAGACCCAGTGTCGCGGCAATGCCCGCCAGTTCCTGCTTGGACCAGTCGCTGGTGGTCGTGTGCAGAATGACCGCGACTGAAAACCGCCGGGCCCGGACCTCGGCGGCATTGGTCTCGGTGAGCTGGAGCTGGTCGGCGGGTACGGCGCGCTCCCCATGGGGGCCGAGGCCGGCAATCGTCATGGCGGTATCCCCTGGCGTCTGGCCCGGTATCTTTATGTTCATGGCGCAACGCGCCCTGCTGGTGGTGCGGCCTTCGCTTCTACCGATGCCATCATGCGCTCCAGGCGCTTCTGGAATTCGGGATGACGCAGGGGCGAGCCCAGTCCAATCCATCCCTGCAAGGTGGCAGGTGCAAACAATTCCTCCACCACCACCTGGGCCGCGCCGACCAGGCCGGAGGAGGCTCCCATCTGCGAGCGAACGATCTGCAGGTCGCGTGACACCATGGGGTGAGATTGACGATACACGGCTTCGCGAATGCCGGCGAGGAGGCTATCGCCCCCCGACTCCGCAACGACACCACCGATGACGATCAGCGATGGATTGACTAGGTTGGTCAGCGGTGCGAGCGCTTCACCCACCAGGCGGCCGCACCTTCCCAGCAGCTCGACGCAGAACAGGTCGCCCAGTTGCGCCGCATGCCCGATATCGACGACGGAGAGTTCGCCCTGCCGGGCCAGTGTCTGTGTCAGGTAGGGGCTCCGCCCGTCCTCGGCGGCGGCCATGCCTTCACGGGCGATGGCGTCTGCACCGGCCACCGCTTCGAGCAGTTCGTCGCCAACCCTGCTATGCCCGATCATGCCTGCCGCGCCTTGGGCACCGCGGTGAAGCCGGCCTTCGGAAATCAGGCCCGCGCTGATCGAGCGGCCGAGCTTGACGTAGATGATGTCACTGAGGCCCCGGCCTCCGCCTGCCT
The DNA here is from genome assembly GCF_019504385.1 of Devosia salina. Taxonomy (NCBI): domain Bacteria; kingdom Pseudomonadati; phylum Pseudomonadota; class Alphaproteobacteria; order Hyphomicrobiales; family Devosiaceae; genus Devosia; species Devosia salina. The sequence continues at coordinate 2,630,611 of NZ_CP080590.1, forward strand.
TGGCCTCGCCCATGGTCATGGTCTGGACGCCGCTGCGCGCAAAGATCGGCACGCCGAACCGCATCGAGAGACGCTCGAGGAAGGGAAACCCCTGCCATGATTGTATGGTCTGCAGGACCGGCACGGTCTCGAAATCTGCCGCCGGCTTTTCGATCGGACCTGGCAGGGCGAGGCCGATGCCCCACGGGGCTGGTTTCTCGGTTTCCCGGAGCAGCCAGTCGAAAATGGTCGCCAGCCGGTCCAGAATGGCCTCGGGTCCGGCATCGAGCTGGGCCGCTTCGTGATGCTCCACCAATAGCTGGCCATTGAGATCGGCAATTCCGAGCGCGATGGAGCTCTGGTCGATCGCGGAAACCAGCAGCGAGCCGGCATCCTGGCGGAACCGCATCTGCCGGGGCGCGCGGCCGCCGGTGGCCTGGCCCAACTCGCCCTCCTTGAGCAGGCCTAGTTCGATCATCGTTGCCAACCGGTCGGCGACGACTGCTCTGCCCAGTTCGGACCTGCGTTCAAGTTCCTGCCGTGTCGTGGCCGCTCCGGTTCGCACCAGATTGAGCAGCAAGGCGAGGCTTGCCTGGGCCGCGTCGACGCTGCGGGGGCGGCCAACCGACCGCAGCGTTGTTTTCTCCTCCGCCACGATTCCACCCCTTGTTCCGGCTTCGGCGCACCCTATCCCGGCTCGTTTTTCGCTTCAAGCAATCTCTTTTGCTCATTTTTCAGCAAAAGATACCATGCTTATGCTGTTTCCGTGTTGACTTATCAGTTTTACGATGCGTAACTTTCGGCCAACAACCGGCGGCGATCACGCCAGCCAAGTCCCGGCGCGACCGGATCTGCTCTGAGGAGGACTGCATGGCCGTCAAACTGGCCTATCACGCCAATTGCTGGGGGCCGCTCGGCGGCAATGCCGTGGGGGTGACGTCCATCACCCAGCTGACCTACCGGACCTTTGCCAACATGGACCGTGCCTTCGCCGATATCGCGCGGGCCGGCTACGAAGGCGTCGAAATCTTCGATGGCAACTTGCTCGACGAGAGGCCGGCGGACCTGCGCCGCAAGCTGGCCGATGCTGGCCTCGAACTGGTCTCGACCTATTCGGGCTGCAATTTCATCTTTCCCGATATCCTCCCAGAGGAACTGGACCGGATTGGGCGTGTCGCAACAGTCGCCGCCGAAGCCGGCGCCAGCCACTACGTGATCGGTGGCGGTGCCAAGCGTGCCAACGGCATCCAGGACGACGACTACAAGCGGCTGGGCGAAGCGCTGGATAAGGCCGGGGAAATCGCCCGTCGCGCCGGCCTGCGGCCCCACTACCATCCGCACCTCTCGACCATCGTGGAGGGACCGGCTGAAGTGACCCGGATTTTTGGGCTTACCGGCCTCGATTTCTGTCCCGACACCGCTCATCTCGCGGCGGCGGGTGGCGATCCGGCGGCGCAGGTGCGCGAATTTGCCGGGCGCATTTCGCTTGTGCACCTCAAGGGGCTGCAGCGCGAACCCTTCGGCTTCACCCCCCTCGATATGGGTGACCTCGACAACACAACCGTCATCGCGGCGCTCAAGGACATTGGCTATTCCGGCTGGGTCATGGCCGAGCTCGACAGCTGGCCCGATCCCCATGAGGGAGCGGCGCGCAGCCACGCATTCCTGAAACGGCATTTCGCCTGATCAGGCCAACACCAAAGTCACCACAGGGAGGAAACCATGGGACATTTGAAGACAACGGCGCTGCTGAGTGCAGCCTTGCTGGCCAGCACGATCGCTGGAGCGGCTTTCGCGCAAAGCCCAGACGAGGCGCTGGCTGCCCTCGCCAACCAGACGCTGAGCACCGGCCCGGGCGGTGAAAGCCCGGTCTCGGCCTCCGAGATCACCCTCACCGATGAGGAACTGGCTGAGATCAAGGCCATGGGCGCCACCGCCGCCATCGTCATGCACTATGGTGGCGACGACTGGAGCCAGGCCCAGATCAACGGTCTGCAGACCCAGTTCGAGGCCATGGGTATCGAGGTGATTGCCACCACCGATGCCGGTTTTAACTCGGCCAAGCAGGTTTCCGACATCGAAACCATCATGGCGCAGAACCCCGACATCATCGTGTCGATCCCCACCGACCCGACCGCGACGGCAGGTGCCTACCGCCAGGCTGCCGAGGCCGGCGTCCAGCTGGTGTTCATGGACAATGTCCCGGCCGGGTTCGTCGCCGGCACCGACTATGTCAGCGTCGTTTCCGCCGACAATTACGGCAATGGCGTTGCGTCTGCCCATCTCATGGCCAAGGCGCTCAATGGCGAGGGCCAGATCGGCATCGTCTATCACGCCGCCGACTTCTTCGTGACGCGGCAGCGCTACGATGCGTTCAAGGCGACGATCGAGCAGAATTACCCTAATATCGAGATCGTCGCCGAACAGGGAATTGGTGGTCCCGACTTTACCGGTGACGCCGACCGCGCCGCCTCGGCCATGATGGTGGGCAATGCCGGTATCGACGGTATCTGGGCGGTTTGGGACGTGCCTGCCGAAGGCGTCATCGCCGCGGCCCGCGCAAATGGCCGCGATGACCTCGTCATCACCACCATCGATCTGGGCGAGAATGTCGCCATTGACATGGCGCGTGGCGGTTTCATCAAGGGTTTGGGCGCGCAGCGGCCGTTCGATCAGGGTGTAACTGAGGCCAACCTCGCCGGCTTTGGCCTGCTCGGCAAAGACGCGCCGCCCTATGTGGCCCTGCCGTCTCTGCCGGTCGAAAAGGGCAACCTGCTCGATGCCTGGCAGACGGTCTATTCCACTGAGGCACCCGCCACGATCCGTGACTCCATGAACTAGGCGCTCCTCCCGGCGCCTATTGCGGGGGCGGCCCCTCCCTCCAACCGCCCCCGCACAACATTTCCAAAAGCGAGACAGCAAAATGCGAAAGCTCAATGTCGCCATGATCGGTGGCGGTTTCATGGGTAAGGCCCACGCCATGGCCTATGCCGCTATGCCGATGTTCTTCTGGCCGGCGCCGGCCATCCCGGTGCGCAAGGTGGTCGTGGACGTCAATCAGGAAATGGCCGAGACGGCACGAGACCGCTTCGGCTTCGAGGAGGCCTCCACCGACTGGCGCGCCGTGATCGCGCGGTCCGACATCGACATCATCGACATCTGCACGCCCAACAGTTCCCATGCCGAGATTGCCATTGCGGCAGCCAAGGCGGGCAAGCACATCATCTGCGAGAAGCCGCTGGCGCGGACCGGCGCGGAATCCAAGACCATGCTCGATGCGGTGCAGGGGTCTGGCTCCATCCACATGGTCGCCTTCAACTACCGTCGCACCCCGGCCGTGGCGCTGGCCAAGAAGCTGATCGAGGAAGGCCGCATCGGCGACATCCTGAACTTCCGCGGCACCTATCTGCAGGATTGGTCCGCCGACCCGGACAGCCCGCTGTCCTGGCGCTTCCAGAAATCGGTCGCGGGCTCCGGCACCGTGGGAGACATCGGCACCCATGTCGTTGACTTTGCCCGCTATCTGGTCGGCGAAATCGCTTCGGTCAACGCGCTGGTCAAGACCCATATCCCCACCCGGCCCAAGCAGTCTGGCGGCGTCGACAAGCTGGGCGTCAGCGGTGGCGACAGGAATGCGGAGCGCGGTCCGGTCGATGTCGACGATGAAATGCTGACCATGCTCAAGTTTTCGAACGGCGCCATCGGCTCGATCGAAGCCACCCGCAATGCCTATGGCCGCAACAATTTCCTCACCTTCGAGATCCACGGCACCAAGGGTTCTCTAGCCTTCAACTACGAGCGGCGCGACGAGCTGCAGGTCATGTTCGCCGACGATGTTGGCGATGCGCGCGGCTTCCGCACGGTCTATACGGGTCCCGCCCATCCCTACGGATCTGGACTATGGCCCATTCCGGCGCTCGGCATCGGCTATGGCGAGACCAAGATCGTGGAATGTTACGATCTGTGCACCGCCATCGTCACGGGCAAGCAGCCCTCGCCCAACTTCGAGGACGGGTATCGCATTGCCCTCATCGCCGACGCCATCCTCGCCTCGGGCGAGAGCGGCCAGTGGGTGGACATTCCGTGACCGAGATGTCGATCAAGCCGATCGCGGTGGAGATGGATGCCATCTCCAAGCGTTTCGGCGGCGTCCACGCGCTGCGTGAGGTCAGCCTCAGCGTCTGCAATGGCGAGATCCATGCGCTGCTGGGGGAGAACGGGGCCGGCAAGTCCACCATTCTCAAGATCCTGCGCGGTGTTCAGGCGCCCGATAGCGGCAGCATCATCATTGGAGGGGAGGCGTTCGAACGCCTTTCCCCGCAACTGGCCCGTCAAAAGGGCATCGGCATGATCTTCCAGGAAATGAGCCTGGTGCCGACGCTGAGCGTGGCGCAGAACGTGTTTCTCGCAAGCGAACCGCTGACATCGGCGGGACTGATCGACGACCGGGCGATGGAGCAGCGCAGTGCCGCCATCTTTGCCTCGATGGGGGTGGGCGTCGATCCCACTGCAATGGTGGCCGACCTCTCCACCGGCCAGCAACAGCTCACCGAAATCGCCAAGGCCCTTTCGCAGAACGCCGAAATACTGGTGCTCGATGAGCCGACCTCGGCGCTCACCGCCGGCGAGGTGGATATCCTCTTCGATCTACTGCGGCGCCTGCGCAGCGAAGGCAAGGCCATCATCTATGTCAGCCATCGTATGGATGAAATTTTCCGCATCGCCGACCATGCGACCGTGCTGCGCGACGGGAGGCTGATCGATAGCCGCCCCATTGCCGACTACACCCTTACGACGCTGATTGCGGACATCATGGGCAAGGAAACCCGCGACCTCTCCGAGTTCACGACCGCGTCCACCGCGCAGGATGACGTCATCCTCAAGGTCGAGCATCTCTCAAGCAAATTGCGGCGGGGCGGCGAAGTCAGCTTTTCGCTGCGGCGCGGCGAAGTGCTCGGAATTGCGGGCCTGCTGGGGGCAGGGCGCAGCCGGCTTGCCCGCATGCTCTTCGGGCTCGAACCTATAGCAAGCGGCACCATTACGCTGCGGGGCGAGACTATTTCCATCGGGTCGGCGCGGCAGGCGACCGAACTGGGCCTTGCCCTTGTGCCGGAGGACCGGCGCCGGCAGGGGTTGGTGCTCGCTCATTCCATCCAGGACAATATCGAGCTGCCCATCCTCAAGCGCCTCGGTTCGCCCCCTTTCGTCGACCGGATGAAATCGCGCCACACGACGGACGAGTTGATCAAGCGCCTCGCCATCAAGACGGCCTCGCGCGAGGCACCGGCCAATTCCCTGTCTGGCGGCAACCAGCAGAAGATCGTTATCGGCAAATGGCTTGCGACCGATCCCGACATTCTCATCATGGACGAGCCCACGGCTGGCATTGACATCGGCTCCAAGGGGGAGGTGCTGCGGCTGGTCCGCGCGCTCGCCGCCGAAGGCAAGTCCATCATCTTCATCTCGTCCGAACTTGCCGAGCTTGCCGCCGTCAGCGACCGCATCGCGGTGATGTCGGGCGGGCGTCTGGTCGAAACGATCGACAAGGCGGACCTTTTGACCACGACTGGCGACGCAGCTGAATTGCGCGCCGAACAGAAGCTGCAACTGATCGTGCAGCGGGGAGGAAACAATGTCTGACACCATGGCAGTGGCGGGCCGCGAAACACCCTTGGCCTATTTCAAGCGCACGTGGCGGCAGAACATCATCTATATTGGCTTCGTGGTCGTCTTCGCGTTCTTTGCCATCACCCTTTACGACAAGGGGTTTCTGGCACCCAACAACATCCTCAACATCGCCCGGCAGACGGCGATGATCGCGGTGATGGCGGTGGCAATGACGTTGGTCCTGTCATCCGGGGAGATCGACCTCTCGGTCGGTGCGGTGGCGGGGCTGGCCTCGGTCACGACGGCCATGGCTGTCGCCTGGGGTGGACTGCCGGCGGGCATCGCCGCAGGCATCATGACCGGCGTCACCGTCGGGCTGATCAACGGGCTCCTGTCGACGCGGCTGATGATTCCGACCTTCCTAACGACATTGGCGATGATGGGCATCGCCAAGGGCACCGCCATGTGGATTTCCGGCACCGCCGCCATTCCTGTACTCGACCGCACCTATCCGGCCATTTTCGGCGGCGGCAATATTGGGCCGATCCCGACCCTACTGCTTTGGATGCTGGTCATCGGTGTCATCGGCCACGTTGTCCTGCGTCGCACCAAGTTCGGTCGGCAGATCCTGGCTGTGGGCGGCAATGTCGTGGCGGCGCGCTATAGCGGCATCAATACCGGCCGGATCAAGCTCTGGGTCATCGTCATCTCCGCCGTCACGGCCTCCATCGCCGGCATGCTCTATGCCGGCCGGTTGCAGACCGGGCGCTTCCAGCTGGGGGAAGGCGACGAACTGTCGGTGATCGCCGCCGTGGTGCTGGGCGGCACAAGCCTCTTCGGCGGCAAGGGCACCGTGGTCGGCTCGATCATCGGGGCGCTGATGATCGGCGTCATCAACAATGGCCTCATCCTGATGGGCCTCGAATATTCCCAGCAACTCATCGCTCGCGGCGGGATCATCATCCTGGCCGTGGCTCTGAGCCAGGCGGGCACGCGCCCCGCCTGACGACCACGTCCAGCTGTCAGGGCGGGCTGCTGTTCGTCAGCCCTTTCCTCGGAGCGCTGGTGCTGACTTGGTGGATCGGCGCGCATGCAGTCGTGCTCGGCGTCACCTTGCTCGGCCTGGCCTTCAGGCTCCGCAGCTTGCGGGACACTCACAGGCCTGCTGAAAAAGCCCACAGTTGAGCATCATGGGTCTCTGTCCCTCGGGCGCCAGAAGTGCCGGATTCTGAAGACGCATTGGCCAACCGACGCTCGCGAGGCTGCAGCGCCAGGGACCAGTGCTTCAGGACAGGGTCGTCTACCGGTCTGATCGGGCTGGTTTCGAAGGCCGTCGTCATGATGACACGGTAGCGATCCGTAGACCAAAGCCGGGTAGGCCGCCGCCTGAATGCCGCCATAGGCCTTCACGGCCTGGCTTCAATCATCTTCGCGTCCAAGTGATCGCATGGCATCAGATATCAATGGGCCAAAGCTCAGCAGGCTACCGCGCTGAGTGCCAGTTCGCTGTGCGCATCGCTGAAAGTCCGCATGGTCCTTGACTGCACCCCATGCGCAGGTCGCGCCATTCCTCACCTGTAGAACGTCTGCTTTGAAGTTGTCTGGGACCAACAGCCGACAGACCGCAAGCGTTGAGAGTTTCGGCTGCCGGCAGGCGCCCGAAAGTCCCCGAAGAACGAACCCGCGAGCCACGGGATGGGGGCTATGGGTTTTTCCCGATTTGGCCAATCTGGGGGCCGCCCAGATGGTGTGATCGGGCTGCAGCGCCAGGGTTGGACAGGTCAATGTTGGGGCCGTTGAGATGGAGTCTGCGGCGGCAGTTGTGACCGAGCGAGCGGGTGATGACGATCCATGTATGGAGGGGCGCGAGGTCTCTCGAAGGCCGCGATGGTGTTATCGCGGTCTGAGCACGCAATCGGTTATGCCGGGTCATGGACGGTCTCCCGGGTTGGTGGTCTCGTGGTTGGCGGCGCCCGGGGCTGGCACCACGCCGCGAAGGTCTCGATGATCACCATGGTGCCGCCGCAGCAGGGACAGGGCGGGTGCGGGTCTGAGGTCTCGGCGGTCGGCGGTTCGTCCGGCGCCGGCGCCACCCCCAGCATGTCGCGGGCCTGGGCGAGGCAGTCCTTGCGGGCGGAGCTGGCGAGCAGGCCGTAGTGCCGGATGCGGTGGAACCCACGCGGCAGAGTGTGCAGCAGGAAGCGGCGGATGAACTCGTCGGCGGCCAGGGTCATGACCTGCTGCCGGTTGGCGCCGCTGCGGCGATAATCCTTGTAGCGGAAGGTGACCTCATTGCCGTCGAAGGCGATGAGGCGGCTGTTCGAGATCGCGACGCGATGGGTATAGCGCGAGAGATAGGCGAGCACCGCCTCAGGCCCGGCAAAGGGCGCTTTGGCATAGACCACCCAGCGCTTCTTGCGGACCGGTGTAAGGTGACGGATGAAGGTCCGGCGGTCGCTGAGCCCCGCCAGCCTGCCGAAGAAGACGAGCTTTCCGGCATTATGCAGATCAAGCAGCCGGGTGAGGAACAGGCGGCGGAACAGCGTGCCGAGCACCCGCACCGGCAGCAGGAAGGCCGGGCGCGACGAGATCCACCGCCCATCCTGTGTGAGGCCGCCACCCGGCACGATCATGTGGATGTGCGGATGGTGGGTCATGGCCGAGCCCCAGCTGTGAAGCACGGCGGTGATGCCGATGCGGACGCCCAGGTGCTTTGGGTCGGCCGCGATCGTCAGCATCGTCTCGGACGCCGCCTTGAACAGAAGGTCATAGATCAGCGCCTTGTTGTGGAAGGCAATGTCGGCAACCTGGGCGGGTAGCGTGAACACGACGTGGAAGTACCCGACCGGCAGGAGATTGGCCTCCTGGGCGTCGAGCCAGGTGCGTGCCGCCGCGCCCTGGCACCGGGGACAATGCCGGTTGCGACAGGAGTTGTAGGCGATCCGCTGATGCCCGCAGTCGGAACAGGCTTCGACGTGGCCACCCAGAGCGGCAGTGCGACAGGTCTCGATCGCCGACATGACCTTGAGCTGGCTGAGGCTCAGATGCCCTGCATGGGCCGCGCGATAGGTTGGACCGGCAGCCCGGAAGATATCGGCGACCTCAATGGTGGCGCGCACCGCTCAGGGGTCGGGTGGTTCCTCCGTCGGAACGAAGATGCCCAGACGGTCAAGCGGACTGGTCACGGCCCGCACCGTGCGCGTTGCCACCTTGGTGTAGAGGGCGGTGTTCTCCAGCTTGGCGTGACCGAGCAGCGCCTGGATAATGCGGATATCGACGCCATCTTCCAGAAGATGGGTGGCAAAGCTGTGCCGCAGGGTATGCGGGCCGACGCGCCTGGTAATCTCGGCCGCTTGGGCTGCTTCGACGACCACACGATAGAGCTGCCTGGTGCTGATTGGCTTGAGCGCGTGCTGGCCCGGAAACAGCCAGCCGTCGCGGTGCAGCACGCCCTGGCGATGGCCGACCTGCCACCACTGGCGCAGCAGGGTGAGCAGATCGGGCGAGAGCATGGCATTGCGATATTGCCCACCTTTGCCGCGCTCGACCCGGATCAGCATGCGTTCGCTGTCGATATCGCGCACCTTGAGCATGGCCACTTCGCCAACGCGCAGTCCGGCGCCATAGGCAACCGACAGCGCCGCCTGGTGCTTGAGGCTGGTGGTGGCGTTGAGCAGGCGCGCCACCTCGTCGCGGCTCAGCACCACTGGCAAATTGCGGGGACGGCTCACGCGCACCAGCTTGCGCGCCAGATCGGGCCGATCCAGGGTATTGGTGAAGAAGAACCGCAGCGCCGAGACCACGCTGTTCATGGTGGGCACCGGAACGCCGGCTTCACTCTGGGCCAGCTGAAACTGGCGCACATCCTCGGTGGTCGCGGTATCCGGTGGCCGCCGCAGGAAGCTGGCGAAGCGCCCCACATCACGGATGTAGTTGCGCTGGGTCGCCACCGAGAAGTGGCGCATGTTCATATCGTCGATCAGCTTCTGGCGCAGCGGGCTGACAGGGGTGTTGGGGAGTGGCGTGGTCATCGTTCGGCTCCTGGGTTGAAGGAGCCAAAAGGGAACGCCTGAACCAGGCGATCCTCAATAAAGCCGTGACGACCAATGCCTTGCCCTTATCTCACCGCGCGCACCCTCCCGCGCAGCGGGTTAGTTCACCGGCCACGAAACCAATAAAGCCGACATGGGAAAGAGGATATTCCGGTTAGCCCTTGGGTCGATAGGGGCAGTGAACGGTTGGAAAAGGGCTTGGTTTGCTTACTGCAGTTGTCAATATGTTGCGTGATCAGATCTTTTCGCACTGGTGACGATCATCTGGTAAACCGTCCGCGGTGCGTCGATACACTTGAATCCGATTTTGCTCGTCGTGGTGTAGGTCCCGCGTATCGAATTGGTGGTTCGGTAACTGCTGGTTCTACGGTAGACTTGCACCTCGCGGCTGAACCACACGGTTCCTTGCGGCCCGTCTTCAAGCTCGAGCGCATTCATGTCGCTGATGGGATAGCGCTTGAAGCTCCGCCGCCCGAACAATTCAGTGGCGATGTATGCGGCCTCGTCGGTCAAAGCATAGCTGGCGTGCCGGCGCTCATAGGCGTCCCAGATCGGTATGCCGAATGCCACGTAAAGTCCGACGCAAATGAAGGGCAGGCCGAACAGCGGGAAAAGGTCTAACGCGCCACCACTGGAGGCTCCCATCTGAGCCATCTGTGAAGTTGCTGCCATCCAGAACACCGCGAATGCGCTGAAGACCAGTCCGAAGGGCAACCGGGCCGTAAGAAAATCCGTAAGTCGCACTCCGCCATTGGGGCGACCGTGCCACAGCAGCCGCTCGCGGTCCGGAAGCACGGCCTGCCAGCCGGGCTCGACGCTCACTGCTGCACCTCGATGGCATCGGCAGCCGGCTCGCTGCCCGCCATGCCGCGAATGGCATCGGCCAGTTTCTGGCTAAGGCCGGTGTCGCAACGGTTGCGTTCGACGCCGAAAAGCACCCGCCGCTCCAGCTCCTGTCCGCGGCCATCGGCCTGGGCGAAAGCCAGCGCGACTAGCTCTGTCTCGCGTTGGTTATAGTATTTGCTCTGCTCATCCAGCACGATATCTGCATGGAGGATGCAAAGCTCGATTGCCGCGTTTTCAAGCTTCTCTGTCGAGACGTCCGCCAGATCGGCATTCACCTCATAGGTCAGCGTCAATTGGCGGGCACGCGGACCCGGCTCGATATAGCGGAGGACGACGGGCAGCCCGCTTGGCAGCGCTGGTTCCAGATTGTCCAGACCGACCCCCAGGGGCTGGGGGATACACATCAGGTTCTCGTCAAGCGCGAAGAGAAACTCGTGAAAGCGGGTGATGGTGACAGCGCCCGGGGCGCCGGTGTCATAGGTGGGGTCGAAATCCCAACGGATGCGAATGGCCTTTGCATTCTCCTCTTCGATCGCCGCGCGACTGAATTGCACGAGGCCCGAACATAGAGGCTGCACCTTGCGGGCAAAGTCGTCCGAGGGCACAGCACCGTATGGCTCGGGGTCGAAATTGGGTCGAGCCTTCACCACAATGGTTGTTGGGCCCGTGTCCGACGTTTCGAGAAGATAGTCTTCGACAGTAATGGTTGAGCCGTCGCCTAGCGCGATGACTTCAGCTTCCTGCGCACTGATGGAAGACATACCAAGCGCCAGGACCGACGCGGCGCTCAAAAGGCATAGACGCATAGTCATGAGCAGTGTTTGCGACCTCGGGTTTTCTGGTTTTGCGGCAGCCTAGAGGCGCGTCGGCTGCGCCGCCCTCCCCTGATCGGGGTATATGCACGCATTGCGCCATGGTTATCGTCCGCTCGTCTTGAGAGGAGACGATATGAACCTGCTCGTGCGACATCTGATGCTTGTCCTGACCCTTGCGCCCCTATCTGCGCCTGCCTGGGCGGCTGACATGTGGCTGGTTTCCAATCATTTTTCCGCCGAGCGCTTCGTGCCTCATCTCCATTACGCAGGCCCGGTCATGGAAGGGGACGCCGAGGCGCTGGCAAGCCTGTTTGACGAAGTCCTCGAATGCGACGTCGCCACACTACCGGCGGAAGGCGGCAATTGTGCCGTGCTGACCTTGAGCAGCCCCGGCGGCAATTACATCGAGGGTTTGAAACTGGCACTGCTGCTGCGCGAAAGGGCGGTGGCCACCGTGGTGGAAGCCGGTTCAAGCTGCTACTCCGCCTGCGCCTTTGCCTTCCTGGGCGGTTCGGGCTCTTCCAGCCAGGAAGGTGTCGGGGTCTATATCGACCGCATGGTGGAACCGTATGCCACGCTGGGTTTTCACGCGCCCTATTTCGCACCGGACGACCTCGACACGCTCGTTGCCGATTTTGGCATGGACGCGGTTCTTGGTGCGAGCCGGGACGACATCGCTCTCATGATCAAGCAACTGGTCGACTGGAATGTCGACGCCAGCGTGCTGTCCCATATCGTCAGCATGGGTCCCGATGAGAGCTATGATGTTGAAACGGGCGAAGACTATTACGTCACCCGCGCACATTTGCCGCCATCGCCTCTCGGCCAGTGGATCGGTGACAGTGGTGAGGCGATCCGCAATGCTTGCCTCCGCCTCCTGGCCTATCACCGCGGCGCCTTCATTGATGCGGCGCCCGAGGTGATTTCGGAAACGCTGCTCAACGACTTTGCGGCCAACGAGGCGGGCCAGATGCTGACCGGGTTCAGGATTGGGCCGGACAACCCACTCGGCGTCACCTATTGCGGCCTGCCAACCGAGCAGGCCGGGCTGACAGGCGATGTCGACCTCGCGCTCTATACCGCCCCCGGCATAAGCGGCGCCGCGCGGCCCCTCGTCAGCCTCTTTCACCGCCCAGAGGGTTGGTCCAGCCTGGGGACGGGCGAAACGGCGAGCCGACGGCTGTTCAAGAAAGGCGGCTTCAATTCCATGTTCACACATCCGTTTATGAACATGGGCGATCAGGTCACAGATGTCCTGGACTACCTGTGGTTCCAGAAGTTCGGCTATTTCAATGAGGGTTTTCTGGTCGACGGTGCCATGCCGCGCCCCCAGGCCCACCCATCTCTCTCAGTGGCGGTGTCCACCCCTTCCGCCGACACGTTGGAGCATGGCAATCATCGTATTGTTGTGCAGATGGGCAATCACCTGTTGCTCGAACACGCGAAAACCGCCCTCGCAAACAGAGATGTCGTGATCGACCTGAACTCGGTGTCCCCTGACGGCTTCGTCTATGGCGGCACCTATCCATCCGGGCGGCCCTTCCTGTGGTTTAGCCTCTATGATGAGGAAAGGCGGATGGTCGCTCTGGTTGAAATCGAGGCCAAGACTGTGCCGGATGATTTGGAGGCCGCAGTCGCAGTGCAGGATTTCCTGGCCTGCAGCTTCTCCTTCTTCCAGCACGCGCTGACGTGCTGATGACCCGGAGACAGTTATGGCGTTGATCGCCCTTCTGGTTGCCCAGGGCCTGGTCTTCCTGGTTTTCATCATCGCCGCATTCTGGTGGCTGTTCGCGCTGCGGCGCTTCGCCGTCAGCCGCTCGGGCAGCACCTTGCCCGGCCTCAGAGACACGCTCTCTGCATTCAAGGATGGTCTTTCAAACCCCCGCTATGCGCGGCTGCGCTGGGCGATTTTGTGTTCTGCCGCGCTGCTTGTCGCCAGCGCGGCACTGGTTCCAATATTGGCTCCTGCATGAGGTGAGGTGATGCGCATTTGGCTGCTTTCCGGACTGGCTCTTGTCCTGCCGCTTTGCCTGGCCGGTGATGCAGGGGCTGCCGATGCCTGTCCGGCAGAACGCGCCGTCTATGAACTGGTGGATGAAGGAAGCCGTTTCGAAATCGGCTTCCAGCGTTCGCACAATTATGCGTCGATCGCGTCTGACCTATACATGTACCTCACCACGCCGCAGCGCACCTATTGGTTCACCTTTTCGGTGTCCAACGGCTACAGCGGCATAACGCTGATCCCCGTGACTGATCCCACACGTGCCGATGCTGTGCCGGATGGGCCGCGCGAACTGATCGCGCTCGGCAGCGACAATCCAGTCGACCTCGACACCCTGCGCTCGTTGCGTTTCTACGCGCTTGATGAGGATTTCACCTTCTGGTTTGAGCCGCCAAATGAGGGCGAGACTGCGCCCGCCTTTATCATGGTGCCTGAGATGGGCCTGAGCCTGTGGTATGGCGCGGGTCAGTTGACTGACGACGCCTCGGCAGATCGTGATCCGATGCCGCGCGGCGTCTTCAAGCCAGATCTTTGCCGTGACGTGCTGCCAGAGCGCGCCTGGCCCTGAAGCAGGTCAGGTGAGGCCCATCCGCGCGGCATGCAGAGCCGCCTCGGCACGCGAGGAAATACCCAGCTTTCGGTAGATGCTCTTTACATGGGTGGCGATGGTGGACTCGGCCAGGCCCAGCGCCTGCGCCACTTCGGCATTGCGAAAGCCCTTAGAGACCATGGTCAATACATCGGTCTCGCGCGTCGTCAGCGCCTGAATCTCGCCATCGACCGGGCCAGTGCGCTGAAAGTGCTCCATGATCCGGCGCGCTATTGCCGGCGACAGGGCCGGGATGCCATGGCGAAGTTGCAGCAACTGCCGGTGCACGACCGTTTCGGGCTGCCCCTTTAGGATATAGCCTTGCGCCCCAGCCGACAGGGCTGCAACGATATGAGCATCGTCGCCCATAACGGTGCTGACAATGCAAATTGTGTCAGGCGAAACCGCCTTGAGCCGCCGGATGATATCCAGCCCCGACCCATCGGGCAGGCCCAGATCGACCAGCGCCATATCCCAGGCACCGTCGCCGATCCTGGCGGCAGCTTCGCGCACGGTCCGCGCTGTGCCGACCGCAACGCCCGGAAAGGCTTTCTGTGCAAGATCGCTGAGCCAGACAAGGGCCTCGGGCACGTCCTCAACGATGAGCAGGGTTTCGATATTCATTGCCCCGGTGCCTCCAGCGGGAGGCGTATATCGATCTGGGTGCCGCTCCCGGTCGAAATGGTCAAAGTGCCGCCATGCCCCTCGGCTCGCGCCGCCATATTGACCAGCCCACCATCATGGGCGCCATTGATGCCGCTGGCGCCGACACCATCATCGCTCATTTCGATATGAAGGGCGCCTTCGACCTCCCGCAGGCGTACGGCGAAATTATCCGCCTTGGCATGGCGTATTGTATTGCTGGCGGCCTCGCGGATAATCGAGCGCAAGGTATGGGCCAGCCGCGCATCCACAGCCCGGTCTTCGTCGATCGCGCTATGCCAGCGCAAGGCGATCTCGACGGCACCGAGCCGCTCATCGGTTTCAAACCGCAGGTCGGCCAGAATGTCCGCCAGAACCAGACCGGTCCCCTGGGCATTATTGATGATGTCGCGCAGATCGGTCAGCGTCTCGGAAATGATCGCATCCTTACGCGCTGTATCCTGGCTGTGCAGGGTCCGCAGCAATTGGGCGCCGATATTGTCGTGCAGATCGCGCGCCATGCGCGTTCGCTCCTGCTGCGCGCCTTGCTCCTGGGCATTGCGGCTAGCCAATGCATGATCCATTAGCTCGACCAGCTGTTGCACACGGTCGGAATCGGTCTGCGAAAACAGCTTCCTGCCGCCATGCGCATAGTTCAGGCGCAATGCCGGAGTGCCGCCTGTGGAGGGGACAGTCATTTTCTGCCCGCCATCGACGAGCTGAACGCGCTCGGTCGCGTCGGCTAGATCGATGCTGAGCGGTGCAAAGGCGCTATCGAGCAGGGCGCGCCACTTTTCCTGCCGCAGCGGTGCATTGGGGGTAAGCGCAATATCGACCACTTCGCGCACCCGAAGCGGATCGACGCTGGTACGGCGCGTCAGCATGGTTCCCAAGAAATTGCGCAGGGGCAGGTAGAACAGCGCCACCGCAAGCAAGGCTAGCCCAAAGGCCGGGACGCGCTCGATGGCAATGCCATAGATCAGCAGGGCATCAAGGGCGATCAGCAGCATCCCGCCCAACAGGTAAGAGACGAGGCGAAACGACCATATCCCCAGATCGAACAGCCGGTAGCGCGCAACCGCGATGGCGATGCCGCAATAGATGATCAGGATGATGCCGAAGGCATGCGCCTGACGGGTTTGCGGCTCTACACCCAGCATGGCAGGCACGGCTATGGTAAAAACAAAAACGCTGGTACCCAAGAGGATGGAAAGGCCGAACCAGCCAAGCGCCGCCCGCGCAAGCGGAGCGCGACGAGAGGCGAAAAGCTGGAAGACCACCAGCGCCAGAATGATGCAAAATTGGCCGAGCATCGGTCCATAGGAGCCGATGGCCTGCGAGGGCATCAATTGCAGCAGCTGTGCCCCCACCAGGCCAAACCCGATCACCCATACCCCAAGAATGATCCAGGCTCCGCCAATCCGTTTTGGATAGCTCAACAGGAGACTGATCAGCGCAAGGCCGAAGATATTGGTGCCCAAATAGTTTCCGGCATTCAGGGCCCTGAACAATCCGGCGTCCAGCGCCAGCTCCCGCGTGCTGTAGACTGCGGCACTTAGCGCGGAGGCCATCAGCCCAAATCCGGAGATGGCCAAAAACACGCTCGGCCTGTCGCGCTTGAGCGCCCAGACCCAACCGCCAACAATGGCGCCGGCGCCACCCACGAATAGCTGCAGCCAGAATTCGAATGGCAGCGACCATGCCGGCCGACCCGCATAGGGGGCAATTGTTACCTGTTGAGCAGCCAGATTTTCGTCAGACCAGTCGATCACGACCTGAGGCAGCGCCAAGGTTGCCGAGATTTCGGCTTGTCGAGCGCGGAATGCATTGAGCAGCTCATAGCTCGACAGCGTGTCGGGCTCTTCGATGACATCGCCAGCCCTGAGTTCGGTCGTGCCGATATGCGTGATCCGGACGCCGGAACGTAACTCTGCCGGCAGATCGGTTCGCTGCACTTCGACCAGGCCAACCAGTCCATCGTCACCCGCGCGCATCACCAGACCCAGCCAGGGCTGTGCCGTTGCGAGCCAGAGCGCAGCTAGCGCCGAAATGGCAAAGATCCCAATGGCGGCCAGCAGGCGCGCCATTGGCGGCAGTCGCAATTGTGCTTCTGATGACACCATCTTCAGACCCATACTGCCACTCCGCTGCCCCGGCATCATCCTCCGAACCGGGGATGCCATGGACGCGGCAAACTGTATAGAGCCTGCACTGGTCGATGGACCTCAGGACCGCTTGGGAGATCTCCAGATGCGCATGGCGACTAAGTTATCTCGAAAACTGCTGTTGGCTCTTCTGTTGGGCCTAGTGGCATTGATTGTGCTGATACCAGCGTCCAAAGCCCTCGAATTTCCGCGCGAAGGCGTGCCGGAAATACCCAATGGCGTCGCCGCGCCCTTTGCTGGCCGTTGGTGGCTGGGGTTTCCCGAAGGTGCCGGCACCATAAATGGTGAGCCGGTCGTCAATTGCGGGTCGGCCGTGGAGCTGCGCCCCAATGGTGAGGATAAACTGGTCTATCGATCGCCATCGGGCGTCGAGGCAAGATTTGAACTGATGTCTTTTGCCGGGCGAACAACCTGGCTGCCCGAATGGGGTGAAAGCAGCATCGCCGTATGGACGAACAGTGACGAGTTCTTCGTTTATTCCGTCGACCTCACAACCGGAAAGGCCCGCTGGGATAACCCCACGGTGTTCCGTCGATGCTGAGGCAATCCAGACTTTTAGTGCAAACGCAGTCCTGTCTTCTGGCGCTTCTGGTATCAGCAACGGCTTCAGCCATGGTTGTGGGTGGGGAGCCCTATGCACCACCAAACCTGGCGCCAGCGGACGCGGTAGTACCGCCTGCTGACCTGATCGAAGCGGCAACCGCGTTGCTCGTTGCCTCGCGCAATGACGACCGCGCAGCGATTGCTGCCCGGCTTGCGCCCCAGCCCACGCTTATAGACGGCGCGCTGGAACTGGGTCTGCCGAGGCGGACCGAAACGATCGGCCCCTTCAAGCGTGTCGATGAGGCTCTCGTCGCCCTGGCTGACAATATTGGTGGAACTTATGAACAGCCATTCGATGGCAGCGATGTCACCCCCTTTGCCGTCGCGGCGGAGCTCGACTTTATCATCTCCTCGATCATCGACGGCCAGGAATGGGGCCGCGACCCGCTGCTGGAAGGTGCGATCTGCACCTATGCCTTCCGGGTCTTCGACCAGCGGGCCGTAGCCGCCCTGGGCGAGCGGCTGGATATACAGACCTCAAGCTTTTTCTTCGTCGAAGCGCCCACCGCAGTTCTCTCAAAGCCCAGCTCCGATGCTGCCGTAGCGGCGACGCTGGAACCGGATCTGCTATACGCCCTGGACTATAACACCGACGCACCCGGCAGCTGGATCGCGGTGCATTTGCCGGAGGGCGGCTCAGGTTTCCTGGACTTTGAAACCAGTGTGATCAGCAAGCCATATGCCAGCGGCATCTGCTTCACCCGGGATGCAAGCGCATCGTGGAAAATGTCGGCACAGACGGCGACCAATCAATAGCCGGCATCTGTCCAGCCCTCTCCACCACGCGGCTTGCAAGTCGCGGGAGCATGTTCGCTTGCCCCCCGAACAGGGGATGGTGCTGGCACGGGATAGCGGCCAGATGGGTAGCGGTAGCTGCTATGCGCGGGGAGATGAGAACAATGATACATCGGTTGACATGGTTCGCTACTGCGCTGGTTGCTATGTTGACGGTGGCAGAAGCCGCGCCAGGACCCGGCGCTATCTCTCAGCCCCAGCGTCCTCCTGCCGCGCACCAGGCTCCTCTCGAAGCGCTTGTACCGGCCATGGACAAGCCAGGTGCGATCCGGGACCTTGTATCGCAGGATAGCCAAGCCGTGTCCGACCCAAATTCTGCGTCCACCAGCCCTGCCCCCGCCATTCCGCCAGTCGAGCAGATGGCTCTCGACCCGCTGGCATTCAATTCCTGGTGTTTCAACGTCATGGCCAATCAGGGGGCTCGATTTGGCTTTGCGGACGGCGCGGCACGTATGCAGGCCGCCTTCGCAACGGCTGATGCAGCCGCGCGGTTTGTGCGGTTGGGCGAAGCCGCCGGCGTCGAGCAGGCTGCTCTCGTCGCCTATGACCAGGACATGGTGGTCAAGACTGCTTCTGCCGCAGAGCGAGCGAACGGTGGCACACTGACCGGCGCAGAACGGATGCTTTATGACGCCTGTATGGCCAAGGGGCTAAGCGGTATGCGGAACAAGGCGCTTTATGTCGACCCATACGAGAACATGCACCAGCGGCTGTGGTGTGGCGACACGCTGACTATTCTGGAACAGCGCGGTAAATTGGAGGGCACCGCCGAGCAGCTTGCAGACGCGAAAGTGGCAATGGGCGCGGCGGAATTTATGCGAACGGAGATTTTCGAATTTTTCGGCGTTCCGGCCAGCGACAATGACATGCTGCGTATGGGCTATCTTTACCTGGCGCTCGCCCAAGTTGAAGCCTTCACCCAGTCCGGGGACCGGGGCAAGTTCGAAGCTGATCCGATCAGCTGCCTTAGCCTCGCGCCGACTGATCTCGGCGACAATATACCCGATCCGGAGCAGTCGACGCCGGACCGTCCCGTTCTCACGGCAGCGGGCTGGGACTATCCGCTGAGTGCTGACTTCCGGTTCAACGCCTGGTGCTATGGGGCCATGCACTACATCACTGACGGCAATATGCCGGCATATAGCAAGCTGAGTGTTTCAGAGGCGACGGACCTGATTGGGGACCTGCATTTCAGGATGTTGCGCGAAGCCAAGGGGCTGGGCTTTAGCGAGGAAACGCTCGCAGAAGTAGAGGTGGAGTCCTATCATCAGGCCGCCTACGAATTCGCGCGCCCACTCACAAACGCGGGTGAGTCCCCACTGTCATATGACTACGAATCGTGCGCGCGCGCCGCAGTCGATGTCGGCGCATTGCTTGATGTCGACAGCCTTCAAGCCATGGTGGATTCCTCGTCAGCCTCAGCACCCGAACCTGCATCATCGGACGCTGCGCCCGACAGCGAGTTGGACGATATTGTATGGTGCATCGCCGGTCTTGAGCGGGTGCTAGGAAGCGAAACCGACCGCGAAAAGCGATCGGCGCTCAGGGACGGTATGGAGTCGCTGACCAACAGAGCCGCCTGGCTTGGGAGCGAACTGGGGCTGGCCCGCGAGGCGGTCATGGAACGCGTAACCGACATAAAGCCGGTCGTGGACGAGCAAATTGACGAGCTTCGACGTAATGACGGCAAGCGAATGATCGCCTTCTGCCTCGAACGCGCCGTGGGCGGCTACGCGGAAGAGTTCTACGACTGGGTGGAGCCGTGACCCAACAGGACCGGTCGCGTATTTGTCGCTAGGGCATTATGAGGCCGCGTGAAATCGCCTTCGCCAATGCCTGCTCCCGCGTCTGAGCATTGAGCTTGGTTCGAGCCCCCCTAACATGCAATTCCACCGTAGCCGGTTTTATACCCAGCCGGTCTGCGATCTGTTGGGTCCGCAAGCCAGCGGCGAGGTAAGCAAGACAATCATGCTCACGCGGCGACAGGGCCGGACACATCTCGTCATCATCACAGGCTCGCAGCACCTTCATGCGTTCGTGGGCATAGAGTGCGGCGACGCGCAGGCTGTCGCCATGCTCCTTGCGGATGGCCTCCACGTCGGATCGTGACAGGGTAGACCCGATATTCCATCCGCCCATGCCCTGCTGATCGGCCTTGTGGAATGTACAGGAGAAGCCGGCGCGCATACCGGCTCATACTCCAGATTGAAGCCAGGCGAACTTGGGTGGGAACTTCTTACAAAAAGCTGAAATGGCCGAATAAGGGGATCGCTGAGCCAAGCTTGCGGCGGTGATCGCATCTTGAGGTATGTCCGCGCGAACTAGCAGACGAAAGTCTGCTAACCGATTATGGCCGTTCAAGAGAAGACGGTCATCAAACCACCCCGATTGTGGGCGTTGCTAAAACCGGAGCGGACGGACCGCTTTCTGGAAATCGAAATGACAGGCTGAGCGGCAGGAATGGGGCGCCTCGCTGACGAGCGGCCGGGAGCTAACAATAGCCGTTCCGGCGCTTTGTGAGTTAGGAGCAACCATTAGTGAGCATAGTCGACTGCGCAGAACAACTGTTGGCGCTTTAACTAGGACCGGCGGTGGGTGCTTTCGCGGACGATTAGTTCTGGATCAATGAGGGTCACGCTTGGATCAGGCAAGGGGCCTTGGTTGCCGATGAGTTCGATCAGGCGAGCCACGGCTAGGTCGGTGATCAGCTTGATCTCATAATTGACGCTGGTGAGCGGGGTGGCCGCATGCTCGGCGAATTCAATATTGTCGAAACCGACGATTGCTACGTCCTCGGGGACCCTAAGGCCGTTTTTCTGAGTCCAGCGAAGCGCGCCGATTGCCAGGGAGTCGTTAGCCGTAAAAACGGCGGTGGGGCGATCAGCCAGGCGCATCAGCTTATCCATGGCCCAATACCCCCGAATGACGGAGTGACCTTGCGGGTCGGCAGACAATGCGCGTTCCGGCTCTATGCCCGCCTCGGTGAGCGCGGCGACATAACCATCACGCTTTTCGTGATTGCCCATAGGATTGGCGCTGTCGATGATACCGATGCGACTATGACCCATGTCGATCAGATGCCTGACAGCCCGATAGGCGCCGCGCCGCTCGTCTACTGATACGGCATCCACGCCGGCATCGGGATCGGCCACCAGCAAAACCACCGGATAGTTGGCCTGGCGCAATTGCCTGATATGGGCCAGATCGCGGTGACTGCGCGGATAGATGAGCATGCCGTCGACCTGTCGGGACTGGAACATGGCAAAAATGCGCTTTTCCTCGTCCAGGTCATTGTTCGAAGTGGCAAAGAGCGTCGAGTAGCCACGCTCGGCCAGAGCCAGTTCGATCGATTGCGCAACCTGGGTCAGGGCGGGGTTGGTGATGTCGGTCAGCACCAACCCGATAGTCTTGGTTTCGCGACTGACCAGAGATTTCGCCACCTGGTTGGGCATGTAATTGAGATCGCGCGCCGCATCGCGGATACGCATGGCCGTGTCTGCGGGAATGCGGGGGCTTCCGCGCAGGGCGAGACTGACCGTGTTCACGGAGAAACCGGTCTTGTCCGCAACGTCCTTTAATCGAACAATCGGCCTGCCCAACCCGTTCGCCCCCGTTTCCCGACTGAATGGCTTATGCGCGCTCGGTACGCAAGCGCCGAATGGCCTGCAATTGCAGGCAGTCTTCGGCCATTTCCATCAACTCGATCCGATTGCCATCGGGATCTTCAATCCAGGCCTGCCGATTGCCATCCAGCCCGGGCTTGATTTCCGAGGTGAGGGCGATGCCTGCAGCCTTGATGCGCTCGCAGGTGCCGTCCAAATCCTCGATGGTGAAGCATGTGTGGTTGACGCCATTGGCATTCCAGCCGGGTGCGCGATCATTTTCTGCGCCTGGGAAAATCTCCAGATACTGATCGTCGGTGATCCGCAGATAAACCAGCCAGGTTTCGCCATTGTCGTGCTTGAGACGCAACATTTCTGGGAAGCCCAGGCGATCGCGATAGAAGTCCAATGACCGGTCCAGGTCTGTGACCTTGATCGCCACATGTCCGATGCCGACAACACCAAGCATAAATTCCTCCTGACCCTTTTGGGTCGTTGTAAACAAGGTCAGCCACGCTGACATTGTATGATCGTTAATACAGAGCCTCATCGCAGCTTGGCCATGAGGTGTCAATGCGTGACCTCAGTCCCAGTCCGGACCCCAATCGGGCGCAATGGCGCGCAGATTGCGGTCTCTGGTTTCGATGAGCGATATGTCTTCCGGCGTGAGATTCAGCTGCTGCGCCGCAAAATTGGAGCGGATACGTTCCACCTTCCCGGACGTCGGAATGGCCGCATAGCCCTTGGCGAGTTCAAAGGCGAGAGCCAGTTGCTCCGGGGTTGTGGAATAGCGGTTAGCCATGTCGACCAGCACCGGGTCCTCGCCCAAACGCCCGTGAGCGATCGGCTGGTAGCAGGTGACCAGAATGCCGTGCTCAGCGCAGTAATTCGCCAATTTCTTGTTTTGAATGAATGGGTTAAGTTCAACCTGGTTGTTGGCGATGCGCCCCTCTCCGGCAACCGAGCGCGCTTCATCGAGCAGCGCAATGGTGAAGTTGGAGACGCCAATATAGCGAGTCAGACCGCGATCCTGAGCATCAAGAAGCGGCTCGAGATACGTGGCCAGCGGCTGAGCACCGTTGGGCGACGGCCAGTGCAGCAGGGTCAAATCCACCTGATCGATACCCAGATTGGAGAGGCTGGCTTCGAGAGAAGGAACAACCTTTCCCTCGCCATAGTTCTCGGTGGAAATCTTGGTTGTCAGAAACACCTCACCGCGCGCCAGACCCGAGCGTCGCAATGCAGTTCCGACCTGGCTTTCCGTATCATAGGTCTGGGCGGTATCAAGATGGCGGTAACCAATCTCAAGCGCAGCCAGAATGGCCTCGACGCCCTCCTCCTTCCAACGACCATAGGTGCCAAACCCAAGACGCGGCATAACTTCTTGTAAGTTCAAATCTTTTTCCTCCAATTGGCACCCTTGCCCTGCATGGCGCAGCGTCTTGTTACTGCTCTTTTGCTGCTGGGTAGTTGACGCATCAACAATTATGCTCCTAGATTAACGCTAATACAACACCGGAAGAGAACCCGATTACAGGGTCAGCCGGGTCAAAGGGAGGATCTACATGCGCTGGAGCCGCATTGCGCCCCAACTCGCCCTGACGCCGGCCTTGGTGGTCACCGCTGTCGCCTTTGTCGGGTCCATTGGCTGGACCGCCTATCTCTCGCTCACGCGCAGCCGTCGATTGCCCGAATATGAAATCGACTGGTCTGAATGGGGCCGCCAATACGACCGTCTGTTCCGCGATGCCGGGTGGGAAATTTCGCTGCGGAACCTCATCGTTCTCGGTCTGGGCAGCGCACTTGCCATTGTCTTCGGCTTTGTTCTCGCGGCACTGATCGACAAGGAAAAGCGCGGCGAAAGTCTCTTCCGCACCGTATTTCTCTATCCGCTCGCTGTGTCTTTGATCGTCACGGGCGCCGCATGGCGCTGGATTTTGAACCCGACACTGGGTGCGCAGAGCTTCCTGCGCGGTCTAGGTTGGGATGTGGATTTCAATTGGCTCGCCCAAGGCGACACCGCCATGTACGCCATCATTCTTGCTTCGGTCTGGCAAAGCGCAGGCTTCTACATGGCGCTGATGCTGGCAGGCCTCAAAGGCATCAACTCGGAAATCTGGAGCGCCGCTAAGCTCGATGGCGTGCCGATGTGGCGGGTTTACCTCGAAATCATCATTCCAATGATGAAATTCACCTTCATCACCTGCGCCATCCTGCTCTCGCTCGGCGTGATCAAGGCCTATGACGTCGTGGTCGCCATGACCAATGGCGGACCCGGCCAGAGCACTTGGGTGCCCGCCTATTTCACCATCAACGCACTCTCGGCCAAGTCCAACCTTGGATATGCCTCGGCCGCCGCGGTCATGATGCTCGCCATCACCTTTGTGATCTTCATTCCGCTGGTGGCGCTCACTGCCTGGCAGCAACGCAAGCGGGAGGCCGTATAATGAGCCAGTTTTCCGTCTCCGAACGGGCAGCCGCCTCCGGCGCCATGTCCCAGACCCGTGCCCCTTATTTTGTGCGCAAGAAGAAGGGGATCACGCCGCGCACCATCGCCATTCTGGTGTTTCTCTCCATCTGCGCGCTGTTCTTCTGCGTGCCGCTCTATGTGGTCGTGGTGACCTCGTTCAAAACGATGGATCAGATCCGCGAGGGCGCGATCTTCAGCTTGCCCACGATCTGGACCCTTGAGGCCTGGGATCACGCTTGGAACCAGGCTTGTTCGGGGATCAAATGCGAGGGGCTCAAGGTTGGGTTCTGGAACTCGGTCTTCATTCTGTTCCCCTCGTTGATACTGTCCATTTCCCTGGCCATGGTGACCGGCTTTGCCTTGGCCCTGTGGAATGTGCGCTGGGCCGGTGCCTTCCTGTTCCTCCTCTTTATCTGCGCCTTCGTGCCCTTTCAGATCATCATGTATCCGCTGATCGTGATGACCACTACCACCAAAATCTACGGCACGCTCTGGGCCGTTGCAGTTATCCATGCCGTGCTCGCCATGCCCGTGCTGACGTTGATCTTCCGCAATTATTACAAGGATATCCCGACCGAGATCATGTCGGCGGCGATGATGGACTCGGGCTCGTTCTGGCGCATCTTCTTCGAGATCATCGTGCCCATGAGCGGCAATATACTGATCGTCGTGCTGATCCTGCAGATCACCTCTATCTGGAATGATTACCTGATCGGCGTGACCTTTGGCGGCCTGAGCGGCCAGCCCATGACGGTCAATCTCGCCAATCTCATAACCATCTCCACGGGCACGACCAACTATGCCCACAACATGGCTGCGGCGCTGCTCACGGCCATTCCACCCCTCGTCGTCTATTTCCTCGTCGGCAAGCTCTTCGTCCAGGGCGTGACCGCCGGCGCCATCAAGGGTTAGTGCCATGCCAGCCGTGAGTTTCGAACATATCGTCAAGCGTTATGGCGCGGTCACCGTGCTGGACGATCTGAACCTTGCCGTCGAAGACGGGGATTTCCTTGTGCTGCTGGGCCCCTCCGGTTGCGGCAAGACCACTTTGCTCAACCTGCTGGCGGGTCTGCTTGAGGTCAGCGATGGCCGGATCATGATCGGCGAGCGTGATGTGACAGAGCTCGATCCCAAGGATCGCGGGCTGGCCATGGTGTTCCAGTCCTACGCGCTCTATCCGACCAAAACGGTGCGCGGGAACCTCAAATTCGGTCTGGCGGCCAGCAAGCTGCCCGGTGATGAAATCGAGCGGCGCATCGCCTGGGTGGCAAAAATGCTGCAGATCGAGCCGCTGCTCGACCGCAAGCCAGCCCAGCTTTCGGGTGGACAGCGCCAGCGTGTCGCCATCGGCCGGGCCATCATCAAGAAAGTCGACGTTTTCCTGTTCGACGAACCCTTGAGCAATCTCGATGCCAAGCTGCGGACCGAAATGCGGCTGGAGATCAAGAAGCTGCATGACGAGCTGAACTCGACCGTCGTCTATGTGACCCATGACCAGATCGAGGCCATGACCATGGCCACCAAGATCGCGGTGATGGATGGCGGCGTCATCCAGCAATTCGGTACACCCGACGAGGTCTATGAACATCCGGCAAACCTGTTCGTCGCCGGCTTCATAGGCGCTCCGGCGATGAACATGCGCAATGCCACGATCTCGGTAGAGAGTGGCAAGGTCGAAGCAATTTTCGGCTCGGGAGCGCGTCTCGACGTCTCGTCCTATCCATTCATGGCCAAGCCGCAGAACAATCAGCAGGTCGTGGTGGGGATGCGTCCCGAGCATTTCACCGTTGGCGAGCCGACTGGAGCAGGCGAAGCGTTTTCGCTGCCCGTGCAATCGGCCGAGCGCACAGGCTCGGACGCGACCCTCTACCTGTCCTTTGAAGGCGAAATGCTGGCGCTGCGCGTCGCGCCTGATCTCGCCGCAGGTCTCAAGGTCGGCAGCACGGTGCCGGTGCAGTTCCAGACCGACAAGGTCAACCTTTTCGATGCCCAATCCGGGCAACGGATTTAGCCAACATCACAAGGGAGGAAACCAAGATGTTGAAGTCAATCCTGGGTGGCGTCACTGCCGCTCTCATGCTCAGCTCCGCGGCCAGCGCCACGGACCTCATCATCTACCACAACTGGTCGTCCGGGCCGGAAGTGGCTGCGCTCAACGTCCTCAAGGCCGGTCTCGAAGCCAAGGGTCACACCTGGACCGATATCGCCATTCCGCACGATACCGGCTCCAATGTGAACCTGATGAATCTGGTCACAGGCGGCACCCCGCCCAATGTGTTCCTGGAATCGAGCCCCGGCGTCTATCGCGATCTGATCGGTCTTGGTCTGGGCCGCCCGCTCACCGAATTCTTCACCGAGCAGGGCATTCTTGAGCACTACCCGACCTCCGTGGTCAGCTCCATCACGGTGGACGGCGAGATCATGAAGATCCCGACAGCCATCCATATCGACGGCATGGCCTATTACAATATGGACGTGGCCAAGGCTGCCGGTGTTGATCCGGCATCCTGGAATTCGCTCGATGCCATGTTTGCCGACTTCCAGAAGATCCGGGATGCTGGCTATATCCCGATCGCCATCGGTGGCCAGCAGTGGCAGGTTGGCTATCTGACCCATGCCCTGGCGGCCGCGACCGGCGGCCCGGAATTCTACAATGGTCTCTATGGGGCTGAGCCGGACCCGTCTGTCATCGACAGCGCCGATATGCGCACACTGCTCGAAACGCTGCGTCGCTTCCAGCAGGAAGCCGATGAAGGCTCGGTCAATCGCGAGTGGAACGTGACCACCAATATGGTGATCACCGGCAAGGCCCTGATGCAGATCCATGGCGACTGGATGAAGGGTGAATGGACCGCCGCTGGCAAGGTTGCGGGCACCGATTTCGGTTGCGTGCAGATCCCCGGCGCCAAGGCCGTTCCGGTGACCGTCGATAGCTGGGGCATTCTGGGCGGCCAGCCTGCTGATGTCGATGCTGCCGAACTCGACTTTGCCGCCGTGGTTGCCGATCCGCAGATCCAGGCTGACTTCTCTGCCGCCAAGGGGTCCACTCCCACGCGCCTCGACGCTCCGGCCGAAGTTCTGGATGCCTGCTCCACCGAAGTCCTCCATATCCTCGAAGACGCTGACCATCAGGTCCCCAATCCACACTCCACTGTGGATGCGGACTGGCAGAATTCGATCTGGGATGTGGTGTTCAACTTCTGGAGCGACCCGTCCATGAGCGTGGATGATGCCATCGCCCAGATCCAGGAAAACTACGACATCATCCTGGGCTAATCCCTCCCAACGCCTCCCAGCGACGTCTGGCGACCCGGAGCCTTTGGCTCCGGGCCGCCCGGCACACGCCAACCCATGGACAAGACAATGGACAAGCGCCTGCTTGATGAAGACGAAGTGATGCAGATCTGCTTCGTCACCCACGACGTGGTCAAATCGGCCCAGTGGTTCTCCGACCTCACCGGTAAACCCATGCCCAAAGAGGGCAAGGCCGCCGAACCCGAAGAGGCCAAGGCCATCTATAATGGCCAGCCCGCCGATGTCGGCTGCCGGATCATGATGTTCCAGTTCGGCAATATCGACGTCGAATTCCTTCAGCCCGGCCCGGAGAAAAGCGCCTGGCGCGATCTGTTGGAAGAAAAAGGCCCCGGCTGCCACCATATTGCCTTCCGCACAAGGAATCTGACCAAGCGCGATGCCTATCTCGAATCCAAGGGGCACAAGCTGCTGCAACGCGGCGAATTCGACGGCAGCCATGGGCGATATGCCTACTATGACACCGTCAAGGATCTGGGCGTCATGATCGAACTGCTCGAGTTCGACAAAGACAAAGAAGCCCAGCCCTGAATACTCCCGGCGCCGCCGATAGCGGCGCCCCCGATCCGGATGTGATGACCATGACTTACCTCAAGGCCTACCAGCTTTATTCCTCGCGCAATTTCCCGCCGCTCGCAGACCAACTGCCCATCCTGAAGGCCATGGGCTATGACGCTATCGAGCCGTGGCTGCCCGCCTATGAGGCTGATCCCGCCCTGTTCCGGCGCCAACTCGATGATGCGGGACTGGCCTGTTATGGTTTTCACATGCCGTTGGCCGGTCTCGTTTCCGAACCACAGCGCTTTATTGAGATCGCCCAGACCCTGGGCGCCACCTATCTCATCCCGCCCTATGTGACGCTGGAAGAGCGCGAACCCACCGTTGCGTATTGGCGCGGCCTGGGCGAAAAGCTGGCGCGTGGTGCAGAGATCGCTGCCAAGCATGGCCTTCAGGTCGCCTGGCACAATCACGACTTTGAGTTTTTGCGGCTGTCCGACGGCTCGCGGCCGATCGACCACATTTTTGATGCGGGTGGGCCGGGCGTGAAGTTCGAGATCGACTGCGGCTGGATTGTGCGCGCGGGCGCCGATCCCGCAGCCGAACTCCAGCGCTTCGCCGACCGGATCGTGGTGATCCAGACCAAGGACACGGCCCCCATCGGCACCAAGGCGGATGACGGCTGGACGGCGACCGGCGACGGCATCATTGACTGGGCGAGCCTGGTGCCGCTCTTCAGACAGACCAAGGCCGACCACATTGTCACCGAGCACGACAATCCCAGCGACTGGCAGGCCTTTGCCCGCCGCTCCATCGAGCATCTCAATTCACTGGGTCTGTGAGATGACACCGAGCCTCGAAACGCTGGCGGCGGAACTGGATGAGGTACAACTGCCCTCGTTTGACTATGCCATCGCCTGGCAGATTGGCGCCTTCATTCGCGGCGAGGCGGCGGCGCGCGATCTGCCAATCGCGATTGAGGTGGCCCATGGCGCAGCGCCGGTCTTTCTGGCGGTCATGCCGGGGGCGACCCCGGACAATCCCGATTGGACGCGTCGCAAGCGCGCCGTGGCGCTGCGCTTCCATCGCAGTTCGCTGGCCATGCGGCTCGAATGCGAGCACCATGCTTGGGATTTTTCCAAACGCTTTCGGTTGCAGGAAGCCGATTACGCGGCCAGTGGCGGTGGCGTTCCCATCATTGTGCGCGGTGCCGGTGTGGTCGGAACTGTGGCCGTTAGCGGCTTGCCCGATGTCGACGATCACAAGCTGGCAGTCGCCGCCCTAAGAAGCGTCATGTGATAACCCCGGAGGAGAAAATGGCCAACGCAACTGAACTCTATTGGAGCAAGCCCAATGGCATGCTGCCCAATAGCCGGTTTCCGCTGCTGGTCTATCGCAATGGTGTGGAGGGCGGCGGGGAAGATGCTGTCCGCGAGCGCTTCCGCGCCAATGGCTGGCTCAATAATTGGCGCTATCCCGGCATTTACGACTATCCGCATTTTCACTCGACCACGCATGAATGTCTGGGCGTCGCCACCGGCTGGATGGTGCTTGATCTGTTTGGGAAGGGCGGCGAGCGCCTGAAATTTTCGGCCGGTGACGTGGTTCTCATGCCTGCTGGTGTTTCCCACGCCATGGTCGGGCACTCCGATGATGTCATGGTCGTCGGTGGCTATCCAGAGGGGCGCGACTGGGACAATATTCAGGAAAACCACATCACCGAAGACACCCGCCGCGCTGCAGCAAAGCGGATCATGATGCTGCCGATCCCCGCCAAGGACCCTGTCTTTGGCAAAGTGCTGCAGGAATGGATCGACGCGCCGTCATCGGTCGACGCCGACCTCAACGATTTCCGTGACGGGCTGGACCCGGTCTAGTCCGGTTCAAAGCTCCGCGCATACTTCAGGACACAATATGAGTTTCACATTTCCCCGCCGCGGCCGCAGCCTCGGGCAAGGTCAGTCTGCCGAACTGACCATCATCGATCTCGACGGCAATCAGCAGGTGATTTTCACCGCCGATGAGGTCATCGAGGCGCCCAATTGGACGCCGGACGGTACGTCTTTGGTGTTCAATGCCGGGGGCAAGCTGTTCCGTATCGCAGCGACTGGTGGCACGCCGGAAATGATCGACACTGGCCATCTGTCCGACCTCAACAATGACCATGTCCTGTCGCCGGATGGGTCGACCGCCTATGTCAGTTCGGATGATGGGCATCTCTACGCGGTGCCGCTTGCGGGTGGCACGCCGCGCCGGGTCTCGAACCAGCATGCCACCCCACATCACTATTACCTGCACGGCATCTCACCGGACGGACAGACCCTGTCCTATGTCGCGGTGGAAAGTCCGGCGGGCGAGCGCATGGTCAATATCTTCACCCTTCCCGCCGCGGGCGGCCCGGACACGCGGCTCACACATGTGAACGTGCCCAATGACGGCCCGGAATATTCCCCCGATAGCGCCTGGCTCTATTTCAATTCCGAACTGGCAGCCTCCCAGGCAGGGCATGCCCAGATTTTTCGGATGAAGGCCGAGGATGGTAGCGGGGTCGAGCAGCTGACGTTTGACAGTCGCGTCAACTGGTTCCCACATTTGTCTCCGGACGGGCAAAGCCTGGTCTATCTGAGCTATCCGGAAGGCACGATCGGACACCCACCGGACAAGGATGTCCAACTGCGCCTGATGGCGCCGACGGGTGGCGACTACCGCATCTTGGCACGCTTTTTCGGCGGCCAGGGCACGATCAATGTCAATTCCTGGTCACCGGACAGTCGAAGAATTGCCTTTGTCGCCTATCCTCTAGGCTGACTATGGCCTTAGACCGAGCTTCATTCTTGTCCAAGTAGGTTCGGTAGAGGCGTCGAAAGGCTGACAGGATCAAATCGCCCAATAGCGAAGGTCGGGGCGTCGAAGAGACCGGCAGCTTTCAGGCAATTGCGGCAGTAGCCCCAATGACCGGAATGGGGCGCATTGCTACCGCTCAAGATCGCCCAGATCAGGCCACCCCCGCGAGTTCCTCCTTACGGATGCAGGCGACCCGATGGGCCTGCGCCACGTTGTCAAGCGGTGGCACCGTGTTGGCGCAGGCGGCCGCCGCATGAGGGCAGCGGGTGCGAAAAACGCAGCCGGAAGGCGGATTGGCGGGGCTGGGAATATCGCCAACGAGCACCTGGCGCTGTTTGGCCCGGCCAGGCGCCGGTTCGGGAATCGCCGATAGTAACGCACGGGTGTAGGGGTGGCGCGGGTTAGCGTAGAGCTCCGCCGCCGGCGCCATCTCCATAACTCGCCCCAGATAGAGCACGATGACCGTGTCACAGATGTATTCCACAACGGCCAGGTCATGCGAGATGAATAGCATCGTCAAACCCAGCCGCTGCTGCAGGTCGCGCAGCAGGTTGATGATCTGGGCCTGGATAGAGACGTCGAGCGCCGATACCGGCTCGTCAGCGACGATCAGCTCGGGTTCGAGCGCCAGGGCCCGGGCGATGCCGATGCGCTGACGCTGGCCACCAGAAAATTCGTGCGCATAGCGATCGAAGGCGTCGGCGGGCAGTTCAACCGCAGCCAGCGCCGCCTTGGCACGCGCGACGCGAGCTTCCCGCGGACGCAGGCCCTGGATCTCAAGCCCTTCCATCAGTATCTGCCCGATGGTCATGCGGGGTGAGAGGCTGGCGAAGGGATCCTGGAAAATATACTGCATGCGGGCGCGCTGGCGGCGCAGCTCGCTTGGCGGAAGCGCCGTCATGTCGACGCCGTCGAAGCGCACCGTGCCTGATGTGGGCTCCACGAGGCGCAGGACGGACCGTCCGATCGTGGTCTTGCCGCTGCCCGATTCTCCGACGAGACCGACGACCTTGCCGCGCGGTACCTCGAAGGACACATCTTCGATGGCGCGGACCACCGGTCCTCGCGAAAACGTCGATGGCTTGAAATGCTTGGTGAGTCCGGAAACGGCGAGCAGTGGCTGTTCAAACATGATCAGATCTCCTGCCAGCGGATGCAGCGGCTGAGCTGCCCGTCGCCGGTTTCGGCTAGAGGCGGCACGGCGGCACTGCACGCGGGAATGGCATAGGGGCAGCGGGGTGCGAAGGAACAGCCCGTCGGCAAGTTGGAAAGGCTCGGCACCGCACCGGCGATGGTGGGCAGAGGCGTTCCGGCAGCCTTGAGGGCGCTGGCCTCCCCCAATCTCGGGACCGAGCGCAGCAGGCCCTTGGTATAGGGGTGGCGGGGATGAGCGAAGACATCAGCCACCCTGCCCGTCTCCACGATGCGGCCCGCATACATCACCGCGACCCGATCGGCGATCTCGGCGACGACGCCCAGATTGTGGGTCACGAAAAGCATGGCCATGCCGCGCTCGCGCTGCAGGCGGGCCAGGAGATCGAGAATCTGCGCCTGGATGGTGACGTCGAGCGCAGTGGTCGGCTCGTCGGCAATCAGCAGCGAGGGATTGCAGGCCAGGGCCATGGCAATGGTGGCGCGCTGGCGCATGCCGCCCGAAAGCTCATGCGGATATTGGCGCGCCCGCCGCTCCGGATCGGGAATGCCGACATCGGCCAGGAGGCTCACGGCATCGGCAGCAGCCTCCCGGTGCGACCGGCCCAGATGGATCCGGATCGGCTCGGCGATCTGTTCGCCCACGGTATAGACCGGGTTGAGGCTGGTCATGGGCTCCTGGAACACCATGGCGATGTCATTGCCCCGGACCCGACGCAACGCTTCGGCATCGAGTTTGGCCAGGTCGCGCGTTTCGCCCGACTTGCCGCGGAAGGCGACGCTGCCCTGGGCCAGGCGCCCCACCTTTTTTGGCAACAAGCCGAGGATGGAAAGGCTGGTGACCGACTTGCCCGAGCCCGATTCACCAACCAGCGCCACTGTCTCGCCGGGCGCGACGGTCAGCGTCAGGTCCGTGACGGCCGCGATGTCGCGCCCGCCGATGCGGAACACCGTCTGCATGTTGCGGATATCGAGGACGGGCGCGGCGGTCATCGCGATCAGGCCCCGAGGCCGGCGGCGCGAACCAGTTCGCCGATGCGCGCAACTTCCGCGCCCTCGATGCGACGCTGCGGCCGAGCCATCAGGTTGGTCTCGATGATCCCCAGTTGCTGCATAGCCGTCTTGAAGGACCCTACACCCGCAGCGCCAGGGCTGGTGCGCGGCAGCGACACCCAGACCATTTCGAACAGGCGGCAGAGGCGCTCCTGCTCCTTGCGGGCGGCCTCCCAATTGCCGGCCTTGGCATGGTTCCAGAGGCGCACATAACCATGTGGATCGACATTGGCGAGACCCGGCACCACGCCATGCGCCCCCATCTGCAGGGCGTTGTCGACGACGATCTCGGAGCCGGTCATCAGGAAGAAATCGGGCTTGTCGGCCAGATCGAGCAGGCAGAAGCGGAAATTGCCATCGTCGCCGCTCGAATCCTTGAGGCCGGCAATAACGCCCTCGCGGGCCAGCGTGACAGTGGTCTTGCGCTCGATCTTGATGTTGACGCAGACCGGAATGTCATAGGCGATCACCGGAACATCGAGCGCGTCCCGCACGTAGCGGAAATGGTCACCCACTTCGGCCTGGCTGGTGCGGGCGTAGAACGGCGCGGTGACGACCACGGCATCCACGCCGGCCGACTGGGCCACACGGGCATTGGCAATCGTCCGCTCGGTGGCCGGGTCGATGGTGCCGGCCAGGACGGGGACCCGCCCGCCGGCAACCTTCATCGTGTGTTCGATGATGCGGGCACGGCTGGCATCGTCATGAAAGACCACTTCCCCGCTTGAACCGAGCACGAACAGGCCATGCACCCCGCCATCAAGAAGGTTCTCGATCACGCGGGTCAGCGAGGGATAGTCGACCTCGAAATTCTCGGTCAGGGGGGTGACAACGGGGGGAACGACACCGGAAAGGACGGTCATTTTATACCTTGAAGGTTCAATCAGTTGAGGTCGGATCGTGGGTCAAAGGCATCGCGCAGCCCGTCACCCAGGAAATTGATGGCCAATACAGTCAGCACCAGCGCCCCACCGGGGAACATCCACTGCCAGACATATTGCTCGAGCACGACGGTCGAACGGGCGGCATTGAGCATGTTGCCCCAGCTCGCTTCGGGCGGGGCTATGCCAAGCCCGAGGAAGGACAGGCCTGCTTCGAGCAGGATGGCGTTGGCGATCTGCAGCGTCGCGTAGACGACGAGAATATCGATGCTGTTGGGCAGGCCGTGCCGGAACAGCAGGTGCGGCAGGGATGCGCCCATGCCGCGGGCCGCCACCAGGAAATCACGCTCGCGCAATTCAAGGAGCCGCGCCCGAACCATGCGGGACAGCACCGGCCAGGAGAGGAGCGAGATGACCACGATGGTGGGAGCGACGCCGGTGCCCGCTATCGAGGCCAGCACGAGCAGAAAAATCACCGGCGGCAGTGTCATGGCGAGGTCGACGAGACGCATCACGCCATTGTCGACCACCTTGCCGCCGAAGCTGGCAATGGCACCCACGAGGAACCCGATGACTATCGATATGGCCACTGACACCACGGCGACGGTGAGCGAAATGCGTCCACCCTGCATGAGGCGAGCCAGGATATCGCGGCCGACCCCGTCGGTGCCCAGCCAATGAACCGGCCCGGGTGCCTGGTTGAGGGCCCGCAGATCGATGTCATTGGGCGAATAGGCCCACCAC
This sequence comes from Devosia salina, assembly GCF_019504385.1. Classification (NCBI taxonomy): domain Bacteria; kingdom Pseudomonadati; phylum Pseudomonadota; class Alphaproteobacteria; order Hyphomicrobiales; family Devosiaceae; genus Devosia; species Devosia salina. The sequence goes on from NZ_CP080590.1 coordinate 2,665,262, forward strand.
ATGGGATAGCTGATCACCAGGACCAGGATCGGCACCAGAATGGCAAGCCCGGCCAGGGCGGCGCCATTGCTGCTGAAGCGGCCCCAGGCGCGGACCCAGGGGCCCTTGCTGACGGAACGGACGGTTGCGGGTGTTTCGGCAGTCATTTCAGGCCACCTGAATGCGCGGGTCGACCGCAGCGTAAGTGATGTCGGTGAGGAGATTGACCACGATCACCGTGGCACCGATGACCAGCGTCGCGCCCATGATCACGGGGTAATCGCGGGTCTCCACGGCATTGACCAGCAACAGGCCCATGCCTGGCCAGTTGAAGACGCTCTCAATGAAGATGGCGCCACCCACGGCAATGCCGATGGTCGAGCCGATCAGCGTGATGACAGGCAGCAGCGCATTGCGCACCGCATGTTTGACGATGACGAAGAACTCTCGGACGCCCTTGGCGCGAGCGGTGCGGACATAGTCCTGGTTGAGCACTTCGAGCAGCGAGGCTCGCATGTAGCGCATGATCAGAGCGGCATGGCCGATGGAGAGCAGGCAGGCCGGCAGCACCAGATGCGCCAGCAGATCGCCGAGCGAAAAGCCGGCGCCGGGGGTCAACATGCCGCCCGAGGGCGCCCAGCGCAGCTGCACGGAGAAGAAATAGAGGCCGAGCAGCGCGGTAAGGAAAGCTGGGCTAGAAATGCCGACAAAGGCTAGGACCGAAAAACCGATATCGGTGGGTGAATTGCGGCGCACGGCACTGATGATGCCGGCACTGATGCCCACGACAATGGCAATGGCGAGGCCCGCAGCCATCAGCAGCAGGGTGGGTCCGATGCGCTCCATGACGAGGGGAAGAACAGGCACGCCCACCCGCTGGATAGAAAAACCGAGGTCGCCTGTCACGGCAGCGCGCAGCCAGCCGAAATACTGGACCGGCAGGGGTGCATCGAGGCCGAGCCGATCGCGCAGGGCCTGCATCGCATCGGGCGACAGGGGCGAAGCCGGATTGACATAGGCATCGATGGGATCACCGGGCGCCAGGCGCAGGAGGATGAAGACCAGCACACTGAGCGCCAGCACCATCAGAGCACCAATAGCAAGCCGTCTGGCTATGAAAGAGATCATGGGGGCACCGCATTGTCGTCGGAACCGATGGCGCGGCGAACCGCGCCATCGGGGAAGCAGGTTGGGAGACTGCCCTGCTCTATTCGGACTTGGACCACTTTTCCGGGTGGGAAGCGAAGGGGCCACCGGCCGGGGCCGGGGTCCAGACGAAGTCCACCAGATCGTTGGAGGCGACGCCGTAGCGGTTGGCGACCCACATGGTCGCCCAGGGCAGCTCGGCATTCATCACGCGACACACATCCTGCCAGCGGGCTTCGGCCGCGACCGGATCGGTCTCGCCCAGGGCTGCGTCAAAGGCAGCGCTCAGCATGCGGATCTGCACCCGCATGATATTGGCGCCATTCGGCGGCAGCTGGGACTCGTTGAGGCCCACATTGATGCCGGCAGGATTGGGACCGTTCTGCAGGCCGGCATAGACCAGCGGAAACTCGTTCCAGTCCGGCGTGCCTTCCTTGTAGACGATGCCGTTATAGGTCGGGGTATCGACCACACGCGGCACAACATTGATGCCCACCTGGGATAGCATGGCCTGGGTAGCGGCCATGACGTTAGCGGCCAGAGGCGTGTTGTAATAGGTCAGCCAAGTGATCGGCTTGTCGCCATTGATCTCGGACCAACCGGCCTCGGCCAGCAAGGCACGCGCCTTTTCGGGGTCGTATTCGTACTGATCGATGTCGGCGGGCACGAGCTGGTCGGCGACGTAGCCGCAATTGGCGGCCTCGGCGGCCCCGCCATAAAGGCTCTCGATGATCGCCTGGCGGTCGATGGCGTGCATGAAGGCTTTGCGTACCCTCACATCATCCCAGAGACCAAACATGTGGTTGAAGCCGACATAGTTGACGACAAACGAGGCGCCTTCGATCACCCGGTAATCCGCATTGTCGGCCAAGGTCGCGGCATCATCGGGCTCCACATAGGTGAAGTCGATCTCGCCGGCGCGCAGGGCTGCAACGGCGGCGGCCGAGTTGTCGAAATAGCGGTTGATGAGGCGGTCGGTCAGCGGGCGGCCGTTGCGATAGTCCTCGTCGGCGGCCAGTTCGACATACTGGTCCGTGACATACTGGGTGAACTTGTAGGGGCCGGTGCCGATTGGCGTGGTCGCCCACCAGGTGCTGGTGGCCAATTCTTCGGGCGCGATGTCCTTGAGCGCGTGCTCAGGCAGGATCATCACCTGCGCGAGAGTGGAGAGCAGGCCAGTATCGGGGTTGCTCAGCTTGACCACGACTGTGCGGTCATCGGGCGCCTCAACAGAGGTTATGGAGCCAAGACGGGCCGCAAAAACGCTGCCGGCGGCAGCATTCTTGGCCAGCTCGAGCGTGAACTTGACGTCGGCGGAGGTGAAGGCCTCTCCGTCATGCCAGGTCTCCTCGACGAGGGTGAAGGTGATTTCGCGCTGGTCTTCACTCATGGACCATTCGCTGGCGAGGGCCCCCTCGAGCTGGGTCAGCTCGGCGTTATAGATGACCAGAGGTTCGTAATAAACACTGAGCCAGGTCAGGCCACTGGTGGCCGCCAGCGGGTTGAAATTGCCCTGGAAGCCGCCCGGGCCGACGTCGAAGCCTCCGGTTATGGTGCTGGGGTCCTGTGCCATGGCCGGCAGGGTCAGCGCGGTAGCGCCGAGCAGGGCCGCCAAGGCGAGCGAGCGTGTCATGGTCTTCAGTGTCATTGGGTTCCTCCCCGTTAGGTCGTAAATGTCTGCTTGTTCCTGTCGATGACCTGCTTAATGCCCTCGTAATGTTCATCGAGGCGCGTGCGGGCCTTCTCGACATCGCGGGCGACAATCGCCTCGACGATTTCGTGGTGATCGCGCCAGGTGGACAGCGGATCGGCATTGGTCAGGTTGGCGAAGTCGGACGCCTTGTAGAAAGCGCGCCAGAATACCTCGATCAGCCCGTTGAGCATGCGGTTGTTCTGGCAGCGGAACAGCAGTTCGTGGAATTGCTGGTCTTCCTCGACAAAGCTCTCATTGCGCTCGGCACGCTGGCGCATGCGCTCGGTGACGGCGCGGAGTTCGGCAATGTCGGCCTCGGAAATCTGCGCGATGGTCTTGCCGATAAGCCCGGTTTCGAGCACCCGCCTGATCTCGCGCAGTTCCTCGATATCGCGCAGGCTGTCTCCCAGACCATAGGCGAGATTGTCGAGCAGCGGCTGGAACGAGAATTCCTTGACGAAGACTCCGACGCCGCGGCGCGTCTCGAGGATTCCCAGGGACTCGAGCGCCTTGATGGCCTCGCGCACCGAATTGCGGCCCACGCCCAGTTGCTGGGCCAGAAAAGTCTCGGGGGGCAGCGGATCGCCGGCCTTGAGGCCATTGCTCTCGATATAGTCGCGCAGGCTCTCCTGCACCGTGACGTGCAGCAAAGGCGGCCTGTTCAGCGGCTTTATCGATCGGGTTGCGTTCATTGCTGGATCTCCTGGCTGACGGGTGAATGCTGGAGCATTAGCACCGATCGGCCTCCCTTGCGACACATCCTATAACCTACTTGTAGGATATCCTGCAAGCTTAAATGTGTGATATTGACTTGTAGGATATCCCATTGTTATCTGCGGCTCCCGTGACGGGGAGTCACGGAGGGAGGAAATGCAAATGACAACGACACGCTTGCTCGCCAGCGCCCTGGCATTGAGCCTGTTTCTAGGAGGCACACACGCCATGGCCCAGGATTGGCCCGACCTGCCCACGGGCATCAAGAACGGGATTTCAGCCCGCATCGGCAAGACGATCCTGGTCGGCCTGGGGACGGCCGGACAGTCGATCTACGCGCTCGACCTCGATGACCTTGCTGCCGGCTGGAGGGAACGGGCCGACTTCGTCGGCGCCCCAACCAACGGCGCGGCTTCGGTCGCCAGCGAGGGCAAGCTCTATGTCTTTGGCGGCAACGGCAAGGCGACGCCCGATGCGGTCTCCCCTGTCATTCACGACACTGCCTATGTCTATGACCTGGCGGCCGACAGCTGGAGCCAGCTCGATACAAAAACGCCTGTGGGCCTCTCCGGCGCCCGGGCCATGGCCAGTTCTGATGGCCGGCTCCTGTTTGCCGGCGGTTATAACAAGCCCCTCTTCGACCAATACCTGCTCGACGTGTCGACCACCGACGCCAAGGCCGAGCCCGACAAGTATGCCGCCCTGGTGCAGGGCTACATGAACCAGCCGCCCGAATTCTACCAATGGAACGACCTGCTGCTGTCCTACGACCCGGCCAACAACACCTGGGCGGACCTTGGCGAGAACCCGTTCCCGCCCAATTGCGACGCGGCCTATGTCGATCTGGGGAGCGACCGCTTCCTGCTGCTCAATGGCGAGATCAAGCCCGGCCTGCGCACCGATGTGGTCAAGACGATCTCGCTCGCCGGCGGCACCGCGCACTGGTCAGAAGGCCCCAGGCTTCCCGCGCCGGCCAATGCCGGGACGCAGGAAGGCGTTGCCGGCGCCTATGCCGGACGGATCGGCGACACCGTTCTGCTGGCTGGAGGCGCAAACTTTCCCGGCGCTCGTGAAAGAAGCGAAGCGGGAGCCTGGTTTGCCCACGAGGGCCTGACCAAGACCTGGCGTAACGAAGTCTATGCCCTGTCGGGCGGCCAGTGGGCCGAAATCGGCGTCCTGCCCGAGGGCATGGGCTACGGCGCGAGCTTCACCCTTGAGGATGGCGTCCTGCTCGTCGGGGGTGAGGACGGCACCGGCGCCGCCCGGCCCGATGTCCGCCTGATGCAATGGGACGGCGCGACGCTGTCCTTCGCTGACTGAAACCCGGGGGCGGCGAGAACCGCCGCCCCGCACTTGACGAGGTTGCACCATGAACATCGCCCTCCTCGGCGTCAGCCACTGGCACTCTGGCATGCATGCAGACGCAGTCCGGCATGCCGGCGCCACAATCGGCGCGGTGTGGGACTGGGACCCCGACTGCGCAGCGCGGTTTGCGGCGGCGCAGGACACAATTGTTGTACGCTCTCTCGAGGCGGCCCTCGTGCCGAGGCCGGACCTGGTCGTCGTCATGGGGCATCCCGCGCATGTACCGAGCCTTGCCGAAACGGTGATATCGGCGGGTTTGCCGATGCTTCTGGAAAAGCCGGCCGCCAGCGATACGGCCACGCTCGAGCATATTGCCGAACAGGCGAGGCAGGCCCACCTCTTCGTGGCCGTACCCCTCGCCAACCGGCTGAGCCCGGCGCTGGCCGACCTGACGGGACCGGTGGCGCATGCGCATTTCCGCATCGTCAACGGGCCGCCGCAGCGCTATCGCGATGACGGCGTCGGCTGGGTCCTCGATCCGGCCATTGGTGGCGGGGGGGCCCTGCGCAATCTGGGCATTCACGGGATCGATTGCGCCCTGAGCCTTGGGCAGGGGCCGCTCCAGATCATATCCGCCAGTGTCGCGCGCCGCATGCATGCGAGCGAACTGGTCGAGGACCACGCCCTGGTCGTCCTTGCCGACGCGGCGGACGCGCTCTTCACCATCGAGGCGGGCTATACCGCCCCCAATCTGAGCGCCGGTGGCGACTTCGAGTGGCGCACCGCGACGCCGGGACGTTACTGCATCGACCGGGGCGCGCAGGTGACCACTCTACAGGCCGACGGAGGGGGACAGCTGCCGCCGCTTCTGCCGGCTCACCGCTATCGGGCCTTCTTGGCTGACACTTTGGCGCGACTCGAAAGCGGAAGGCCGCCATTGGTCACGCTCGACAACTATGTTGCGGCCATGAGGCTGATCGACGCCATCTATGAAAGGGTCGCATCGTGATCGGCGTCGGCATTATCGGAGCGGGGCATTTCGGGGCTGTTCACGCACGTGCGATGGCAGGGCTGGGCAATGCGCGCCTCGTGGCGGCATGCCGCAATGATGCGGTCGGTATCGGGCGGTTCACCGCCGAGCACGGTGGCCGAGCCTATACCGACTGGCGTGCCCTGCTCGATGATCCTTCGGTCGATGCCGTGGTCATCGCCACGCCGCACGACCTGCACCGGGACATTGCCATTGCCTGTCTCGCGGCCGGCAAGCATGTGCTGCTTGAAAAACCCATGGCGATCACCATTGAGGATTGCGACGCCATCGCCGAGGCGGCCGCCATGGCGGCAGGAGTGCTGATGATCGGGCATGTGCCACGCTATTTTGCCCCCATGCAGTCCGCTGGCGAAGTCATTGCCTCCGGGCGCATCGGTCGCCCGATCGCCGGCACCAGCGCCTTCATCAAGCTCTGGATGGAGGGTAATCGTCAACCCTGGCACCTGTCCGCGAGTTCCGGGGGCGGCATGCTGATGACCGCCGGCATCCACGCGCTGGATCGTCTACTCCATCTGATGGGCGGCCCGGTCGAAAGTGTCGGCGCGCTCATGGGCACTGCCTTCCATAGCCAAGACGCCGACGACATCGCCTTTCTCAATCTGCGCTTCGCCGACGGACGGCTGGGCCAGGTGACCAGCCTTGGCTATGCCGATGGCGCCGTGACCGCCGCCCTGCAGATTGTCGGCGAGCATGGCACCCTGGTACTAGACCTCAACGGACGCCTGCAGATTGGACAGAACGGAGTCTGGCAGGACCTGCCCTGCCCTCTTGATGAGGACCCGATGGTGGCGGCAGTCCGCCGCCAATGGCAGGCCTTCCTTGGTGCGATCACCGAGGGCAAGCCACCACCGATCGACGCCCGCTATGGCAGGCATCTGGTTGCCATCATTGCAGCGGCGCGCCAATCGAGCCGCGACCGCAAGGAAATTCTCGTGGAGACGGCATCCCAATGACCACCTCACTTCTTGATACTCTGCGCGGCGGGCTTATCGTCTCCTGCCAGCCGGTGGACAATGGTCCGCTCGACTCCATTCCGGCCATTGTGGGTTTCGCACTGGCCGCCCGGGATGGAGGCGCCAGGGCCCTGCGCATTGAAGGGGCCGACAATGTCGCGGCAGTGGCGAAAGCCTGCGACCTGCCGATCATCGGCATCGTCAAGCGCGACCTGTCCACCAGCCCGGTGCGCATCACGCCCTATATTGAGGACGTGGCCGCACTGGCCGCAGCCGGCGCGCATGTTATCGCAGTCGATGCGACCTTGCGGGAGCGCCCTGTTGCCGTTGCAGAATTGCTGGCCGCAATCCGTGGCTATGGACGCTTGGCCATGGCCGATCTCTCCACCATCGAGGAAGCCTACGCCGCCTTCGCCATGGGCTTCGATATCGTGGGCACGACCATGTCCGGCTATACGGGTGGAAGCACTCCAGACGGTCCCGATCTGGCATTCGTCACGGCCAGCAAGGCGCTGGGCGGATTTGTTGTCGCGGAGGGGCGATATAACTCACCCTCCTTGGCGGCTGCGGCCATTTTGGCTGGAGCAGATGCCGTTTGCGCCGGTTCGGCCATTACCCGCACCGAACACGTCACGGGCTGGTTCGCCAAAGCGGTCGCTGATGCCGACCGTCGTCGTGGCGAGACTGTACTCGCCTTCGATATCGGCGGCACCAAAACGCTCGCAGCCCTTGTTCGCGGCGAGACCGTCATTGATCGCCGCCTTGTGCCTACGCCGCCTGACGTTGGAAGTGCCGGTTGGTTTGACGCTATCGCAGACATGGCCGCAGACTGGCGCGGCGAGTACCACGTCGCTGGCGTTGCCGCCACCGGACTCGTTCGGGATGGCCTCTGGAATGCCCTTAACCCCGGCACCCTGGCCATTCCTCCAGACACTTCGCTGTCTGGTGAACTGGCTCGAAGACTGAATTGTCCGATCGTGGCGCGCAATGACGCCCAGGCGGCTGCCTGGGGCGAGTACCAGTTCGGCGCAGGGCAACAGAGGGACATGGCCTTTGTCACCGTCTCATCGGGGATCGGGGGAGGCCTTGTACTGGGCGGCAGACTGGTCGAGGGCGCTCGTGGCCTTGCCGGAAGCCTCGGCCAGGTTCAGGGGAGCAAGGGCGATCTCCGACTTGAGGATCTTGCCTCGGGTTTTGCCATGGCAGCCACAGCAGGCGAGGCGGGCCTGCCTGCGGACACGCGCCTACTCTTCGACGCCGCGAAGGCCGGCAATACCATGGCGGGCAAAATTCTTGACCGAGCGGCGGCGCGGATCGCCACTGGCCTGGTCGACCTGCAGAGGCTGGTCGATCCCCAGGCTGTGGTGGTCGGCGGCGGCGTTGGCCTGGCACCCGCATTTCAGGCTGCTCTGAACCGATCGCTTGAATTGTTTGACACCGCGCTGCGCCCGCATGTGGTCTTCGCTGCCCTTGGTGCCGATGCTGGTCTCATTGGCATTGGGCACCTCGCTCAGCAATCCGACGTCATGTGATTTGGCAGCAACTACTCTGATTTCGTCTTGGGCATTCCAATCCCATGTGCTGGTGCCTGAGAAATGACACAGGCGGTTACCAAGCCGTCTTGGTTCAGATAGGGCGGAAAGCCCCCTGTCTCGAAGTCCGCGCCCGTACCGGACCGACCGATGTCAAGAAGCCAAATTGACATTTCGGATGACCGAAATGGGGCGCATCGGGGATGGTCCGAATGTGCTCATCGGAAGAAACGCGATCATGGACTTTCTGACCGTCCGGTTGCCGAGTTCGAACTGAGGATCGTGGACCGGCGGTGTTCTCCTGCGCGGCCTCACCTGAGGTGGGGCCGCTGATCGTCAGACTTCGGTGTGTTCTGCCAGTTCCAGTGCGTCTTCAACATCGACGCCCATATATCGGACCGTATTCTCGATCTTGGTATGGCCAAGAAGGATCTGCACGGCCCGGAGATTGCCGGTCGCCTTGTAGATGAGCGAAGCTTTGGTACGTCGAAGCGAATGCGTGCCATACTCCTCCTTGCGCAGACCGATGGCAGTCACCCACTCGTCTACCAACCGGGCATATTGCCTGGTGCTCAGATGATCGTTCGGATCCGCTCGGCTGGGAAACGCGAAGTCCTCTACCGAGCCTCCTCGCCTTTCGAGCCACGCCAGCAAACTTGTCCTGGCGTCTGTTGTGATCTCGAACTGCACCGGTCGACCGGTCTTCTGCTGGATAACCATCGCCCGGGCGCGAATGTCATGACCAGTGACCAGCGTACCGATCTTGAGTTTGACCAGATCGCAGCCGCGCAGCTTGCTATCGATAGCCAGGTCGAACAGCGCTCGGTCGCGCATGCGACCCTCCCGATCCAGAAAGAACCGGATTGCCCAGATCTGGCGGACCTTGAGCGCTCGCTTGGCGCCGACTTGCCGACCGGCGTTCCACGCCGGCCGACCTCTGGCGGCGGGGTCATATTGTGAGATACCCATTTTCATTCTCCTGTGGCCAACATCGGCCAATCGGAGAACGATTAAGGCGAACAGTTCGTCAGCCGGCGCCGTGCAGTCTCGGGAGAACTACCCCCTGCCGCACAATTCTCCTCGGTAGCGCCTCCAGCGGGGCCGTCTGCGGACTGGCGGCTTTCAGCGGCGCGCTCAGACAAGCGGACTCGGGGTTTGCGGCCTAGGAGCCGAGATTTCTAGGGCTGGAGCTTAGCCAACGACAACTCGGCGCTTAGTTTGCCAGCGGAGAAGATTGAGGCCCAGGCGCGAAGTAGTACCTGTCCTGGCCAACTTCTTAACTAGCCGCCTGCCTAGGCTTCCCGCCTATCCAACATTGCCCTTATTTCCTGCTCATCCAGCGTCTCCTTCACCAGCAACCTGCGGGCGGTGCGCTCAAGGGCGTCCCGGCGCTCTTTTAATAGCTCCACGGTCCGCTCAAAGGTCTCGTCCACTATGCGGCGCACCTCCTCATCGACATTGGCAGCAGTTTGATCGGAATATGCTCGCTCTTGGGCACCTTGGTAGGGCTGCCAGGTAGCGAGTAAGGAGCGCTCGTTCTTCTCGAGGACCACATGCCCGAGCTTGGCGGTCATGCCATATCGGGTGACGATGGCGCGGGCGATATCGGTCACCTTGGCAAGGTCGTCCGCCGCACCGGTGGAAAGATGCTCGAAAACGATCCATTCGGCGGCGCGCCCGCCGAGAAGAACGACCATCTTGTTTTCCAGTTCCTCGCGCGTCATCAGAAACCTGTCCTCGGTCGGCCGATGAATGGTATAGCCAAGCGCGCCGATGCCGCGCGGAATGATCGAGACCTTGTGGACCGGATCGACGCCGGGCAGCGCCATGGCCACCAAGGCATGGCCCATCTCGTGATAGGCGACGATCTCGCGCTCCCGCGGGTTCAGCAGGCGATTGCGCTTTTCGAGGCCGGCGACGATGCGCTCAACCGCATTATTAAAGTCGTCCATTTCGACCGCGTCGGCATTGCGGCGCGTGGCGAGCAAGGTGGCCTCGTTGACCAGGTTGGCAAGGTCGGCACCGGTGAAGCCGGGGGTAAGCGCGGCGATCTTGTCCGGCTCTACGTCGGCGGCGAGCTTGGCCTTCTTCAGATGCACGTTGAGGATCTGGATGCGACCGTCCTTGTCGGGCCGGTCGACCAGCACCTGTCGGTCGAAGCGCCCGGCCCGCAACAGCGCAGGATCAAGGATTTCGGGCCGGTTCGTGGCGGCCAACAGCACCAGGCCGGTGGAGGAGTCGAAGCCGTCCAGCTCGACCAAGAGCTGGTTAAGCGTCTGCTCTTTCTCGTCATGCCCGCCGGTCATTGGGCCGATCCCCCGTGCCCGACCGAGCGCATCGATCTCGTCTATGAAGATAATCGCGGGAGCCTTCGAATGTGCCTGATCGAAAAGGTCCCGCACCCGCGCTGCACCGACGCCCACGAACATCTCGACGAATTCGGAGCCCGAGATGGAGAAGAAGGCGACGCCGGACTCGCCAGCCACGGCCTTGGCCAGGAGGGTCTTGCCGGTGCCTGGAGGGCCGACCAGCAAGATGCCCTTGGGCATGCGGCCGCCGAGCCGGCCATAGCTCTGCGGATTCTTGAGGAAATCGACGATCTCCTTGAGCTCGTCCTTGGCTTCGTCCACCCCCGCGACGTCCGCGAAGGTGACGCCGGTGTCACTTTCGACATATACCTTGGCCTTGGACTTGCCGATCTGCATCAGCCCGCCGCCCATGCCCGGTCCCATGCGCTTGAGGATGAAGAGCCAGAGGCCCACCAGCAGCGCCAGGGGGATGATCCAGGACAACAGATCGCGCAGAAAAGTGCTCTCGATCTGACCGGTGACGACGACGCCATGCCCCGCTAGTTCGCGAGCGAGGTCCGGCGCGACTCGCGTGGTGATGAACATTGGCCGACCATCCACGGGCGTTGTGAATACGCCCTGGATGAAACGGTCGGACACCGCCACCTGCGCGATCCGGCCTTCTTCGAGATAAGTCTCGAACTGGCTATAGGGGATCTCGGCGATTTGGGTGGCCATGGTGAAAGCATACTGGAACAGTATCAGCCCGAATAAGGCCGCCACCCAGTACCAGATATTGAACTGCGTCTTGTTCTTCATGTCCATGGCCGCTCCCGGGGGTTATCGGAGCACAAGCAGCAAGGCGCTGCCACCCCGGATGACCTCCAGTGCCAGCGTGCGCCGGCCGTCTCCGGTCAACTGCCGCAGATCTTCAGGCGAAGCGACCCGCGTGCGGTTGACGGCGACGATGACATCATCGGCCTGCAGGCCTGCGCGAGCGGCAGGGCTGCCGGATGCTACGCTTTCGACAAGCACGCCGGCATTGCCCCCCGCGGGCCGCAGCACGGCGCCGTCGAACGGGGTGCCGGCTAAGGAGGTCGAGGCGGTGTTCTCGGCCGCGATGGTGACGGTGATTTCGCGCGTCTCGTTGTCGCGCAGCAGCCGAAGCGTCACCTTCTCGCCCACCGGAGTCAGGCCGATCCGGTTGCGCAAGTCGGTCGAGCTGAGCACGGGACGGTCGTCGACAGCAATCACGACGTCGCCGACCTGCAAGTCGGCCTGCTCGGCCGGAGAGCCGGGCTCGACATTGGCAATCACGGCGCCGCGCAACCCGCCTAAATTGAAAGCTTCGGCCAGGTCGGGGGTAAGGTCCTGAATGCCGACCCCGATACGGCCGCGGCGCACCTCGCCATGCTCGGCTAATTGGGTCATGACGGCGACCGCCATGTTGCTGGGCACGGCAAAGCCGATACCGACATTACCGCCGGCGGGGCTGAGGATGGCCGTATTGACCCCGGCTAGACGGCCATCCAGGGTGACGAGGGCCCCGCCGGAGTTGCCGGGATTGATCGAGGCGTCTGTCTGGATAAAATCCTCGTAGCCTTCCGGATTAATGCCGGTTCGGCCCAAGGCGCTGATGATTCCGGAGGTGACGGTCTGACCCAGGCCGAATGGATTGCCGATGGCCAAGACATAGTCGCCGACCTTGAGCCGGTCGGAATCGCCAATCTCGATGGCCACCAGATTTTCGGCCTCGACGCGAAGCAGGGCTATGTCGGTCGCCTGGTCGGAGCCGACTAGCTCGGCCCCGAGACGCTGGCCGTCCTTGAGAGTGACGATGATCTCGCGCGCATCCGCCACCACGTGATGGTTGGTAAGGATGTGGCCTTTGTCGGCGTCGATTATGACGCCGGAGCCGGCGCTCATGCGGGGGCGGGCCTGCGGCGCCTGGGGCAGGGCGAAGAAGCGCCGGAAGAAGGGATCATTGTAGAGCGGATTGGTGGCGGCGGGCGCCTCGGAAACCACCGCGATATTGACCACGGCGGGCGTCACCTGTTCGAGCAGCGGCGCCAGCGTCGGCAGTTGTGCGCCGGCTATGCCCTGAACGGGCTGGCCCCGGGCGTTGGCGGGAAGGACGATGATGAGCGCCATGGCGGCAAGGCAGGCCCAGGCCAGGGCGCGGAACTTTCTCATGGGCCGACACATTCACGTGCTCCGTTCGACTGAAATTGATCCTGTTTCCGCCCCGATCGGACGGAGGACAGCCAAAGCGGGCCCGGCAAGGGCCGGGCCCATCGGGGCGTCAGGCCGTGGACAACGGCCGGTTATGGGTGAACCAGAGGCTGAGCCCGGCCAGCGCAGCCACCACCAGGCCGGCCACGACATGGACGGTGGTCGCCGCGGTTGCGGCGGCAAAGCCAAGGATCCAGGGCGCCACGACAGCCCAAGCGGCCAAAACGAGATTGGCCCATTCCTCGGCCTCGTGGAATGCCAGCAGAGCCGCCGCGGCGATGAGGCTCACGCCCGCGCCGTTGATCCACGCGTTCCAGGCAGCATTGGCCTGGTCGGCATAGCCCAGATACCAGGGAGAGAACAGCAGGCCTAAACCGGCCACGATAGAAACGATGTTGAGGACCGTCCGGTTATTGGAAGACAAGGATTTCAGCATTTCTCATTCTCCTTTCTGTCGGGTTTGCAACATCAATGAAGGGTCTCACTGGTAGGAGACGGCGAAGCGAGGGCAAGGCCGCCGGCATCGTCCTCGCGAAGGGGTGATGGCGCGGTCAGGGCAAGAGACCGCTGGCCGCGAGAGAGGAAGGGCGCCAGTTCTTCCGGCGCGAAGGCACCCGCTGCGATCTCATTCAGGGCGCATCCGCTGGTGCTCTCCCCCGGCCGCTCGAGACGGGGTTGGGCGCCCCGGTTGAGTGCCCGGCTCCGCGCCACCGCAGCCAGCGTCAGCGCAAACCGGTCGGGCACGATCTTCTGGCAATCGAAGACGACGAGTGGGTCCATGGGGCACCTCACGCCGCCTTGCGGTCGGCCAAAGCGTCCTGCCCGGCCGCCACGTCACGTTCAAGCGCCAGCAGCGCTGCCTCGACCTCTCCCAGGCGCGACGGCCAGCGACTCTCCGGCATGCCTTCGGTGGTCGCCTGGTCCATGAGATATTCGGTCCAGGCCCAGTTCATCAGGATCGAGCGCTTTGCCTCCAGCGTGAGGCCCGGATCGCGCACCACACCCATCGGCGTCGACCAATTCTTCGGGCCGGAGGGATCGTTGCGGCCGGCAGCACCATCGAGGGCCTGACCGTAGCTCCCCTGTATGGCCGAAAGGCCGAGTCGGTCGAGCGTGGCGTCGGAAAAGACCTTGCGTGCACGCGCGCCCCTGGCGGTTTCGTTTGCGCCGGCGGTCTTGTCGGCCTGCTGTGAGTCCGCCGAATGCTGGACAACATAGGTCAGACCCTGCCGTTCGGCATAGCGCAAGGCTGCCTCCAGGGTCGGGAAGCTCAGCGCCACCTGGGTCAGGGTGTCGCCACCGCCGGTGTAGCCCATGAGAGGTTCAATAACGGGTGTGCTGCGCCGCTCGAAGACCAGGCGCCAGCCCTGGCTGCGACCCTTTGCTGACGTTGTCGCCGATCGGGACGGCTTGTAGATGCGGGCCACGGCATCGGCCGGAAAGGTCGGCTGTCTTGCAGGCGCCGGGGCGAGCGTATTGTCGTTGGACGGCATGCCCAGGGGCAAATGCGTGTCTGTCGAACTGAATCTGTCAATCTTCTCCATCTTCTTCGCCTTCCTCGGTTTGAAGAATGCGACCGGCGGCGGCAATCGCCGCCGGCCTTGGTTCCTTAACTGCGGATGGCAATGCGCTTGACCTGCGATTGTGCCCTCTCGCTCTTGGGCAGGGTCACGGTGAGCACACCGTTCCGGAAGCGGGCATCGACCTTATCCTGCTCGACCTCGTAACCGAGCGGAATGCGCCGCTCGAAGCGGCCATAGACGCGCTCGGAGAATTGCCGGTCCTTGTCCTCCGTTTCGGAGCGCTTCTCGCCGCGCAGCGTCAGCACGCCATCGTCGAGCAGGATCTCGATATCCTTTTCCTCAAGACCGGGAATTTCGGCCGTGACGGCAATCTCCTTCTCACGGTCGGAGATTTCGACGCTCGGCCACCCTCCGCCGAATGCGGAAAAACCGCTAAAGGTCGGCAGCCCGGAGCCGAAGCTTCGGAAAGCATCGTCAAACAGCCGATTCACCTCGCGATGCAGCGATAGGAAGGGGTCGCGGTCGTTCTCGTGGAAAATGCTGGGTGCGGGGTTCGTATTGGGGCGGCCCCACGGGATCAAGTCACGTACATTCATGGTTTCTCTCCTTTCTGTTCATTTGGCTGGCAAAGCCATCCCGGCGCCGGACCAGGTCCGGCACCATGCGCTCGTCGGCGCTTCGGGGAAGGCTTTACGCGGCCTGCTTGTCGGCCTCGATCTGCCGGGGCGCGGCACTGGCGCCTGCCTCGCCGGTGGCGATCTCGATCCGGCGCGGCTTCATCTCTTCGGGGATCTCGCGCTTGAGATCGATGGTCAGCAGGCCGTTGACAAGGTTCGCGCCCATTACCTTGACATGATCGGCGAGCTCGAACCGGCGCTGGAATGCCCGGCCGGCAATGCCGCGATGCAGGTATTGCGCGCTATCCTCGCCCGCCTTCTGGCCCCTCACCATCAGCATGTTCTGCTCCTGCGTGATGGTGAGATCGTCCTGGCAGAAGCCGGCCACCGCGAGCGATACGCGGTATGCATCCTCGCCGGTCTTCTCGATGTCGTAAGGGGGCCAGTTGTCGATGCTCTCGACGCGGCTTGCCGCCTGCAGAGCATTCAACATGCGGTCAAAGCCGATGCTCGACCGGAACAGGGGAGTGAAATCAAAGGTCGTGCTCATAGCCATATCCTCCTTTGAGCAACATGGATACAAGTATGGAGGCCGGTTTCGTCCGGTCCCCGAAGCCGGATCCCTATTGGGCATCCGGCACTAGGTGATTTAAGATAAGTCGGCTTTGTTTCAATAGGTTAGCGTGAAAAAAATCATGCTCGCGTCACGACGCTAACCGCGCCCTGCCGACGCTCCACCTCAACGATCACGCTCTGGCCCGAGCGGTGCAGGGCAATATCGGCCATCGCGTCGCGGACGCGCAGGCCCCGCAGTCGCACGACGTCCAGAAAATCAGGCAGGATGGGCCGGTCGAATGCGATACTGCCTGTCTCGGCCGCAATGCGGAGGCCGAGGCAAGATTGCAGGGCATAAAGCGGCGCGGCGGCCGCCCAGGCCTGCGGAATGCAGGCCACCGGATAGAAGGTCGGCCCCTGCGAGGTGTTGCGCGAAAAGCCGCAGAACAACTCCGGTAGCCGTCGCAGGTCGATATAGGTCGATGCCGCGAAGAGGCCGTCCAAAATGCGGGCTGCCGCGCTCTTGAAGCCGTAGCGGGCGAGACCGGCGGCGATTAGGGCATTGTCATGGGGCCATACGGAACCATTGTGGTAGCTCATCGGGTTGTAGCGGCTTTCCCCGGCCGCGATGGTGCGGATGCCCCAGCCGCTGAAGCCCGAACGGCTGAGCAGCGTGCCGGCGACGGTCGCGGCTTGGTTCAAATCGGCTATGCCGCTCCACAGCGCGTGGCCGGCATTGGAGCTGCGCACCCGGCAAGGGCGCTTGTTGCCATCCAGCGCGAGCACATAGGTGCCCAGTTCCGCATCGAAAAAGTCCCGATTGAACGCTTCGCGCAAGGCGTCGGCGCGCCGCGCGTGTCGCGCGGCTGCCTCCGTGTGTCCCAGTTGCGCAGCTATGGCCTGCGCGGCCCGCAGAGCGCCGAAAACATAGGCCTGTACCTCGCAGAGCGCGATGGGGCCGGCGGCCAGCGTCCCGTCGGCATGGAAGACGGAATCGTGGCTGTCCTTCCAGCCTGGTTTACAAGACCCTTGTTGGTCAGGCGGCCATATTCGACATAACCATCGCCGTCGCGATCACCGTAGCGCTCGATCCAGTCAAGAGCGGCCTCGACATGGGGCCATAGTCCACTGATAGCCTCCACGTCTCCCGTGCGTTCGAGATAGGCGCCCGCCAGCATGACAAAGAGCGGCGTTGAATCGATACTGCCATAGTAGCGCCGGAACGGCACCTCGCCCAATTCGGCCATTTCGCCATAGCGGACCTCGTGGAGAATCTTGCCCGGTTCCGCATCGGCGGCGGGATCGACCGCGCTGGCCTGGTTGGCGGCCAGGTGAAGGAGCACGCCCCGGGCGATGGCCGGGTCCAGCCAGAGCGTCTCGAAAGCGGTGACGAGAGCGTCGCGTCCGAAAACCGTGCTAAACCAGGGCACGCCGGCATAGGGATAGGGTCCTTCCGGTTTATCGGTGATCAGCATATAAAGATCGGAAACGCTGCGCCTCAGGCTCTCGTTGAAAATCTCGTTGGAGGTGATGATTGCCGTGGCGCGCGAGGACGATCCACGCAGAGCGCGCCGCGCTTCCCGAATGGCCGAAAAGAAGTGGCTCCGGCTCGCGGCTTCGTCGGGCTGCCCCAGGCAATCGATTGCTATAAACACCGATCTGGTCTCGCCCGGGGCCAGAACGAGATCGAAACGTGCATGGCTGCCCGAAAGGGCGTCCGGTTGGGGGAAGAACCGCATATGCGTGCGCCGGACCATTCCATCTAGTCCGGTATAGGCGAGTTCGACATGGTCGGGACCCAATTGCGGGTCGTGAATCTGGCCGCGCTTGACACGCGCCGTGCCGCGCACCTCGAAAAGATCGGCAAAATCGGCGTTAAAGCCGATTTCAAGGGCGATCGATACAGCCTTGTCGGCGAAATTGCGCACCGCCAGTCGCTCATGGCACGTCCCCTTCCAGAGGAAACGCGAGCGCCGGATATGAACAAGGTCGTGTTCAAGGATTGTCTCTCCCAGCGAATCGGTGATGTCGGGATTGGTCAGGTCGCAGGTGAGGGTGGCGTTGTCGTCGCGAAGGGTCGAGCTCAGCAGCAGCGGTCTTGCGCCGGCAATGGCGAGGGTAAGCCGGGACAAGTGCCGTGTGTCGCGGTGAAACAGCCCCTCGGCGCCTGCGGGATGGGCATGTATGTCGCCATTATGGTCGAAGACCCCGAAGGTGTCGCCATGCTTGAGGGTGCGGGTCCGCCCCTCCTGCAAGGAGGCGCGAGCCGCCACCCCGAAGGACGGGTCGTTGGGTGACGGGGACCCGAAGGCCCCCGCGTCAGCAAAGTGGGAATCCATTGGCCGGTCTCCAGTCAAGCGTTGAGGCCGAGCCCTGCATTGCGCGGCGGGATATAGACATTGCCGTTTGCCGGCTGGCCCATGCGCAGCCGCTCGTAGATCGCCAGATAGTCCGCCGCCATGCGCCCGGCGGTGAAACGGGCGTCGAAGGTGGCGCGCACGACGGCCCGGTCCAGCGCCTTGGCCTTCCCGACGCTCTCCACCGCCTCCTCAATCGAATCGACGATGAAGCCGGATACGCCGTGATCCACGACCTCGGGCACTGAGCCGCAACGAAAGGCGATGACCGGGGTGCCACAGGCCATGGCCTCGATCATCACCAGCCCGAACGGTTCGGGCCAATCGATGGGGAACAGCAGTGCGGCGGCGTCGCCCAGGAATTGTGCCTTTTCTCGCTCGTTGATCTCACCGACGAATTCGACATTGTCGTAGCGGGCTACGAGGGGGGCGATTGTTTCATCCCAGTAAGTCTGGTCGGCCTTGTCGACCTTGGCGGCGATCTTGAGCTGCATGCCGGCTCGCGCATGAGGTGCAGCATCACGTCTTCGGGTTCGCAGCGCCAACGGGGGGTGCCGTCGACCAAACCAAGCGTCAAGTAGGCGATCGCCAAGGTCTGGACGGCCAGGGCGAGGTCGCTTGTGGCGGACCCACCCGCACCGGAACTGGGGGAGCCGTAGATGAGGATCTCGGCTGCGCGTCCTGCCAAGAGCATCTCCACCCGGTTCTCGAGTTCGACAATGGTCTCGATTGGGGTTCCTGACACGGCGATCTGGGTGTGACCGCCGCTATTGTCGCCGGCTCCGCCCGGTTCGATGGTGACCAGGTTCAGGCGCTCCGGCATGTGAAGTGCCGCAAGGATGGCATGGCCGGACTCGTGGACGGCGATGCGCCTAGCCACATCGGGGGGTGTTTCTTTGCCGGGCATAAGGACGGACTTGAGGTCGTCGAGCGTGATGTCCCTGTCGGAGCGGCGGGCCCGGCGGCGGGCACTACGGACGACGTCCATGATGTCCGCACCTGTCATCGCCCGGCTGGCGCAGATCGTGGCGACACCGCCGAGGTCGGCTCCGGGCAGCGCCGAGCCGAGATGGTGCCGGAGGATGCGCATCGCGCCATCCGGTCCGGGCGGCCCCAGGAAAACGGCTCGCTCGAGGCGCCCGTTGCGCAGAATGGCGGGCGAAATCGCGTGGAGCCGATTCGTCGCTCCGACCACGATGACACCAGCCCTTTCGGCCACCGCGCCGTCCAGTGCAATCAGGAAATCGGCGACGACCGGAGCCCAATAATCCCTGTTCTTGCTGTCAGTGGCATCAAGATTCGGAACCTGGTCCAACTCGTCCAAGAAGAGCAGGCATGGGGCGGCGCTGCGAGCACGCTCGAACAAATCCCTCTGGGCACGGATGACCGTATCGAGGTATCCGGTCGTACTGGCGAACAGGTCGGCAATGCTGCCGATGACAACCGGAATACCGAGATACTGACCCAACGACCGGGCGTATGTGGTCTTGCCCGTGCCCGGAGGGCCATGGAGGACAATACCCCGATCGACGTCGGCCCACCCGATCCGTTGAGCGGCGACGTCTGCCAGGTCGATCTTGAGGTCCTTTGCCCAGTGACGAGCTTCACCAAATTCGACAGCCTCCTCCATGGAGGGCAGGACCTCGTTTCCGCGGGTCATGCCGGTCTTGTTGGCGATCGCTTGGCCAAGCTTCTCCACCACCACGGCGGCTTCCGCCTGGAAGGACACCAGAGAGCAGATTTCGTCGAAGTCGAGGGCGCCGACGTTCAGTGCATCGAGGCTGCGGGGAACCGGGCCGGTGCAGACGCTCCGAAGGAAAGTCCGCAGCAAGGCCGGGTCGGGAGCCGGCACGGTCGCGGTCATGGTTGAGACGGTCCGCAGCAACGGTGGAAGGGTAGACGGCGTGACCGCCACCCCGACCACCACGTGCCCGGCTTCCAGATGGAACTTGACCGCCTTGCGGTCGTCCTTCGCCGCCTTGGGACCGCCGGGGTAGACCGGATGGACCTTGTCTTGGAGCTCCGAAATAGCCTCGCCGATCGGCTCCTGCCACTCAGTCGAGGGCACGACGACCACCAGGTGCCCACTTGTGCCCTTGGCCAAGGCATTGCGCACCGACTTGGGGAGAGTGCGCTCGACTACAAGATCGGCCAATCGCTCCTGGATCGTGCGCTCGTCCTTGGTGTTCTTGATCGTCCTCATCTCTGCTGCTCCTCGTGGAAAAATAAATCGTCGAGCTTACCCATGCTGTTTCCTCCCGGTGCCGCGCGGCTCGAGCAGGTAGTACCGGCTCATCGTCCTCGCCCACAGTTCGGCGCCGTCGATGGCGAAAAGTTCGGAAGTGATCGCAGGCCGATGATCCGCGATCCTGGGGTGCCCTTGGACCGTGCCGACAAGGGCGATGCCGGAGCGCGACAGCACACCCCAGTCCCGGAGCGTGGGCGCCTCCGCCAATTGCGCGGCAGACGGAGCGTGACCGGATGCAAGCCGGCGAAGGTCCGCGGCCAAGGCTTCGAGTCGATCCGCGGTGGCGAAGGGATCGGCGCCGAAGAAATTCACGGCCTGGTGGCGCCGGCTCATAGCGGCTGCACCAGGTGCACTTCGGTGGCGGGAAGGATCGGCTTGTCGAGGTCGACATAGAGGCCGCCTTCGACGACCAGGGCCATTATGGCCGAGATCGGCTCCTCCCCGCGGACCATCACCGCCAGGTCCAGCAAAGGTGCGCTGCCGCCGTTGTCGATCAGGTGGGCCAACAGCTTCATGCGGTCGGTCAAGCCGATCTCGGCACCTGCGGCACCCGCGATCATCATGGCATTGGTCAGGCGGGGCTCGCGGCGGATGAACGATTCCGGCACCAGCACGACCGTGTGGCCCATGGTTGCGGCCAGTGCCTTCAGTTCGAAAAAGGCATGCCTGCCATGGCCGCGCAAGGCCGCCTTGCAAACGCAGACCAGGTAGACCTCGCGCCGGCCAAGGGCCACCTTGATAGCAGTGAAGTCATCCGCGGGAATCATGAGATCATCGGCCAGCTCGTCTGGCACCAGATCGTCGGTGAGGCGCCTGACCGAAGGGTGGACCAGGACCAGGGCCTCCGCGGACTGGCGAAGGGTGCGGCGGCGGCGTCCGGAGATAGGGCCGGCATCGGCGGAGCCGGACGGAAGGCGTGCAGCATCGGCATCGAGCATGCGAGTACTCCATGTTTAACGGAAGCGGTGAGGTAGAGAGGGAAGACGAGCTGTCGTTTAGTTCGCCGGGTCGGTCATGATCTCGTAGGGCAGTCCGTAGGACTTGAGCATGTGCCCCAGGTCTCGGACCTTGAAGGTAATGGGGTCCATTCCGGCAGGAAGGCGGATGAACCCGCCGTCTTTGCCTTCGACGATCTCCAGCTCATGGCGGTCGAACCCGGCGCGGTAGATCAGTTGCGACAGCAGGGCCGGTGTCTCCGACAAAGCAGTCGTTGTGTTTGCGGGCATGAGTTTCCTCCGGCTCGAAAGCTCGAGACCATCAAGAAGGGCGATGACGCGGGTGGATCAGGAAACGCAGTCGTGGCCGGTGAGTAGCTGCAGTGCCCGGCATCCAACAGGATCCCCGACGTGCTTGTCGTAGCATGCCAGGTCGACGCCCATCCGCACCGGATCCCGGATCAACTCGATCAAGATCCGAGCCTTCTCACTGGTGCCATCCGGGTCGGGAAGCATGGCTATGGCGCGTTGTGGAAGGAGCACGCAGGGCCGACCGCATTTCTCCATGGACACCTTCAGCGACAGAAGGAGCTTCATGGTGTCGGGACGGAACCAGTGCCGGGAGGGAACGCCGACCAGGGTCACCGGCCGCTCGTCGAGGATGGCCTGGCAGGTCGCCAAGGAGGCAGCCTCCAACCCCAATGACACGGCGAAATGGGTGACGAGGGGATCCGAGCCGATCACGGCCACTTCGTCCAGCCGGGAGAGCGAGTCGAACAGGATGGAGGAAAGTTTCCGCCGGGTATCCCGGTGGCGCAGCGTACGTGATTTCGGTTTAAGGTCTTGGGGACGCACGAACAAAGACACAGGTACTCTCCCTGCATGCAACGAACAGGCCGAACACGATGAATATTCAGGACGTCGTGCGGGCTATGCACGCGGGGGAAGGTCTTGTTGCGGTGCCTGAACGACGGACACCTGCGGCTTCCAATGCTCTAGTGACTATAGATATTTGCTACGGATGTCAAGGCCGGATGTACATTTTGTGCAACGACTGCCAGTTGCGTTAGGTTTCGGTTGTCTTCAGATCGATTCGGAACAGCGTCTTGAGCGAACATCAGCACCGGCCAACTCCCGCCCAGATCCGGGCGGGACGAGCCCTCCTCGACTGGAGCCAGCAGGAGCTTGCGGGGTATAGCGGCATCGGTCGCCGGACCGTGGCGGCCTACGAGAACGGTGGCGACAGGGTGATGCCTACCAGCGTCGTGGCCATGAAAGAGGCCTTGGAGCGTGCCGGCATCAGGTTCAGTGGCGAAGACGAACCCGAAGGCGTGCATCGGGTCCTCCGCTAGCCGTGAGGTTCCCGGTGGTGACGTGAGGTGACGCTGGGAAGGGTGTTATCCCTCGCCGATGAGGCGGCGAACCTTGGCCAGCCTGATGTCGAAACCTTCCTCGGCAGCAAGGGTGCCGAAGAAGCGACCGTCCGCCGTCACCAGTTGGATGGATGCCTGGTGCTCCATCTGGTAGTCGCCGCCTTCCATGGGCACTTTCCCGAAGAAAATGTAGCGGTCCTTGGCCATGGTGGCCACTTGCGCAAGGTCACCGGTCAGGCCGGCGATGCGAGGGTCGAAGTACTCCACATAGTCCTTCATGATCTCCGGCGTGTCCCGCTCCGGATCGACGGAGACGAAGACGACCTGCAGCTTGTCCGCGTCCGGTCCGAGCGCCTCGAGGATGGCCGACATCTCGGCCAGGGCCGTGGGGCAGACGTCGGGGCAATGGGTGAAGCCATAGAAAAAGGCCGAAGGCTTGCCGAGGAAGTCGGCCTGCGTGACCGGAGCGCCGTCTTGGTTCACCAATGAAAAGGGCTTGGCATAAATGGCTTCCCCAGCGTTCGCTGGCGCGAACCGGGGGCCAAAAGCCAGGAAGGCAGCGCCGGCAGCTGCGATCGCCACCAGCACCCAAAGGATACCTCGAAACCTGCGCAAGCCGTTCACTGGCCGTGACCTTCATGAGAAGCGCCGGCTCCGGTGGACCGCTCCTCCATCTTGAACGTAACGTCGATTCGACCAGCCTTCTCGAACACCAGGGTAGCGGGGACCTCGTCGCCGGCGCGGTACCGCTCGGCAGGTTGGACGAACATGGCATGCATGCCGTTGTCCAACCACACGGTCTCACCGGCGGGAATAACGAGGCCCTCCGTCATGGGCTGCATGCGCGCGATGCCATCGGTCACGGTTGACCGATGTATCTCCACCTTCTCGGCAGCGCTGCTCTCGATGGCGACGAGACGGTCATCGGTGTCGCCCGTGTTCTGAATGGAGAGGTATCCGCCGAGTACCGGCGCGTTCGGCGGGGCCTCCTCGATCATCGGATGGTCGAGATAGATCGAACCTTGCGTGAAGTCATGGGCAAACCCGCTCCCGGTCGTAAGGATGCCGATCAAGGCGATGGTGACAAATAGCTTCATGTGGTCCGATCCTTTTTCTGGAGCAATACCGCCTCGACAGGTCAGACGGAATGCGACCGGCTGCCCCGCCAGGCCAGGAGGCGCATGGCGTTCGCGGTCACCAGCACGGTCGCACCCGTGTCCGCAAGGATGGCAGGCCACAGGCCGGTCACGCCGATGACAGTCGTCACGAGGAACACGGCCTTGAGCCCGAGGGCCAGGCTGATGTTCTGCCCGATGCTCGCCATCGTGGCCTTCGACAGGCCGATCATGTCGGCGATGTCGGTTACGCGGCCATGGAGCACGGCGGCATCGGCAGTCTCGAGCGCCACGTCGGTGCCACCGCCCATGGCTATGCCGACATCGGCGGCAGCCAGTGCGGGTGCGTCGTTGATGCCGTCGCCGACCTTGGCCACAACCTTGCCTCGCGATTGAAGCTCTCGAACGATCCGCTGCTTGTCCTCGGGAAGCAGGCCGGCCCGAACATCCATACCCAGCGAGGCGCCGATGGCGCTGGCGGTGCGCTGGTTGTCGCCGGTGAGCATCACCGCGCCGACGCCCGCATTGCGCAACGCCTGCAGACCGGCCCTGGCATCGGCCCGGGGCTCGTCGCGGATGGCGAAGATGCCGGCGAGCGTGCCGTTGGCAAGCAGCACCGAGACGGTCTTGCCCTCGTCGTTGAATGCGACGATGCGTGCCCGCAATTCGTCGGGGATCGTGGCGCGGTCGGCGGCTGCTTCGATAGAGCCGAGGAATGCCTTGTCGGCACCGATGCTGCCGGTGACGCCCTTACCGGGAACAGCCGCGAGATCGAAACCGGGTGGCACGGGTGCCTTGTCCGCCTTGGCCCTGGCGAGAATGGCGAGGGCGAGCGGATGGCTCGATCCGGTCTCGAGCGCCGCAGCCATCGAGAGCACCTGGGTTTCGCTGCGGCCGACGGCGACGATATCGGTGACCTTCGGCCTCCCTTCGGTCAGCGTACCGGTCTTGTCCATGGCGACCATGGTGATGGTGCGGAGCTGTTCGAGTACCGCTCCGCCCTTGAGCAGCAACCCGCGACGGGCACCGGCAGACAGGGCCGCGGCGATGGCGGCAGGGGTGGAGATCACCAGTGCGCAGGGGCAGCCGATCAGAAGGATGGCGAGGCCCTTGTAGACCCACTCGCTCCAGGATGCGCCCATCAGCAGCGGCGGCACGGTGGCGACCAAGGCGCCGACCAGCAGAACGCCGGGCGTGTAGATCTTGGAGAACCGATCGATGAAGCGCTCGGTCGGCGCCTTCGCTTCCTGTGCCTCCTCCACCAGGGCGATGACCCTGGAAATGGTGTTATCGGCAGCGGCGGCGGTGACTCGCACCCTGATGGCGGTGTCGGTGTTGATGGTGCCGGCGAAAACAGCGTCGCCGACGCCCTTGCTCTTGGGAACGCTTTCACCGGTGACCGGTGCCTCGTCGATGGCACCGCTGCCCTCGACGATCTCTCCATCCGCCGGGATGCGGTCGCCGGGGCGCACCAGCACCAACTGCTTCAGGGCAAGACTGGATGCCTGGACTTCACGCACCTCGTCGCCATCGACCAGCAGTGCCGTCTTGGGCACCAGATCGGCCAGACCCTTGATGCTGGCACGGGCCCGGCCAGCGGCGAAGCCTTCCAGCATTTCCCCGACGAGGAAGAGCAGGACGACTGTAGCCGCTTCTTCCGTGGCGCCGATGACCACGGCGCCTACGGCGGCGATCGACATCAGCGTTTCGATGGAGAACGGGCTGCCGGCCATGGCTCCGGCGACGGCGCGGCGACTTATCGGGATCAAGCCCACCAGCAGCCCGACCAGGAACGCCCAGTGCCCGACATCCGGGACGACCCGGCCCACGAGGTAGGCCAGCAGCAGCGCGATGCCGCAGGACGCCGTCAAGATAGCCTTTCGGGTGCGCCACCACGGTACGCCCTCATCGGCATCATCGTAACCATGCAGATGAAGATGGCCGCCGCCTGCCTGATCATCATGCTCACCATGGCTATCGCCATGCTGGTCCACGGGCCGGGCATTGGATGCGATCTGCAGCTGGCGAGTCGGATAGCCGAGGTTAGAGACGCGGCGCGCAAGATCTGTGAGGTCGACGTCGCCGGTGTGCCTGACCGACATCGTGCCGGAGACGACCGAGACGGAAACATCTTCCACGCCCTGAATACGCCTGGCAGCCGTGTCGACCTTGGAAGCGCAGCTGGCACAATCCATGCCCTCAACACGGAAGCGTGTGGTTCCAATCCTTGCATCCATTGGCAGCGACTCCTTGAATTCGTCACCGTCTGCGTACATCCTCCAGCGACTATAGGAGCAAGCGGAAATGAGTCACGGCATCGCGATCGGAAAAGTCTCGGAAGCGACCGGGGTGAAGATCCCCACCATCCGGTACTACGAGCAGATTGGGCTGCTCCCGGCGCCGCCTCGTACCGAAGGCAACCGGCGCACCTATGACCGCAAGGACGCCGAGCGGCTAACCTTCATCAGGCATTCGCGCGAGCTCGGCTTTGAGATCGACCAGATACGGACCCTGCTCGATTTGCAGGATCGGCCCGATCAGTCATGCGCGGATGCCGACACCATAGCTAAGGCGCGCCTGGTAGAGGTGAAAGCCAAGATCGCGAGCTTGACGGCCTTGCAGGCCGAACTCGAGCGAATGGTCGATGGCTGCAGCCATGGTCGAGTGGAGACGTGCAAGGTCATCGACATTCTTGCCGACCACGGCAAGTGCAGGCACCACAGTGACGCAGGCAAGTGACGTATCTCGCTGCTCGCGCAGTGTTCCTGATAGGACCGTACGACGATGAGCGAAGGGTCCGGACTTCCCCTCTACCATCATTACCTGCCCTCGTTTTATCAGGCTCGCTGGGCAAATGAGGCCGGCAAGCTGCGTCGGTTCAGCAAGCCTCGTCCAGATAAGCTGGTCGTGAAGTGGGTTTCACCTCATGTTTCGGGGGGCGAGGATTTGCTCTATTCTGATCCCGTCGCGGAACCGAAGGCTGCCCAGACGTTGGAGCAGAAGTTCATGTCGCCTTTGGACTCCCTGGCGGCCGATGCTCTTACGGCACTCGAGCAGGATGATCCACGCATTGGACGGGATGGAAAGTTGCGCAGCGCGTGGTCTCGCTTCCTCATGTCGCTCATGATGCGCATGCCGGACCATCTCGACACGCTTGAGGCTGGTCTGGCCGAGGAGTGGGCGCGCCAGCTGCCCGAGTTAGAAGCAGCCTATGCAGAGAAGAAGGGGCTCGGCGATCCTTCCACGTTCGCCCAATACATGGACAGCCTGCCGCCGGAAGAAATGCGGAGCTGGATGATCAGCATCCTGCCGACCTTGGTGGACCACGCCTGGATTGGCGAGCTCATCAACAATATGCGGTGGTTCATACGTCGGATTGATGGTAGCGCGGAATTCCTGACCAGCGATCGGCCCATCATCACCTGGCACGAATTCGCCGCCGCGGACTCTTATCTCCTCTTGCCCATAGGTCCGCAGGCCGCCTTCTGCGCGGTGAACAATGTTGAGACGCAACGCAGGATCGAGGCTGTCGACCCTGAGCAATGGGTGACCGGCCTGAATAAGGTGGTTGCCGGGGCTGCGGTCGAGTTCGTGTTTGCCCGCGACGATGGCATGAAGGAGTTCGTTGCGGAACATTTCGGTACGAGGCCGCGTACTACGCTGTTCGAGCGTCTGGTGCAGTTTCGACGCAGGAAGAACCAGCAATCCGGATTGTCGGCAGGAGCGTAGAATGTACTCGCTGGCGTGGCACGCAAGCTGAAGCCCGCGGGCTCAAAATCCTGGAGGCAGTGGGTCCTCGATGAGTTCATTGGGCACGCGGCCAGATGGATTCCCCTGAACGGAAGTCGCTGCTTTGCGACCGGCAGATTTCTGTCGATGTACCCTTGATCGATGATTTCGGTGGTTCCGGGCACGACGGGGAAGTCCGCGACATCGATGTCCAGAAGCGGTCGTTCTCACGTGTCCCCTCTACGCGTAATCAAGTTGCCCCTTGGGTATTCCCATGCCCCGCTGCGGAGCCGCTTAGCCCGTCTTCGGCGTCGAAGCCTTAAGTTGCAATACTCGTCGGCCCAAGTCGCGCAAGAGTTCTGTGCGCCGATAGGGTGTCTGCTTCTTCCATCCCCTGATCTCAGCGACGGTCACGCCACAGCCTTTGCACCAACCGGTCTGGCGATCGAATTCACAGATCCGGATACAAGGATCGTCTTTTCGCACGACAGGTCTCCAAACATGGATCAAAGAATCTGTGGACTTAGATAGGGTACCCCCCTATCTTATCAAGAGGAGAACGCCATGTCCCATACCATCACAGAGAAAGCCAAGCTTCTGGCGCGGGTCCGCAGGCTCAAAGGACAGATGGAGGCCATAGAGAGGTCGCTTGAGGCCGAGGCGGGCTGTGCGGAGGTCCTGCAGTTGGTCGCGTCGGTTCGGGGAGCCATCAATGGGCTCACTGTCGAGCTGATCGAGGACCATATCGTCCATCACGTCGTGGACCCAAACCGTGACGCCGACGGAGAGCGGGCTAAAGGCGCCGCTGACCTGATCGAGATCGTTCGGACCTATTTCAAGTAATTTACGAAGGCACTCTTCATGTCTATGCAGTCTTTCCCGGCACCACACGACCACGTGTTCCTTGGTAACGATCATGATCGAAACGAGCGTCGCACCTGGCTGGTCATCGGCTTGACCGCCACGATGATGGTTGCAGAGATCGTAGCGGGCACAGCTTACGGGTCGATGGCCCTTGTTGCCGATGGCTGGCACATGTCGACCCATGCTGGCGCCATGCTCATTGCGGCCCTGTCTTATATGTTCGCCCGCAAGAATGCCCACAACCGCCGGTTCAGCTTCGGCACTGGTAAACTCGGTGATCTGGCCGGATTTGCCAGTGCCATCGTCCTGGCGCTTATCGCCCTCCTCATCGGCTATGAAAGCTTCCTTCGGTTCCAGAACCCCGTGGCGATCAATTTCCAGCAGGCGATCGTTGTTGCTGTCATCGGGCTTGTCGTGAACCTGGTCTGCGCGTGGCTACTGCGCGATGATCACAGCCACCATGGCCATAGCCATGGGCACCATCATCACGACCATCATGGCCACGACCACCACGGGGATGCCGAGGAGAGCAAGGTCGGCGGCACTCGGGATCTTAACCTGCGAGCGGCCTATTTGCATGTTCTTGCCGACGCGTTGACATCGGTGCTGGCGATTGCGGCGCTGTTGCTGGGCAGCATCTACGGCTGGCTGTGGCTGGACCCTACCATGGGTGTCGTCGGTGGCCTCGTCATCGCGCGTTGGTCGTGGGGACTGATCAAGGAAGCCGGCGGCAACCTGCTCGACTACATTCCCGCTGGTGAAGACTTGCCGGAGGAAATCTGCGAGGCCATCGAGGTCGGCGGCGACAAGGTCATCGATCTCCACATCTGGCGCCTCGGTCCCGGGCATTTCGGTGCTATCGTGACGCTTGAGGTCGGCAATGTTCAGTCTCCGGAAGTCTACCATGCCAAGCTCGCTCATATTCATGATCTCTCTCACCTGACGGTGGAGGCGCATGCCCGGGCCGCTTAAGCCGCAGGAGGTGGAAAAACTTGGCGGGCAGATTGCGGTGCTTGCGTTCGCTATGTCGCAACCCGCGTGGGCTGGGCCGCAACTGTTGCTGTTTCCTGCGATGAGTTCGATCTAGTCGACGCGAGATGCGTGGCGTGCAGAATATTACAGCGTCGACTTCTCGCCATTCGCAGTGGACTGGCGCGCTCCTGCGACCTAAGCAAGACCATAGTGCATGGACGCCCGCGCAATATCGACCTTTCCTTCGCGCCCCGTGGCGGCGGTCTCAAACCCTTCGCCATCTCGGCCACCGGGTCACAAGTCTTCGTCTCGGGAAGCGGACAACCTGGTGCCCTGTGCCGGACCCGTAGAACAGTTAGCAGCTTCTTAACGGCGATATTGCATCCTATTGGGATGTCGTTCCAAAGGACAATATCGCTGGCTTTGCTGATGCTCGCTCTGACGAGCGCGATGCTCGCTGCGCCTATGTCGGCGAATGCCGCACATCTGTCGGCCACAGGCACAATGATTGAAGCCTTGGATGGCCATGGACATTCGCATGGCGGCGAGGTTACCGATGCACATGATGCTATCGACCATGCCCATGACGTCCCCCACGACCTTCCAGGGTGGACACTGACGATTCCGCAACTCCCGCAGTCGTACCTGATCAGCCTGCTCGACAGCCTGCCTGACCAAACGCCTTCAGGCCTGGACCGACCGCCAAGACAGTCACCGTGATCCGACGCGCCTGACGGCGCCGTTTTAATGCATCACGGTTTATCATCATGTCCCTGCACTCCCTGCGGGCCGTCCGACCGTCATTTCCGGTCGCGGCCATCGCCTTGCTGGCCTTGCTCGCCCTGACGGGCGGCGCCAGCGCCCATGGCGTCGATACCAGCGACGCCGGCTATATCGCCGAAATCACCGGCTGGAACCTGTTGCCCTATGTTTATCTGGGCGCCAAGCACATGATCACCGGCTACGATCACATCCTGTTCCTGCTCGGGGTCATATTCTTCCTCTACCGGATGGAGCATATCGGCACCTATGTGTCGCTGTTCGCCATCGGCCATTCGACCACCATGGTACTGGGCGTCTACTTCAACTGGGCCATCAGTTCCTACTTCATCGACGCCATCATCGGCCTGTCGGTCGCTTACAAGGCGCTCGACAATATCGGCGCCTTCCAGCGCTGGCTTGGCTTCCAACCAAACACCAAGGCAGCGACCCTGATCTTCGGCCTGTTTCATGGGCTGGGGCTCGCGACCAAGGTACTCGAATACAACATGGCCGAAGACGGCCTGTTGCCCAACCTGATCGCCTTCAATGTCGGCGTCGAGATCGGCCAGCTTCTCGCCCTGGCCACCATTCTAATCGCCATGGGTTTCTGGCGCCGCACGCGGTCGTTCTGGAAGTATGCCTATTCCGCCAATGTCGCCATGATGTGCGCCGGCTTCGTACTCTTCGGGTACCAGCTTGTCGGCCTCATTGTCGTGCCCTGAGGATTTCCAACATGTACAACACCTCTTTCCCGACCCAGGCCGAATTGCCCAGCACTGCCAGGCTGATCCGGTCCACCATCATTGCCGGCGTCTCGGCCCTCGCCATTCTCGTCACCGTGGTTCTCCCCTCCGAATACGGCGTCGATCTCACCGGCTTCGGTCGCCTCACCGGCCTCACCACCATGGGCGAGATCAAAATGCAGCTGGCCGAGGAGGCCGCTGCCGCCGAGCAGTTGAGTGCCCAGGTTGCCACCGGCACCGCGCCCATCCAGTCATCTCCGCCGGTGGCTTCAGCCGAGATCTCAGCCCTCACCGAACGCATCAGCGCCATCGAGGCTGTGCTGGCACCTGCCAGCGTGCCAGAAACCAACCCCACCATTCCAACAACGCCAGTGTCGGCCGCGCCGGCGCCCGTTGCTGCCGAGGAGCCGGCGCAAGCATCTGCATCCGCTTGGCGGGACGAGATCAGCTTCACCCTCACGCCGATGGAAGGCACCGAATACAAGCTGGTCATGGATGCCGGTGCCGTAGCCAATTTCGAGGTCGAGGTTCAAGGTGGCGTCATCAATTTCGACGCCCATGGCGAAGGCGGCGGCCAATCCGTCACCTATGAACAGGTGCGCGGTATTTCCAGCGAAAGCGGTCAGTTGCAGCCGCCCTTCGCCGGCACCCATGGCTGGTTCTTCCGCAATCGCGGCGACATGGATGTGACAGTCACCCTACGCACCGGCGGCCAATACAGTGAGCTGCGGAAACTCATCTGATCACTCAAGGGGCGGCGAGTACCGCCCCTTGACTCATCCCCCTGGGGGGATACTTTGTAGACATGTCCGATCATGTCCATTCCACCCATCCCGATATCGTGAAGCGGCTCAAGCGTGCCGGCGGCCATCTCAACTCGGTCATCGCCATGATTGAGGCTGGCAAGCCATGCCTCGAGCTCGCGCATCAATTGCACGCGGTCGAAAAGGCCATCACCCAAGCCAAGAAGACCCTGATCCACGATCACCTCGACCATTGCCTCGAGGACGCCGTCGGCAGTCTATCCGCCGATGACCGTGCCACGATCGACCAGTTCCGCGACATTGCCCGGTATCTCTGATGCTCTCCGTTCTCGCCAACCGCACCTATCGTCACCTTTTCATGGCGCAGGTTATCGCCCTTGTTGGAACGGGTCTTGCGACCGTCGCCTTGGGCCTGCTCGCCTTCAGCCTCGCCGGCGATAACGCCGGTGCGGTCCTGGGTACGGCCCTTGCCATCAAGATGGTCGCCTATGTCGCCGTGGCGCCCATTGCATCTGCCTTTGCAGAACGAGTACCTCGTCGGGCCATGCTGGTTAGTCTCGACGTGGTGCGTGCGGGGGTCGCTCTGCTCCTGCCTTTCGTTACGGAAATCTGGCAGGTCTATGTGCTGATCTTCGTGCTGCAATCTGCCTCGGCTGCCTTCACGCCGACCTTCCAGGCCACTATTCCTGATGTCCTGCCTGACGAGAAGGACTATACGCGGGCCTTGTCGCTTTCGCGCCTGGCCTATGACCTCGAAAGCGTGGCCAGCCCCCTACTCGCCGCAGCGCTCCTGACGGTCATATCCTTCAACAGCCTCTTTGCCGGAACGGTCATCGGCTTCGTCGCCTCCGCCCTCTTGGTGGTCTCCGTGGTCTTGCCCAGTCCCAAGCCCCCCGCACCGCGCGGCATCTACGATCGTACCACGCGGGGCATGCGGATCTATCTTGGAACCCCCCGGCTGCGAGGCCTGCTAGCGCTCACTCTCGCCGTTTCTGCGGCCGGTGCGATGGTCATCGTGAACACAGTAGTTTTGGTGCAATCGCGCTTTGGCCTTGATCAGCAGGCGACCGCCATCGCCTTGGCTGCTTTCGGCTTAGGCTCAATGGTGGCCGCGCTCGCTTTGCCCAGGTTACTCGACCGCCACGCCGACCGGCCAGTCATGCTGATCGGCGCCAGCATGCTAGGTGCATGCATGCTGATTGGCAGTCTACTGCCAGGTTATTTGTTCTTGCTGGTCCTCTGGTTCATCACCGGCATTGGCTATTCGATCACTCAGACGCCATCGGGCCGCCTAATCAGGCGTTCCTCCAATCCTGAGGATCGCCCCAGCCTCTTCGCCGCTCAATTCGCCCTATCTCATGCGACTTGGCTGATTACGTATCCGCTTGCAGGCTGGCTTGGTGCCACTGCAGGAATGCCGACGGCCTTTTTCGTCATGGCGGCGATGGCCGGGCTTGGGTCGGTTGCCGCGCTGCGTCTGTGGCCTGCCGTGGACCCCGTCGAACTGGAGCATGAGCATCACAACCTCGCCGCTGATCACCAGCATCTTCAAGGTGCGCAGCATATTGGCGATGGCCATATCCATAAGCATGCTTTTGTCATCGACGATCAACACGTGATGTGGCCGGCCAAATAGGCGGAGCTGCCCTCCAAAGGGAGGAATGAATGCACAGTACGCCTTCTTCGCCGCGCTCACGTCTTGGGCAGGAGGTTTTTGCTGCTTCAGCGCGAGGGCTGGCGTCCAGGTATCTTGTAAGGGTCGACTCGCTGCCTGTCGCTCTCCACTACCACCTCGAGCGAGGGCCATGTCCAATCCCACGATTGACCCGTAATTGACCCCCGGGTGCCCTACGGGGGCAACTTCGGGCAACGTGCAGTTTGAGAAGAGAACGATATGACAATGGAAACAATGGATGCGGGGCTTCGGCGGGCGGTGCTCATTGTAGCTTTGCTCAACCTCGCCTATTTTGGCGTGGAGTTTGCGGTCGCCTTGTCCATCGGCTCGGTCTCTCTCTTTGCCGACAGCGTCGATTTCCTCGAGGACACCTCAGTTAATCTGCTGATCTTCTTTGCTCTGGCGTGGACCGCCACCACGCGCGCCAGGGTCGGTATGCTGCTTGCAGGCATCCTTCTCTTGCCCGCCATCGCGTTGCTCTGGTCCCTCTGGGGCAAGTTCACCAACCCTGTTCCGCCGGAGCCCATTACGCTATCGCTTACCGGTCTTGGCGCACTGGCGGTGAACCTCAGTTGCGCTTTTCTCCTGGCTCGCTTTCGACATCAGAGCGGTAGCCTAACTCGTGCGGCCTTCCTGTCAGCCCGCAACGACGCCATCGCCAATATCGCCATCGTAGTTGCCGGGCTGGTCACGGCGCTGGTCTGGCGCTCAGTGTGGCCCGATGTGGTCGTGGGACTGGCTATCGCAGCCATGAACATCGACGCCGCACGCGAAGTTTGGGAAGCAGCCCACGAGGAGCACCATGCCGCGAAGGCGTGAGGTCGTCATCTCCGCCATTATGCACCGTCGCATCCTCTATCGTCTTTCAGCTCAAAAGGTTTGAGCGGCGTATCGCACTACGCCTTCACCATTTTCTTTGTTCGCACGTTCATTGTAGTTATCCCTTATACGCCACAAGGATTGTACCAAGCCCGATCATCAAGATTCCAATCCAGTTAGGAGTTGAAAGCTTTTCACCCAAGAACAGCACTGCAAACAAGGCGACCAGAACAACGCTGAGCTTGTCGATGGGGGCAACCTGGGAAGCACTACCGACTTTAAGAGCCCTGAAATAGCAGATCCACGACAATCCGGTCGCTAGGCCTGACAGAACTAGAAACACCCACGTTCGTCCAGGTACAGTATCGGGTGCCTGCCAATGGCCGGTTGCAAAAAGGATGCCGGCCGCGGTTATCAGGATTACGACGGTTCGGATGAAGGTCGCGTAATCAGAATTTACGTTCTCAATCCCGACTTTTGCCAGAATCGCCGTAAGTGCAGCGAACACTGCGGAGAGCAGTGCCCAGAACTGCCAAGAAGACAAAGGTATTGCCATTGATGTGGTCCAGTCGGATAAAGTGCGGTTCACCGCGGTTGGCCCGGTTAAGTACGGAGCCTGCCGCAATCCTATAGGCTCTGCCAAACTGCTATTCGGCTCCGTCGGCGAAACAATTATGCGTGGTCTTCGTACTGCAAGCGCATCGCGGTCCGTTTGCCTAGATTAAATCTCTATTTCGTCGACGGTCGTATAACTTCTCGATCAGCCCACTTGGCTCGGACGGCGCTGAAGATCAAAAGGCACAGCAGCGCCCAAGCGGACCCGATCGACCAGCCCGCGACCACGTCGGTTGGAAAGTGGACCCCGAGATATATCCTGCTCAGTCCGACCAGGACGCTCAAAAAGGCGGCGGCCGAATAGAAGAACGTGGTGAGTTTCCGCGACGCGGAAATCTCCGCCAGAATGGCACCGAGCGTCAGATAGACGACCGCCGAGATGGTGGCATGGCCGCTCGGAAAACTGGCCGTGAAGACCTTAGCGACGCCCGTGAGCTCCGGTCTTGGACGGTCGAAGAGCGCCTTCAACAAGGTGCTGACGGTGGTTCCACCAAGAACGGACGCGGTCAGGAAAAGAGCGGTGCCGCGCTTCCCGATCAACGCTAGGAATGCGACGACGCCAACGACCAGAATGGTCAGGACAGAAAAGCTGCCTAGCGCTGTCACGTCGCGCGCGGCTTCCGGCACCCAGGACGGACCGACCGGCGTAGCGGGGTCCCCGGGCACGCGCAGCGCCAGCAGCACAGAATTATCGAAAGCGAGCGTCTCACCTTCGGAGACCTCATCGGCCACCATGCCGAACGCTCCCAGGAGCGCTGCGAGGATGCCAAGGGGAACGTAGTTCTTGAGTTTCATGCCTTCGATCCATGCGTGGCCGGAAAGTTTATCGTGACCGCCAATCCGGGATTGGCGCTCGACAGGGTAACCGACGCGCCGTGTAGATCTGCTATGGCCTTGACCATGCTCAACCCAAGTCCCGTGCCCTCCGTGCTGCGGCTCTTCTCAAGACGATAGAGCCGTCGAAACACCTTTTCGCTTTCGTCTTTGGGAATGCCAGGCCCATCGTCGACGATTCGCGCACTCACCGTGCCGTTCCGGCGATGGACATACATTTCGATCGCCGTTCCGCCCTTGGCGTGGCGGATGGCGTTTTCGATCAGGTTGGCGAATAGCTGTGTCAGGAGATCCTTGTCACCCCTGACAAACGCGACGTCTTGTCCCTCCGCTGAAAGCGAAAGAGACTGGCCGTTCTCGACCGCCACGTCCTCGTAGGCCTCGGCCAAGGTCGACAGAACCGAGGTGAGGGAGACCTCGGTGAACCTTTCGCGTCGGGCACCGGATTCGAGCTGCGCAATGCGCAGCAGCGCCTCGAATGTGGCATTGATCCGGCCGGCCTCGTTCTGGGCTTGGACCAATTCGGCAGAATTGCCTTCACCACTCTCTGCCATGTCGAGGGCACTTTCAATTATGATGGACAGGCGGTTCAACGGAGTTTTCAGGTCGTGCGCGATGTCTACGCTCACCTGCCGCATGCCCTCCACGAGGGCGCTCAGTCGCTCCAGGGCCGAATTGACCTGCCCGGACAGGACGTCGATGTCGTCACCGGATCCCCGGAGCGGTATGCGTGCCGTCAGTTCGCCTTGGCCGACGCGATCCATCGTGCCTCCGATGGCGTCCATCCGCTTTTTCACCGCGCCAGCCAGGAGAAGGCCGGCGGCCACCGCGATCGCGGTGGCGATGACACCGGCCCAAGCGAAGCTGGACAAAGCCAGCCCGCCTAGTTCGTCCGTCTCTTCGTAGCTCCAGGCTACCACCATGGTGTTGCCGGCGATCTCGCCCTTCAGCGCGCGATAGCGCACATCACCTTCGAGTCCGAACGCGGCGCCTGTGAGTGTCGACAAGCCAGGCTCTGTCCGCGCTACGGGTACGTTTCCGGCGAGCACCTGACCCGTCGCATCGGCCAGATAGAAGATCCGTTCATGATCATTCGTTGATGCCGAGTACGTCCGTAAGGTGCCCACAAGGTCCTCGAGATCGCCTTCCCCATATGAGCTGGCGATCATGTCAAAGCTCTCTGACAAAGTCAGATCGAGCCGGTCATGCAGATCGGTAGAGATGATCTGGTAGGCCAGAAAGCCCGCGATCAGAAACGTCGCGAAGAACAACCCACTGAAGATCAGCGCGAGCCGGAAGGCCGTGCTTCGAAGGGTTTCAGAGCGGAGCATGGATGCTGTAGCCGGTGCTTCGAACCGTATGAAGGAGCGGCACCTCGAAAGGTTTGTCTATTTTGGACCTGAGCCTGCTGATGTGGGTCTCGACCACGCTGGTCTTCGGGTCGAAGTGAAAATCCCAGACGCGCTCGAGCAGCATCGTGCGTGTGACGACGCGGCCTTCGTTCCGCATCAGTACCTCCAGAAGCGTGAACTCCCGTGGCTGCAGCTCGATCTTTTGCCCGGCACGCCTGACCGTCCGGCGCGCCAGGTCGAGTTCAAGGTCGGCCACCCTCAGCAACGTCTTTTCAGCCTGCACTGCGGGACGTCGTCCCAAGGCGTTCACCCGAGCCAACAGCTCCGAAAACGCGAATGGCTTGACGAGGTAGTCGTCGCCACCAGCCTCAAGTCCGTCCACGCGATCGTTCACGCCGCCGATGGAGGTGAGGAAGATCGCCGGCGTCTGCACTCCGGCTGCTCGTAGTGCTCGGACAAGCGAGAGGCCGTCAAGACCCGGCAACATGCGGTCAACAACAAGCACGTCATATGGAGTGTGCGTCGCATGCACCAGCGCGTCCCGTCCGTCCGCCAATGCTTCGGCGAGGTGTCCAGCCTCGGACAGACCCTTGACGACATACTCCGAGGTGCGCCGGTCGTCTTCGATGATGAGAATACGCATATGGTCCCTTCCGATGCGGTGCCGCCTGCTGGTCGGGCAGGCGGCAAGGCATCTCGTTCTTACCTGACCGGTTGGGCGCCGTCACGCGGGCCTCGCATAACCGTCATGTAGACCACGATACCGGCGATGACGGCGAGGAACATGGCACTGGTGACGATGGTCCCGAAGCCCATCCCACCGTAGTCGGTCGGCAGGGAGAGGAGGTCACCCAACGAGGCACCGAGGGGCCGGGTGAAGATATAGGCGAGCCAGAAAGCCAGGATGGCGTTCATCTTGAGCACGTAGTGCGCGAAAGCGATCGCCGCGATGACGGCGCCGAACAACGCTCCGGTCCCCAGGTAACCCACCCCCAAGGCCTCCGACACGTAATCCCCGGCAGCGGTCCCAAGCGCGAACGTGGCCAGGACCGCCAGCCAGTAGAAGACCTCACGACGCGTTGTCACGACGGTGTGGATAGAGAGTGTCTTCTCGCTGGCATACCAGGCCGCGAAAATGGCCGCCAGCACGACGGTGCAGGCTATGGTGGTGGTGGCGAGCGGAACGCCGAACGTGTCGATCAGGTTGTCGGTCAGGAGTGTACCGACCACGCTGACCATCACCACAGCGGACCAGTAGACCCATGGCACGTAACGCTTCTGCGCGAACTGCAGCGCTATCACTCCGACCAAAATGGCCGACATCAGGTAGGTCGTGTTCTGCAGGCCGAGGCCGAGGTTCAGCGAGAGAAAGTCCGCGGCTGTTTCGCCGACCGTGACCGCCATCAGCTTGATGAGCCAAAAGTCGACGGTGACCTCCGGGACACGGTTGGGCGAAACCGGCTGCTCATATGTGGACAACATTTTTTTCATCCTCGTCAGGTTGGGATATCACTTGCCCAAGATTGCGAGGGCTTGCACGAAGAAGTCGTCGGCACGCCTGTCGTCATCGGCGTTGCATCGCTCGATACCCTTGTTGGTCAGCTCGTCTAGCGTGGGCTTGTCGGCTGCGCTCACGGTCGTAGCCGCGGTGCTTGCACGCACGTCCGCCAGGAGGTCCTCGCAGGGAAGCGGGCGACCATGGGCGTCGGTGACGGCCGTAACCGGACCCACGGCCTGGACGGCAACCGCCGAAGGATCGTTCAGGGCGGCGATCAGCGCGGTGACCGCCTGGGTTGCTGCGTCAGGACTGGGAGCGGAGACGCGAAGGGATGCTATGGCGGAGTCGGCAGCCCCGTCGATCACACTCCATTTCTCCGCGTTCAAGGCACGCAACTTGGTCGCCTCCGCATCCCAGGCGCTTTCAAAGTCGGTGATGCGGGAAGTGGCTGCAGTCATGTCGCCTGTGGCAACCAAAGCTAGTGTATCGGCCGCAATCGTCCGTAGAGGTGACAGGTCCCCGAGCTCGGCCGCCTGGGCGGCATAGGTCGGGGTAAGCAGCCAGGGCGAGGCCGCGATGGGAGCAGAGAGAAAGGCAAGGGCGACGAGTAGCTTGTGCATGGGAACCTCCATTGACGTTGCTGCGATCCAGCAGCTTGGAGACATTGCCCGCCCGGTATTACGCGCTTCTGGCACCCAGCATACGGATTGGTAATAAACAGAGCCCGGCCCTTGTTTTCAGGCATCCCTGAACAAAGGGCGGCCCTACTCAGGCCGCCCTTGAATCGGGGAAGTTCAGTCGGCGGTTTCGGCGCCCCCCTTGTCCTTGTTCACGTCTACACGGACCGGAGCGAAGCCGGCGACCGCGAGCTCGAAGGTCATGACCTTGGCGCTCTGGGTGGAGTGATAGATGCCGTTTGGGTTGTCGCGGAAGTGGCCGGCCATGGCTCCGTCGTCGAGATGGACGCGTGCCTCCCCAGACGCGGGCACCGTAAACCCTGGCAGGGGCTTGAAATAAGTCTCGGTTGCGCCGCTGTCGGCATCCTTTACCGTCAGATAGAGGCTGAAGTCCTTGATCTCCGCTGCGGTGCTGTTGGTCACCAGGAGTTCGAGGTGGTCAGGGGCGTCCTTCTTGGCGGCGTAATCATAGTTGTTCTCGACCAGCGCCTCTTTGATGGCGAACGGGGCAGGAGCACCCGTCTGGGGCGTCGGATCCGCGAGGGACACTGGCGCCGTATCCTGCAGGTCATCGATACCGTCACCATCCGTGTCGGGATTCATCGGGTCGGTCCCGAGCAGGACTTCGGAGGCGTCCGGGATGCCGTCGCCGTCGGTGTCGACCCCGGCGGCGTAGGCGCCGTGCGAGAGCATGAGGGCGGTGACCAGAGCAAGTGCAGAGACGGCAAGGGTGTTGGCGCGTTTCATTGTTCTATTCCTTTGAGAGACGGTTGGGGTCGAGGCGGCGCGCGAACAGGAGCAGGCCGAGCGCCAGGGCGATCGCCAGAAGCCAGACGAGATCGCTGGTTTTCTCGGCGAGGATCGGCATCAGGGGTTGGCCCGCATAGGTGTCCTTGATGCCGAGTACGGCGAAGCTCAACCGCTCGAAATGCTTGGTGGGCGATGCCACCTCGATCCCGTTGCGGATGGTTTCGTACGTAGAAAAGGATTGGAGGATCTCGAGCTGCTGCGGCTTGGCGATCTGCAACTGCTTGAAGACGCCGCCAGCGACCTGATTGTCCGGGTCGAGCGTGTCACCGATCTGTGGAGCGATCAGCACGAAGCCGAGCCAAACAGTGAAGGCGAGGAGAAGCGCGTTGGGCAGCTTCTTGGCCCACAGCGCCGTCACGAAACCGAGCAGAAAGAACGCGAGCGCATAAAGGCCCGCCGCCGACATGACGCTCGCAAGCCGCACGATGTCCTCGGGGTTTAGCGTGACGCCCGAAATCAGGATCACCGCGGCGCCGGCCACGACGAAGGCCAGGACGAGGCCCGCGGAGATGATCGCCGTTCCCGCGAGAACCTTGCCGGCTAGAAACTGCCACTGGGCGATCGGGCGGGTTACGATCAGCGCCAGCGTCTGCCGTCCGCGTTCGCTGGCCGCGGCGCGGTATCCGATCAGGATGCCGATGATGGCGCCGATGATCTCGACGTGTTCGACGAAGCCCCGCAGGAGCTTGAGCGGGTAGAAGGCCGGGTCCGGTATGGTGGAAGCGTCCTTGCCCAGGGCAATAAGGCCTGCCTTTGCCTCGACATAGGTTGCCACGTCTCCCTTTAGGGCGATCGCTGCGACCGCGAGTGCGACCAGGGAGGCGAGCAACAGGAAAGCCGTCATCAGGATGACGAAGCGGTCCTTCACCGCGTCGCGGATATCCTTGCCTGCGATCGTCAACACGGGTTGGACGAGGTCATGCATCATAGTCTCCTTTGGTCATGTCCATGCGCGCGACGGCGGCCACCGCGGCCCCGCCGAGGGCCGTCACCGCGATCAAGAGCGAGGCAAGCGGCGGGATAGCGGAGCGATCGATGAAGGTAGGCGGCATGAAGTCGAGCAGCTGGGCGGAGACCAGTCGGTAGGCCTCTGCGAGGGAAAAGGGTCCGAGCGCCCATCCAGTGAGCTGGAAGAAGGTCGACGCCGGTGCGTCGGCAAGTGCCGAAACCGGGTTCAAGGCGGCGACCGGATTGATGTTGGAGGTGATCTGCGGCAGCACGAATGTGACGGTGAGCCAGACGGTGACGGGGATCAGCAGCCCCACGGTTTCCGATTTGGCGGAAGCCCCGAACCACATGCCGAGAAAGCCGAAAACAAGCAGGTAGAGCGCCGAGGTCCCGTAGAAGCCCCCAAGCCTGGCCCATCCGCCGGCATCCAGATGGAACTCCGGGAGAACCAGGAATGTTGCGGTGTTGATGGCTGCGGCGAAGAGCACGAGGGCGGCTATGGCGACAACCAACGCGAGCGCCTTGGCCACCCCCAGATCGACGGACCGCAGCGGTCGGGTTCCCAGGAGGGGCATCGTCCCCGCCTTCCTGTCGCCGGCGACCAGCTGGTGCCCTACGACGATCGCGGCAAGGGCCCCGATCAGGGACACATAGGTGGCCATGTTTCGCAACAAAGCCAGCGGCGAGGTGTCGAGGACAGGGTTGGACGGGATCGGCTGACCCTGTGCGGCCATGTATTCGGCGGAGCGAAGGTAGATCGCGTTGACGGTGGACGTCGCCGACCAACCCAAATATGCCGCGACTACCACGAGCACGAGGAAGAGCAGTGCCAGCAGCGCGACGGTACG
This sequence comes from Devosia salina, assembly GCF_019504385.1. Taxonomy (NCBI): domain Bacteria; kingdom Pseudomonadati; phylum Pseudomonadota; class Alphaproteobacteria; order Hyphomicrobiales; family Devosiaceae; genus Devosia; species Devosia salina. The sequence goes on from NZ_CP080590.1 coordinate 2,706,788, forward strand.
TTCGCGGGCGATGGTCGCCAGCGAATGCGCCGCAAGCAATCTGATGGGAGCGTTTGCTAGGGTGGTGCCCATCATGCCGCCCCTTTGACCTGTACCGGCGTGACCGACAGGTAGAGTTCCTCGAGGGAGCTTTCGCTGCCGTATCGCTGGGTGACCTTGTCGATGGTGTCGCGGAACACGAGTTCGCCCTGGTTGAGCACGCCGATGCTGGTGCAGGTGCGGGATATCTCGCTGATCAGGTGCGTGTTCATGAAGATCGTGGTGCCGAACTCGCGGTTGAGGCGGATGATCAGGTCACGCAGCGTCTTGATGCCCATCGGGTCGAGGCCCGAGGTCGGCTCATCGAGGAAGAGCACATCGGGACGATGCAGTATCGCCTGGGCGAGACCGATGCGCTGGCGCAGCCCCTTGGAAAAGGAGCCGACGAGGCGTGGAGCCAGGTCGCGGCATTCGAGGAAGTCGAGGGTCTCGTCGATACGACGCTCTGGGTTCTCGACGCCTGAAAGCCGTGCGAAGAACAGCAGGTTGGCCCGGGCGGTCATCGTGTCGTACAACCGGACGTTCTCGGGCACGTAGCCGATGTGGCGACGCGCCTGGAGGCTCTGTTCTGTGACGGACTTGCCGCAGACGAGCGCGGTCCCCGAGGTGGGCTTGAGCAACGTCGTCAGCATATGAATGGTGGTGGTCTTCCCCGCGCCATTGTGCCCGAGGAAGCCGAACACCTCCCCGCGCTCGACGGTAAGCGTCAGGTCCTTGACCGCGGCGCGGTCGCCGTACCGCTTGGTCAACTGTCTGGTTTCGACGACAAAGGTGTTCATTTCGGCTCCTGACGATCGGTTGCTTGGCGAACCGGCTCTGCGGGTTCGTCCAGGAACTTGTCAGGAGTAGTTTTCCCCCACCTGTCGGGGGTCTTACCGATCCGTAAGGTAGCCGGCCTCGCACCTTACGGATCGGTAAGACCTGGGACATGAGGCCGTATTGACGCCCGATCATAAGGAGTGTGTCGAAAAAGAACCTCACCGGACAAAAACGATGAAACGAACCGGCCTCATCGGTGCAGCCCTTGCCGCCACCGCAATCACTTTATTCTCGATCGCAGGTAGTTCGGCCAATCCCGCTACCGTGCTGCCGGTCCCGAGCTATGTCGAAGCGACCTTCGTTGCGCCATCCCCCTTCGCCCCGTCCGATCTGGTCCTCGCGATATCGGACTTGGTGGACGTCGAGCGCATGATCAGGGAAACCGATGCCGAAGAACGCGCAAGGCACCAAACCGTGGTTACGATACCTGCATTGCAGAACTGGGTGGGATAACCTGGAACCAGTATCAAGAGTCAGCATCGACCCCACGAAAAGGAGAGACCCAATGAACAGTATCGTGAAGTTGGCGGGGCTAGCGGTCATTGCCTCGTCGTTGGCCACCACGGCCTTTGCCTACGAGGACCAGTGGCAGCCCTCGAACAAGACCTTGTCGGCGTACGTCGCCGAAGGCTATGTGCTGTCGCTGCCCGTCGTGTTGCACCTGTCGCCATTCGACCGCGTGCAATACCGCTACTACCTGACCAAGGGCCAAGCCATTGCCCAATGCACCGAGGACGTCACGACGCGCAAAGCGGTGATCGTGGACAAGGTATTAGCATGCGCCGATTTGGTGGCGCCGTTCCAAAAATAAGTGGGCGATCGCCGGTGCCGCTCCCTGCTGGGGAGCAGCGTCGAACGTTGCTAGCGGTTCCTGCTCGACCGGACCGTCCGCAGCCGCTTTACCGAAGGATGCCCCACCTGGCATACGGATATCGTGCCATCGGTCTCGAGCACCGCGGACGCTACGTCGCCGATCGTGGCGACGCCGTGCTCGCGCAAAGCCGACTGCATCTCGGCCGCGCTGATCCTCTCCTTACGCAGGTTCCCCTCTAGCAAGCGGCCGTTCTCGACCAGCAGGGTCGGGCTGCCTTCCAGGAAGTGCCTCAACCGGTCGTCATTGGACACCAATCGGTTCAGCGCGAGGATAACCGCGGCGCCCAAGAGGCCGCCGACGACGCTGGTGTCCGGACCGATCATCGCATTCTGCACGACGTTGGAAATCAGCAGGAGGGCCACGAGGTCGAACGGAGTGAACTGCCCAAGCACCCGCTTGCCGGATATCCTCAATAAACCGAGGACGACCACGAACACGACAGCGACCCGCAGCGCCGTGAAGATGACGATCGCCGGGCTTCCTACCGCCTGCCAAAGCTGCGCTTGCACCGAGTCGACCCAACTCAATTTCGGTCCCGAACTTGTTCCGATGCAGCTGGTGGCCGAATGATGTCATCTTGCGTCCCATCGTTCTCCACGGCCAAGCCTCCGCCTGCTTCCTCCTCGTCCGACGCAAAACCTCGGAACCGCCGGTAGAGCACAACCAAGAATCGCAGTATTCGCCCCCGTGCTCGGTGCACCCCCCATACCGCCAGCGACAAAACCACAGCACCGACGACCAGCTCGATTTCCGTCCGGGGGTCGATACGATTAAGCGAACTCAGGCCGAACCCGGCGAACGCTGCGGGTAGCAGATGTGCCGGAGCCCATAACAGGGCCGATCCGATGTTGGCGGCGTAGAACGGCAGCGGCTTCATCCCACTGGTCCCGGCGACAACTGGCACAATCGCTCGGACCCCGGGAAGGAAGCGGGCAATGACGATGCCCGTCCAGCCGTACTTGGCGAAGAAGACTTCACCCACCGCAAGGATGTCCGGGCGCGTGGAGAACGGCCAGACAACAGAGATCCTGCTGCGTTGCGAATGCCCGATCCAATACGAGAGCCCGTCGCCGAGCACCGCGCCCGCCGTTGCGGCAAACAACAGGGGCCAGATTGGCAGGTAGCCGAGGCCCGCTGCCGTGCCGAGCGCCAAGATTAGCGCTGTTCCAGGAATGAACGCGCCCACGACGACCAGGGATTCCGAGCCGGCAGCAAGGAAGGTGACAAGGATGGCGAGCGTCGGGTTCTGCTCAAGAAAGACGACAATGGACTGAAACGTAGCTTGCACGGTACCTCACTTATTCGGTGCCGCTAACGAATAGGCCATCTACGGCTACAAGCCTATGCCGAATTGAAGCAAAGAGACCTCGGCTGGCGCACCAGACCGAGGTCCCCCGGTTTGCTGTTGGTGGGCAGATTACTGGGCTTCGTTGCCTTCGGCGCCCTCATTGGCCTCGCCGTTCTCGCCACCCTGTTCGCCGTCCTCGGTCTGGCCGCCAGTTTCATCGTCGGCCTGCTCGGCCGGAGCGGCTGCAACGGCGCCGGTCACGGCATCGACCATCGCTTCGGTTTCAGTTCCGTCGGTTCCGATCAGGCTTACGTCGTAGATGGGCTTGCCGTTGACGACATCGAGGGACACTTCAACCACCTTGCCGCCGAACTGGGCCTCAGCAGCAGCCGAGGCCTCAGCCACCGTCAGCTTGACGTCGGCCATCGCCTGGACTTCGGCCTTGTCGGCAGCAGTGTGGTTCTCGGCCATCGCCGGCACGATGGAAGTGGCGCCCACGATGCCCGCGAGCAGGGTTGCAGCAAGTGCGATGCGCTTATTCATTTTGGCTTCTCCATGTGAAGGGAGCAACTGCGCTTCCCTTTCGAAGCGAAATTAGGTGCGTGCCGTTGCGGCCACCTGTCTGCAAACTTACGGTTTCGACAAGCTTGTGGCCGGCAGCCAAGTTTGGGACGCAGAATTGATGCAATCTGACCTTCTGATCGGGAATACTGGCCACCGCAATTATGCCCGTCGTTGAGCGGGCCAAGAGCCGCAGTCTATCGCAGCACCCGCAGCACCTCGAAAAGGCTGGCCTGGTTGTTGGTCGACGGCGAACGGAGCGTTTACCCTTGGTCGAGGATTCGGTAGTCCAGGTGGTGACCGCGTTGCGTGCTCTTGCTGAGCACAACGTCGCCTGCGGTGGTTACCTGGGTCCGAACCTCCTTCGACGCGCCCGCTGACTTGGAGGCGATCAGCTCAGTGGAGCTGCTGGAGCGCATGCGGATCGACAGCGTGACCTTGCTGGACGTGGGGCCTCCTGGCGGGTTCGCTGCCGGCCATCTTCCATGTGCTGTCAACATCACGCTGGCCGAGCTTGAGGATAGGCAGACAGATGTTCCATTCGACCGCGAAGTGGTTGCTTACTGCCGCGGGCGGTACCGCATGCTCAGCGTCGACGCGGTCCGTGTGCTGCAGAAGCAGGGCTACCGCGCTCGTCGACTGCAAGAAGGGCTACCAGAATGGCGGGCCGCAGGTCTACCTGTCATGCAGTCAGGTCCTTGAACACCACGCACTCACGCCCTGGGCCGCCGCAGCAGACCGCATCGCACTGGGCTACGAAGCGCTGAAGGCTGCGCTCGAGTGCCTTGAGTTCCTTAAGCTTGGCCTGCACCTCTCCCAAGTGGAGACGGGCGATGTCGCCGACCTCGCGGCAGTCCTTGTCCGAGCTGACCGACAGGCCAGCCAGCAGCCGCACCTGCTCTATGCTGAAGCCGAAGTCCCGGCAGCGCCGGATGAAGGTGAGTCGCTCCAGATCGTCGGCGCCATAGACGCGCTGACCGCTCTCTGTGCGATCGGCGGCGGGGAGCAGGCCGATCTCTTCATAGTATCGGATCGTTGGCGTGGTGACGCCAGCCGCCTTGGCCAGCTTACCGATGTTGAACATCAACGACCTCGTTTATGCGCTTGCCCTTCAAGCTACTTGAAGAAATATGGTCTCGTCCATCTCAGTTGAGAGGAGATGGAATATGATCATTGAAGACGCATGCTGCCCGTCCTGCGCGGCATCCGCAGCCCAGGATCAGACCGACTTGGCAATTGCCTGCACCTTGAGCTCGGGCAACTTCGAGGAGAGGGTCGCCAGCATGCGCAACCTCGCATCTCGGCACCTGCTGTCCAGCCGCCGTGAGATGCTGACCCTGCACTTGACCTATGCCGCGGCGGCGTTGCCCGAGGTCGAGGACTTGGTGGCGAAGGAATCGGATTGCTGCACGTTCCTCGATTTCAACCTGCACGCGGGTGAAACCGTGGAACTGACAATAACGGCTCCACAAGGCGCTGCGGCGGCGGCCGATGAGCTTTTCGCCCACTTCGCGCCCGAACTGGCGAGGTCGGCGACATGAAGGTGAAGAACGCCGTAAGGGGTGCTGCCGCAACGGGCGGTCTCGCCTTCGCCGCCTGCGCCGTCTGCTGCGCTCCGCTGATCGCAGCTCCGGTGCTCGGGTTGTTGGCGGCAGGGGGAATCGGCCTGGCTGTGGCAGGGCAGATAGGCTTCGCCCTTCTGCTGGCCGTGGGCTTGGGCGGCTTCGTCTGGCACCGCGCTCGCCAACGGAAGCAGACTGCTGCGAGCTCCTGCGGTTGCAGTCCTACAAGCAGCTGCAAGACCAGCGACTTGTCAGCGAGCAGCTGATACATCCCGCCGAAGAGGAAAACCGCCATGCCCATATACGCGACCACAGCCCTGATCTACGCGGGCGCCGCCCTGGCCGAAATCGTCGGCTGTTTCTCGTTTTGGGCATGGCTGCGCCAAGGCCAGTCGCTGCTGTGGCTGGTAGTGGGAATCCCATCGCTGATCGCCTTCGCCTGGCTCCTGACGTTGGCTCCTTCGGAGCATGCGGGCCGCGCCTATGCTGCGTATGGCGGTGTCTATATCGTAGGGTCGCTGCTCTGGCTTTGGTTGGCCGAAGGGCATGTGCCCGACCGGTGGGACTTGGGTGGAGGTGCACTGGCCTTGGTGGCTGCGGCGGTCATCCTGTTCGCGCCAAGGGGCTAGGTAGCTGAGGCTGCCAACTGCCCGGCTGCAGCCACTGGCGAGTTGACTGGTCAGATGACCGGCCGCTCATTGATGACCTGGCTCACCTGCGACAGGTGCGAGATCAGCCAGTGGGTCTCGGGGCAGATGTAACCAGCGAGGGTGAGGGCGGTCTGGTAGCGTGCCTGAGGACGCTGGTCGAAGATTGCGTAGTGATGCATGACGTCGTTACGAAGGATGCGGATTTCGTCCAGCATGAGGTGAATCCCTGCACGATCGACATTGCTCGGTGCATGGGGGAACGAGAAGCGGATGCCGTTCGCCCAGAGTTGCTTGTCGTATGCTGTGGTCATCAAGTGTTGCCAGAATCCGAAGGTGAGACTCGCCACCAGATGGTTGGCGGTGGTGATGTGCCTTCGCCGCCTGCGTTCCCTTGCGACGGTCTCGGCCAGCTCCTCCTTCATGCGCTGCGGCAGAAGGTTTTCGAATTTCGGGTTGCTGAACCATTCCGTTCCGAACCGCTTTTGCACCGGGATGACGACGGCGTTTCGTATTGCCACCTCGACGGTCTGCAGGGGAAAGTACAGGGCTTGGCAGATGTGGCCGTTCCAAACGTACAGCCTGAACGCCAAGTGCTTGTCGCCGTTGGCGGCAACCAGGTATCGTCCCAGCCTTGCTGGGGACAGCGTCCTCTCGACCGCATCATATGTCGCCGGCACGCACGAGAATTGGTATTGCAACCTTGGCCCCGTTCAACTATTCCTACCGCATGCGCTGCGGATTTGATCACTGCGCCTCGCGTATATCTGCTGCAGACAGGATTAGGAAGGCGGGCCTCCGGGCGCCGCCTTCAGCCTTTTTAGGGGGGGCCGACTCGCGTCACGCGACCTCAACCTCAGTTCGTCTCAGCTCAGAGAGGTGCGTTCGTGGGGTGCAATCCGACAGCGCATGCGCCGTTGGAGTCGACCGGCGGCTGACCAACACCAGGGTTGAAGGCATATCGCTTCTCGCAGACGTCGACCGCTGGCGGCGTCAGTATCTTGTCGAACAGGTCCGGCCTATCCTCAGGTTGCGCCAGAAGGCGGCGGTATGGGGCTGGCGGCGTGAGGCAAGGTTTCCCTCTGTCAGTTGTAACGGCAGGAACTGCAGCGGTGCCGCCGCGTAGGCTCTCGCGAACCTTGGCGCGGAGTTCTTTTTGTGCCGTCGTCCGTCATCTCGTAACAGCCCACCTACTTGCAGTCGCCGTGGCTCCAACAGATAGCTGCCGCTACGCCCTTAGGCTTGGCCGAACCTGTTCGGGAAGGCCACGTTGAACGACAGGAAGTAGCTCGACTTTTGGTCCATCAGGGCAGGCGTGACGTCGTAGAAGCCTTCCGGCGATGGTATTCTCCTTCCTGAATCTTGGGCCCAAGCGTGCCTGACCATTGCAGATCGGATAGGTTTTGAGCAGTGCGAGCTGGGCCGGTGTTAGTGCGGGTCTAGATCTTAAGCTGGGAATTCCGCTTGAAGACTCTGATCATCGTCGGCTCGGTCGGCGGGAACCCGATCGCCCATTTGATCCAGTACGCCCTTCGGCAACGGGAATTGTGGCGACTGTTGCCGATGAACTGGCTGCAGCCGACAATGACGACAGCAGCGATCACGACCGCGGCTGTGTAAAGGAGGTGAGCGAGCCTCGAGCTTGTTCCTCGAAACCTTTAGAGGCCGCTATGCATTTCTCCTGCGACCAAACTGATATCGGCGGTCATGAAAAAACGACTTCTGGACGCGGGAATTTAATCATTGGCTGTCCGCTGGCGTTGAGCGGTGGCTGACCTCGCGATTTCACCGAGGGCGCATGTATGGACAACCTGTGGCTCATCATCGGGCTTTCCCTCCTGCCGGGCCTCGGAAATCTTGCCGGCGGCATAGTGGCCGAGCTCGTGCGGACCACGCCGAGGCTGCTCAACATTACCCTGCACGCGGCTTCGGGTATCGTCATCGGTGTCGTCGCGATCGAGCTGATGCCGGAAGCGCTCGAGAACCTCGCTGGGTGGTGGATTGCCGCATCGTTTGCGGCAGGTGGCGCGGCCTATATCGGCACTGAAATGCTGATCGAGCGCATCTCATCCGCACGCAGCGGCGGCAGTTCGATGTGGATGATCTACGTCGCCGTCGCGATCGACCTCTCCGGTGATGGACTGATGATCGGCACTGGCTCGGCGGTCGCCATCTCCCTTGCGATCGTTCTTGCCGCCGGACAGACACTCGCTGACTTTCCGGAGGGCTACTCCGTCGTCGCGAACTTACGGGAGAAGGGGATTCCGCGCAGTCGGCGCATCGCCGTCGCTATCTCTTTTCCGCTCTACTGCCTCGGTATGGCGCTGATTGCTTGGTTCCTGCTGCGGGACGCGCCGGACGCGGCCAAATACGTCGCGCTGAGCTTTGTCGCCGGATTGCTCACGGTCGCGGCAGTCGAGGACATGCTCGAGGAGGCCCATGAAGCGAAGGCCGACTCGCGCAGTTCGACGTTCGCCTTCGTCGGGGGCTTCGCGCTCTTTGCTCTTGTCTCTGCCGGCCTCGAGACGGCTCTGGGCCAGGAAGCGGCACGTGAGACTGGTTCCGCGGTACAGCTCGTCGAAGAGAACATCCATCATGCCGCATGATCACGGCCACACCCACATTGATCATAAGTCCGGCGATCGCCGGGTGTCCGTCGCGATCTGGGCGAATGGCCTCCTTACCGTGGCCCAGATCGTCGGTGGTATCCTCGCCGGCAGTCTCGCTCTAATCGCGGATGCGCTTCACAATTTCTCCGACATGGCCTCGCTGGTCATCGCCTTCGCCGCACGCAAGATCGCGCGGAGGCCGGCGGACGAAAGGATGACTTTCGGTTACGGCCGGATCGAGATCGTCGCCGCGTTGATCAACTACACCACCCTGATCCTCGTGGGCTTCTATCTGATCTACGAGGGCGGCATGCGGATGATCGATCCTCCCGAGGTGCAGGGCTGGCTGGTTGTCATGCTAGGGGGTGTTGCGTTGGCGGTGGACACGCTGACGGCGCTGCTTACCTACTCGATGCAGAAGGGCAGCGTTAACATCCGTGCTCTTTTCCTGCACAACCTGTCGGACGCGCTCGCTTCGGTCGCTGTGATCGTTGGTGGCGCGTTGATTATCCTTTACGATCTGCGCTGGGTTGATCCTGCCATTACGATCGGCATTGCCCTCTACATCCTGTATCTGGCTTTCACGGAGATCGGCGGCCCGATCCGGACACTGATGTTGGGCAGCCCGCCCGATATCGACAACGACGCTGTCGTGAACGCGGTTCGTGAGGTCGACGGAGTAGCCGACATCCATCACGCTCACCTCTGGCAAATGGAAGAACATGCCGCTGCACTCGATACGCACGTTGTCGTCGAGGAGAAGGCCTGGGGGCGTCTCGAAGAGATCAAGCGGGCGATCAAGCGCGTACTTGAGGAGAAGTTCGAGATCACTCACTCGACACTCGAGTTCGAGCGTGAGGATCAGGCCCATCGAAACGCCAGCCTCTATGGCCATGGCGCGAACCGGAAAGAGGAGAAGGAAAACGTTCAGGGAGACGATGGGCCAGGATGATGCCCTGATCGGACTGGTGTGCGAGGGCAAGCATCCGCCCGGACGGGGGGAGTATCCGGTGCACGTCGATGCCGACGACCCATTCGCCAGGTTTGACCCTACCGGGCAGACAGCCGAGCGATGCGAGGGCAATCGAAGTGACCGGGCTCTGATCGATGTCAGGTGGGGCATGGCGCCGTAGCCCCACGCAAGCGGCAATCCGCTGCAAGTACGACAACTCTGCCTGGACCTTAAGCACCCACCAGATGTTCCCACAGGATCACGGAGCCGATAGCAAACAAAACTAGTCCGGCGATCACCTCGGCAATCTTCCCGAAACGACTTCCGATGACGTTTCCAAGGCTCATGCCGATGACGGCAAACACGAAGGTCGTTATCCCGACGCCAAGGCTGACGGCAAGGATGCCTCTGAGATCCAGATCGATGAACGCTAGCGACAGCCCTACGGCCATGGCATCAACGCTGGTGCCAAGCGCCGTGACTATTAGGATCAACAGCGAGGCCTTCTTTGGCGCCGCTTCCCCGGGTTCGTCAGGCCTAAAAGGGCCGTAGATCATGTGCAGACCCACAGCGGCCAGCAGAGCGAAGGCCAACCAGTGATCGAAACTCGCTACCCAACCGGCGGCGGCGATACCAGCCAGCCAGCCGAGGAGTGGGGTGATGGCTTCGACGATACCGAACACCAGCCCCGTGCGGAGCGCTTCGGTCAAGCGACCGCGGGTTTCTGTGGCACCGCGGCCAACAGCAACGGCGAAAGCATCGACGGACATACTTGCTGAGAGCAGCAAGACAGCAACGGGGGACATGACAGATTCCAGAATTGACCGGGTTTCCGCGACACCCGCCGCGGGTTCGAAACGGTCTCGCCTGACCGATCCATCGACTGACAGCACCATGCCCGTTGGGCAATCGTGTTGACACTGTCCTACTAGGTAGTGGCTACTCCCCGAGGTCAGACTACCTACTGAGGTTTTCACAAAAGGTCAACCGAATCAACGAGTTGACAATGGTTGTAGGAAGCATTTGCAACAACCCAGAAGTTTTTCTAGCCCGCCGCAAAGCGAGCGGATAGAGGCCGATCATGATCAATGTCGTGAGGTTGATGAGGGCGCCAACCGTTTCTGCCCGGGCATAGCCGAAGGTTCGCCTCTCGTTTGCGGCCCGCTGGGCAATGCGCCAGGCGATGTAGGAGACCAGCACCGAGCCGGCATCCGAGAGATTGTTCACGGCGTCCGCGATCAGGGCGAGTGAGCCGGCGATAACCCCACCCACAACCCGGCCAAGGCGATGCCGAGGTTAAGCGCCAGCGCGTTCAGCAGCCGGCGGCCCTGTCCCGGGCTGCGGTCGGTTGCGGATTCGGGCGAATGCGACATGCAGAACCTCCTTGACTGGCTGCACCGCAAATCCTCTAGTCGCTAGAGGGGAAAGCCCATTGTCGCAGCCGCGTTTGAGGCGTTGCCCTGTTCCCGCTGGAGTGTCAGGCTGGGATGATGAAGAACCTGATCGTTGCACTCCTCGCGAGCGGAGCGGCGTCCATTTCGGTCGCTGCCGAATTGCCTGTATCGGTGATCGACGGCGTGGTGGTCGAGGAAGCCTGGGCCAGCACGCAGCCGAACGGCGTCGAGATCTACCTCGTCATCAACAACCGTACCACCAGCGGGGTCGGGCCCATAAGCATAGAAGTGCCACGCGCATCGCTCACGGGGGTGATCAGATCGGACGGAGGGACCTTCGAGCCGACCTTGCCACCGCATGCGGAACTGTACATGCAGCCGGGGGGCGTACGCATCGAAGCGCTGGGACTATCAGTGGGTGCGGCCGTGTCAGTGACCGTTTCCATCGGCGAGTCTGAAGTCACGGTGGATGCCGAGGTCTTAGGGGCCGATGAGCTTCCACCTGATCACCACGATTACGATCACGGCTGATCGAGATGTTGAAGTAGGTTCTTCACCACGACCTTTGAGTCTCTATCGGCACCGAGGATCAGGGCCGATGCCCGATTCCGCTGCCATGGACGGCCAAGGAACTGCAGCCCCGGCTTGCCCGCTGGCACTTCTATCCAGCTGTCGTCGTTCCGATAGCCGACCGCCCAGATCACCGACGCGACGTCGGCACGGCTGCCGTCCGCGAAGATGGCAGTACGATCCGATGCGTCCACAAGGCGAGAGCGGATGTTCACGCCTTGACCGCGCAGGGCGGCCAAGCTGCGCCCGCGGTCCGGAAAGGGATCGGTGGCCATCATTATCCTGCCGATGGGCGATCGAGATGAGACAGACAGCAGCCCCACCCGATCCATCAGCATCCAGGTGCTGATACCGAGCACACGCTGCGGGAACAAGCGACGGGGCTTGCCGGTAGCGAGCAGCACGTCATGGGTGGCCGCCAGCTCGACAGCGATGTCCCGGCCCGACGCGCCGTCGCCGACCACCAACACTGGGCCCGTTCCGATGCTCTGCGGCGATCGATAGGTGGATACTGTGAGCTGGGCGACGTTGGACCCGAACCGCGACGCCACCTCTGGGATGATCGCCTGCTGGAAACCGCCCGTGCAGACCAGGACGGCTTGGCTGCGCACAGTGGCGCCGTTGCCCAGCTCGGCGACGAACGCGCCGGCATTGTCGCACTCCAATCGAACCACCCGGGTTCCGCTCATCAGCGGGAGACGATTCGTTTCGGCGTAGGACTGGAGGTAGTCGGCGAACTCGAGTCGTCCTGCATAGGCTTCGGGGTCGCCATAAAGCGGCAGGCCTGGCAGCGAGCTCAGGCGCCGCGGCGTGAACAGGGTCAGGCTATGATAGCGGTGTCGCCAGCTGTCGCCTACTTTGGCAGACGCATCGACCACCGGGTGCGACACGCCAGCCTGTGCGAGACGGTAGGAAGCGGCCAAACCGGCTTGGCCGCCCCCGACGATCAGGACGTCGATCTGCTCCGTCATTGCGTAGCTTCGACCTCGCTCGCGACCAGATCGGCAAGGGCTTGCGGATCGGTGCTCGCTGGCGCCTTGCCGTTGACAAAGAAGGTGGGCGTCTGCTGCACGCCGAGGCGCTCCACATCGGCCATGTCGGCATTGAGCACACCGGTCATGCCGGGGCGCATGACATCCTGCCGGGCCAGTTCGACATCGAGTCCGGCTTCGCCAGCGATCTTCCAGGCAAGGTCGAGGTTCGGGTCACCATGCACCGCCCATTCCGGCTGTCGCGCGAGCAGGGCTTCCAGCACAGGAATGAATTTGTCCTGCAGTCTCGCTGCCTCAAGGATCTTCACGGCAGTGTCCGACCCCTGGTGGAAGGGTGCGTAGCGCAGCACCAGTCTTACCTGGTCCGGGTGGCGGTCCATGATCTGCTTGATGATCGGGTAGAAGGCCCGACACGCCTCGCAGCTGGGGTCGAAGAACTCTGTGATGGTCACCGGCGCATCGGTGGGGCCGATCACCGGCGAGTGGGGTCGGACGTATCCGGCTTCCTCGATTGTCGCCACGACGGGCGATGCATTTGGTGTGGGCGCGGGCCGGTAGAGCCAGGCGGCCAGTCCGAAGGCGACGATGGCGACAACGGCGACCGCGACGACGGTCAGGCGCTTGTTCATGAACGTGTTCTCGCGAGGGGCAGGAGCAGGAGGACGATGCCGGAGAAGGCGGCAGTCGATAGGTACGGGATTGGGATGCCCAACACGAGCATGCCGGTGCTCGAGCAGGATGGACCGGTTGTTTGGCACGGGACGATAGGAGGCGGCAGCAGCCCCGCATATTGGAGCGAATGATAAGCTGCGATGGTCAGCCCGATCGTCCCTAGCGGCAAGGCGTAACGCCATGCACTGGGGTCACCACGGTAGGCGGCAGTGCCGAGGATCGCCACCAGCGGGAACATGGCGATGCGCTGGTACCAGCAAAGGGTGCATGGTATCTGGCCCATGACCTCGCCAATGAACAAGGCGCCCAAGGTCGCTGCTATGGCGACCAGCCAAGCCAGCGTGATCATCGTCCAGGGTCGTGCGTTCTTCGGCATGGGCTCCCCTCTGCGTTCCGCCTCTGCCTACGACCTCCAGCCGCTAGAGGAGCAAGGAAGAAAATGTCGCAGCCTGGGTGCCCCATCACAGGCCGGAAACAAGATGATCAGGTTTGATCGCCTGCCGAATGGAGGGTCCTTGTTGGGTGTTTAAGTTGCCAGGTCTCGATGAGGAACAATGCGGCAGCGCTGGCCGAATGGATCGCTAATCGGGCGATGCGGCGGTCAATTGATCGGCGCGCACCGCGCTCCCTGCCATGTGCATCGCCCCCATGGGTTCGTAATGCACCGATGCCTTGGATCGTGGAGTTGAGCCCGCCAAGGATGGTGCGAACATCGGTCGCGATGCTGTCGGGGACCCCGGCCTTGGCTGGATCGAGCCCGAGCGGCTCGCGTACGGCCTTGTAGAGGCCTTGGATGTCCTTCTGCGCCGGCAGGGGGAGGCTAAGTTCCACCAGGATGGAGCGGCAGACGCTTTCCAGGATCGAGCATGCGGCGGTGACCGCGTCCTCGGGATCGGTATCGGAATTGGCAAGTGCGCGTTCGATGTCGTGGTTCACGGTGTCGAAGTCGATCACCGCCACGGTGGACGCCAGAGCGTCCATCACCGCAGCCGACTGCCCCGATGGTACCAGTCGCGCCTTGCCGCCGACGACCTGCAGCTCGAGACCGTCGTAGCGCAGTCGACGACAGCTTGCTGGCGCTCCGGCTCGTCGAGGAAATCCCGTGGATCGGCGGCCCTCTCGGCAATGGTGCGGAGGATGGTCTGGTCCTCGGAACGGTTAGCTCGCTCAAGGGCTTCGGCCAGTGTCGGGAGCCTTGAGCCGTTGCCGACCCGCATGCTCACGTTGCACCCACGCATGAAGCTGTCGAGCTGCGTGCCGCTGCGGTAGATACCAACACGGTCTTGCCCGTTGCCTCCTGAGATTACCTGGACCAGGGCATCGATGGTCTGGGGCGAGAAGTGGATGTGCATCAGTTCACCCTCGTGTAGGTTTCGCCGTCGATCACCCGCTGCACCTGCTCCTTGTTGAGAGCGCCGATGCGCTCGGCGATCACCTCGGCAGAGTGCTCGTCGGCAAGACGCCGAATGCTCCGGACCTGCTCGACGGACAGCCGACCATCGCGTCCGCAGATCTGGGCCACCGCCCATTCGTCGTCCTTCCACTTCTCGGAAACCCAGGGCGCGGGCGGTCCGCGACGAGGGTTATCGCGCAACCATCGCTCAAGCAGAACATCTCGTTCATCCGGCGTCGGCACCACGCGTGGCGTCAACAACCCATGCTCCCGAAGGTACTTGAGGCCCGAATTCCCGCCCGGGATCATGTTCAGCCGGCGCTCGTCATGCCAGTGCGCCCGCACGAGGTATTCTTCAGTGTTGTACAGCACCTCCAGGTCGTCGGTGATCCCAATGACCTTATGGTGGACATAGGTGATGCGCCCGGCCTCCATCTCCTCTCGAAACTTTCGGTGGAACAGCTGCGGACTGCCGGTTTCGATCTGTCGCTTGTGCTCTGACCAGCGCTTCTGCCAGCTCCGCGTGGTTACGCCGACGTAGAAGTAGCCGTCGACTGGATAGGACGCGCCGTTGCCGAAGATGTGCTGATAGAGCACGAAGGACTTCTTCACCCAGTTCTTTGGGGCGAGCAGCATCCGGGCCGGGGCCGAAAAAAGAAGCGAAGGGGTCTGCAGTCCCGGGATGTATGGCGACGGATCGAGGCTCTGACCAGACATAATCCGTTCGGCGGTCACCTTGGCCGCAGCCAGATGGGCAGGGTCCGTCACGACGTCGACCTGAATCGACGGCTCGATGGCAAGCTCGTTCTCCGCGAGCGGCCTGCCAGACCCGAAATGATCCGGTCCGATCGTACGGTGTCCGATCCGCGCCTTCATCTGCGGCGCGATGTACATCGGGCGATCACCCAGTGCGATGAGCTGTACCACGGGGATCGGCTGGCCCGGCTTGACCCTGATCACGCCACGCTCCGTTATGGCGCTGCCGAGCCAGTGCCCGCCGTATGGCGTTCGAGACCATTCGTTAAGGAGCCTCTCCACTTCCTTTAGCTTGCGATGCACGGGCTTGGGCGTCAGGTGTTCCCACCATTCGGCATTGATCTTCACCATGACTTCGCCCCCAGCGCCTTGGAGGATTGTGTGCTGGACGCCACTCCACATCAAGCCTGGGTGAGGCGACTGCCAAGCGTCACGGTCTAGTCTAAGGATAATGTCCTCGAATGGGATCCTCGATCCGCGCTGCGAAAGGTTACATCGCGTGCCCGGTGGGAATGATCCCGAGAGCGGAAAGTCCCATCCAGACGGCCATTGCGATCATCATTAGGTTCTCGGTGAGCGAAACGAACCCGAGAGGCACGTTGCTCGACCCACCAACGCAGGCGCACTTGAGCTCCCGCCTGTCGATGTAGACGGCCTTGAACACTGAAACGGCCCCGACCGTCCCGATGAAGAGGGCAACGGGCACCGAAAGCCAAGTCAGCGCTCCGGCCACCATCAGGATGCCCGCAAGACCTTCGGCATAGGGATAGATGTAGCTGTAGGGCACCCAGCTCTTGGCCAGCAGGTCGTAGTTCAGGAACATGGTCGCGAAGGTCTCGACGTTCTGGAGCTTGAGCAGCGCCAGGACCACCATCGAGAAGCTGATGAACCATTCTAGCGCCCGGAGGGTGAGAGGGTTGCCGCTCACCGCAAAGCTCGCTGCCATGGCGGTGAGGGCGGTCATGGCGAACAGCACCGCAACCGGGCGGTAGGTGGTCGCCTTGGGATCCACGACCGTCTTGCCCAGAAAACGTCGCGTGTCGTCGTAGCCGCCGATCCGCCTGCCATCGACGAACACCTGAGGTGTCGTCTTGACGTCGTGCTCGGTCTTGAATGCGTCGGTTTCTTCGCGGGTGGTGAAGTGGTGATCCTCGACCTCGTAACCGGACCGCTTCAGCAGATCCACGGCCTTGAGACCATAGGGGCAGGTGTGGCTCGGCATCACCATACGATGGATAACCGCCTTCTTGCCGGCGTTGGCCACCACGGTGGACATAGGTTTGCTCCTTGTCGAATTGCTGTCGTGCTTCCTTTCTGCACCTTCCCATCATTGGAAGGTCAATACCCCTGCGGACGAGGATGGTAAGAGGAGAGTGGACGCTGATCCGACAGCCGTCGCTGCAGCCTTGCCCATGAGCGCCACCATTATGATGGGGGATCAAGGCTTCCCCGCCTGGAATGATGGGTGATAACCACCAACCAGTGGCTTTCGATGGTGGAACGAGGTCAAAAATAGAGTTGCGATGGCAGTTAGCCGCCAATTCAGGTCCGATGATGTCGAGTCGACGTCATTAGAGGTGTTGTAACCATCACTATGTCACGATTGATGGCAACTTGGGGTTAAACCCTTTCGCAAGATGCCGAATGCACAATGACGAGGTACCTTCGGAGACATGGGATGCCTCGTCGAGTGGCTTTCGAGCCGGATGTAACTTTGGGAGACCTTTTGGTCTTGGCTCGTCTGGGGGCATTGGTCCACGGAGACGAGGCCGTCTTTCCCACCACTGCGCTCAAGCAGCAGACCGGCGCCAGCAGCACGCGTATCAGGAACGCCATGATCCGCATCGCCGACGTCCTCGGCCCGGTGGAGGTCGACGGCAACAAGCGTCGGACCCAGAGACCGAATGGCAGGGGTCGGAACTTCGGCGGCGCCGCCGTTCTCGCGAGCATGCTTATAGAGATCGCGCAGGATGAAGAGACGGACCAGGACCGGCTTCGGCACGAGATCACCCAGCTGGTCGACCACCTCGATCACCAGCGCAAGCAGCGCGCCTTCAAAAGGTCGCGGACACCCCCGCGGTTCTGAAAAGTCGGC
This sequence comes from Devosia salina, assembly GCF_019504385.1. Lineage (NCBI taxonomy): Bacteria > Pseudomonadati > Pseudomonadota > Alphaproteobacteria > Hyphomicrobiales > Devosiaceae > Devosia > Devosia salina. The sequence goes on from NZ_CP080590.1 coordinate 2,724,011, forward strand.
GATCTCGGCTGGTGTCAGACATGTGGAGCGCCCCCGCTGCGGAAGCCTGTGGATTCCGGTCGAGGCGGCTTGCCAGCGACGGATTCGCAGACCGTATTGGCGGGATGGCAAACAAACATCGCGAACCCCTCGGGCGGCGGCTGGATCGAGCCCTGTTCACGCGGCCATTGTTCGAGACGGTGCTGTTCGAGAACCGACTGACGGTAGCCGACCGGGCGGTGGTGGTCGCCTGGACCCTTCGCTCCGTGGCAAAATACCGTTGGAACCAGCTTCGTTCGGTCACCGGCGAAATGGCCGACATCATCCTCTTCCGCGTGCTGGCGAGAGGGCGTGTGCCTTGCACCGGCATGACGCCCCTTCTCGGAGCGGGAGCACTGGTCTGGTATCAGGTGACCGACTGGTCCGTGGCCCAACGCGTCCGTCGAGCGTTCGGTAGGGTTTCGATGCGATATGACTGCACCACCCTCTATTGCGGCTGGCGTCAAGACGCGAAGCGGGACGAACCGCTCCCCGTCTTCGTCCTGCTGGATGCAGGCCGGCATGTCCTCGAAGTCGCCTATGCCGATATCGGGGAGCACGGCGTCGATAGCCTGTCGCCGGGGGTCGGACCTGATCTGCGGCCCATGCAGGCAGAACTCGTCCCGGCCCTCATGGCATTGGCGATATTCTTGGGCGTAAAAGATTTCGACGACCAGTTGTCTCGGTTCACCGACACGTAGCCGGTCGGCGGACCGCAACGTCGTGGGTCGGGCGAATACGTCCCCCTCAACGCTTGAAGCGATCGAACGAATCCTCCTCATCCGGAGCCTCGGAATGCCATGAACGCGCCGATTGCGCGCCGAGGTGCAGGAGCGTGAGTTGCATTTCATAGCGGGAGGACGCTATGCAGGATTCCTCCACCGGCTCGTCGAACCAGACGCCGGCACTCTGCCTGACCACGACGGTGGGGTCGACATCGGCACCCATGGTGGCGACCAGCGATGCCCCCGGCAGCTCGAACACGGAAGCCCGTGTCCGTATGAACTTGCCCGAACGGAATGCAGGACCGCTGGCCTTGGCCCAGCGCGCAAAACCTTCATTCGAAACCACCAGCATGGAGCGGCGGTTGGTGTATTCCAGCCAGCGAAGTATCGCGGCTGTCAGCGATACGCCGTAACGCCTGGCGCAGTCGCCGAGCTCCTCCAAGGTGGGCTTGTGGTCCGGCGGGATCAGCGCCCGGAAGTCGTGCAAGGGCATCAGGAGGAACGCGGCGAAGGTGTCGGCTTCCTTCTCGATGCCTTCGACCTCGCGACGCACGATAACGTCCTCGCCGCACCAGAACCCCTTGGGCTGCTTGTCCCGATGCAGGAGATAGTGGCCCAGTTCATGGGCTACCGTGAACCGGGCCCGCTCAGCCGTTTGCTTGCTGTCATAGAGGATGCCCCAGACGTTCTTCCTAGTCTCGCCGGGAAGAAGCGCCCCCTCGAAGCCGTCGAGATCGTCGGCCTCGACCCGCTTAATCGGAGAATCGGGAAATCGCTGGACCGAGTATTGCAATGCCAGTGATCGGACGTCGACCGGATAGCGGTCGGGGCCATCTCGGTGGGCGGCGTCCAACAGCTTCGTCAGTTGTATAGCCCAGCCCTCTGGCCCCATCAGTCGTCCTCGTCGAGCGCCTTTGCCAATCGTCGCAGCCGTGCCCGAGCTTCTGGACTCATCTGGCTGTACTTGCGGAAGAATGCCTTATCCTCAGCAGCTTGCAAGTTCCCGTCGTCAACCCCCATGAGATAGTCGCCGGTGACGTCAAGCGCTGCCGCGATCTTAGCGATCTTCTCCGCTGACGGTCGTGGCGGGTCCTTGTTCTCGAGCTCCCAAATATAGCTCTTGCTCGAGTCAGTGGCGGTCGCGAGCTGGTCAAGCGTCATGCCCTTCTTCTTACGAAGCTCGCGAATCCTGTCGCCGAACGGTGCGGCCATGCGTGGTCAAACTCCTGCAAAACGCATCGAACGAAAAAAGTTCGGTGTAGACGCATTGTAGCACCCTTGACAGCAGCAGCAAGGAATTCCATTTGTTCGGAGTAGACGTACTTAACGGGTCGCTAATTCACTATGTAAGGGCTTACTCAACATGACCAGGCTTACCTTCTTCCCGCTCGGCAACGCCGACACCACCTTGATCCGACTGACGGACAACCGCCTGGTCCTTCTCGACTATGCGGACATTCGCAACCCGAACGACCAGTTCGAAAGTCGCTGCGACCTGCCTGTCGTCTTGCGCAAGGAAATGTCAGAAGCCGGCCAGACCGACTTCGCCGTAGTGTGCTTCACCCATCTGGACAACGACCACATCTGCGGCGCCAGCGACTTCTTCTGGTTGCGGCATTCCACGGCCTACCAGGGTAAAGGCCGGCCGAAGATCGATGAGTTGTGGGTGCCGGCAGGCGCGATCACCGAAACCGGCCTGGTCGGCAATGCGGCCACCATCCGCAAAGAGGCGCGCTACCGCCTTATCGAAGGCACGGGCATCAAAGTCTTTTCCCGTCCTGAACTGCTAAAGGACTTCCTCGCATCGCACGGCCTGACGCTCGAAGACCGCAAGCACTGCATCGTCGACGCAGGTAAGCTGGTGCCGGGGTTCACCAAGGAAGGCTCGGCCAAAGCGGAATTCTTTGTGCATTGCCCCTTTGCCTGGCGCACCGACGAGCGTGGGCTCGAGGACCGCAACAAGGATTCCGTCGTGCTCCACGTCACCTTCATGGAGGGCGGCGTCGAGACCAAGGCGCTGCTCGGCTCGGACGTGGAATACGGAACGCTCTGCGAGATCGTAAAGACCAGCAAGAACCACGGGAACGAGCACCGCCTCGAGTGGGATGTGCTCAAGCTCTTCCACCACTGCTCCTACAAGTCCATCGGGCCCGAGATCGGCGAGGACGAAACGGAATCCGTGGACGAGACGCGCTGGCTCTTCGAGGAGCAGTCCCGCGATGGATGCATCATCGTGTCGCCCAGTTGGGAGATCCCGCAGAAGGGCACCGCGGAGGACGACGACATTCAGCCGCCGCACCGCCAGGCCGCCAATCATTACAAGCGCGTCGTCGCCGACCGCGGTGGAGAGTTCAAGGTGACCATGGAGACACCGGACAGGATCAGGCCGAAACCGTTCCGCATCGACATCACCGCATTTGGCGCGGCGATCAGCTATATCAGCAGCAGTTCGACCGGGACGGCGACCTCCACGCCGGTTCGGGGCGGCTGACATGCAGCCCTGGATCGCCTCGTTTCCGGTGGTAGAATGTTCCACCCTCGGAAATTCCCTGGCCGCAGCCTTCGTCGACCATGTACGCGACGGCGGGGACGGCATCTTCGAGTTGGTAGAGGCCCGCCGCGATCGCAGCATGGAGCTGATCCTGGCCAATGTGCGGACCGAACGCCCACAGCGGTCGGTCGTCACAATCGATCGGGTTGAGCCCATCGCAATCGTCTTCGGCGATGGCAAGCACGGCCCCTGTGTTTTGGCGCTTCGTGAGGATTTCCCTGATACGCCGCACCAGGCACGTCTGCCCAAGGGCATGCCGTTCTGTATCTGTATCGACGACCGGCCATGGTCGGAGGCGAAATCGTCATACGGCCCGGCAGAGCTGGGTCATCGCATCCTGCAGTGGTTCCGCAAGGCGGCACGTGGCCAGTTGCACGACGCGGCCCAGCCCCTCGAACCATTCTTCTCGCTGCAATCACCATATGAATTGATCATGCCCCGCGAGGCCTGGGGCAACGACGCCGATAAGGTCGCGGAGCTGATCGGCATCGTTCAGGATCAGCAGCGTCCGACGATGGTGACATTGCTGCCTGCGAAAGAGCGACAAAGCGCCAACCCGGTGATCTCCGTTATTGCCTACGACCTGTCCGCGGAAACCATGTCCCGCATGCGCCAAGCGCCGGCGACACTCGCCGATCTTGCCGAGGAGACCCTGCGACGTGGCTTGGACATCGTCGCTGACCTGAAAGCGCGGTTGAAGATCTGGTATGCCGACGAGACAAGACGAGCCGCCTTGCTTAACTCCTATCCGTGCATCCTGCTCCGCTTGCCGATGATCAACCCGATCACAGGCCATATGGAGGGGCTCGACACGGTTGGCTTCATGGTCGAGGGCACTGTCGGCGACATCGGGGTGGCTCTCGGCTTGTTCTATAGCGACCGCAGCAGCGACCTGAACAGTATAGGATATCAGCTCCGCTTTCCTGCCGGCGATCCGGATCTCGACGCCCTTCGCCTCGAAGGATGCCTAATCCACGGCGCGTTTGACACCCAGTTGGCCCGAGCCATTTCCGGCGTGGCTTCGCCCGTCTTGGGCAAGGCCGTGATGATCGGCGCCGGTGCGATCGGCTCCGCCGTCGCGGAAATCCTTGTCCGTGAAGGCGCTTTCGACAGTATGTCCGTAATGGACGACGACACCCTTCTTCCGCACAATGTTTCCCGCCACACGCTGACGTCCCAGGAGGTGCCGCGGCCGAAGGCGACCAGTGTCGGTCAGCGGCTGAAGTTCATCAGGCCCGACCTCGACGTGTCGGCGATTGACGCGAACTTCCTTGCCGAACCATCCCCCGAAGCGCAAGCGTTGCTGCACGCTGCTGACATCATTGTCGACGCCTCCGCTTCGGTGGCAGTGGGCCGCGCGCTCAGCGACCTTGCCGGACATGCGCGGCGCGTGTCGATCTTCTTCAACCCGACCGGCACCGCGGTCGTGCTGCTCGCTGAGGACCAGGATCGCCGCATCGACCTGCGCGCTCTGGAGGCGGTCTATCATCGCGTCATCCAGACCGAACCCATGCTTGAGAACCACCTCGTCGACAGCGAGATGATCCGGTACACCGGTGCATGCCGGATGCTGACCAGCCGCATCCCCGCGTCACGGGTGCAGGTATTGTCTGGCCTAGTGGCAGGCGGCCTCAGCCGGGCGCTTGGCAGCTGCGAAGCCTGCGTCAAGATCTGGTCCCTCGGCGAAGAGGGAGTAGTCTCGTTGGTCACACCGCAAGTCGATTTGGCCATTGAGCATGCTGGGGACTGGACGATCAGAATGCCAGATACCCTTTCGGCGCAGCTCGCCGAGGAGCGCCTGAAGCGGCTGCCGAACGAAACGGGGGGCGCACTGCTCGGTATAGTCGATCCGCAATCGAAGCGCATCGAACTGGTCGCCGCGGTTCCTGCTCCGATCGATAGCACGGAAGCGCCGACCGAATTCGTTCGCGGCACGATGGGACTGCGCGAAACCGTGGAGGCGGCCATTGCCCGTTCCGCGGGGCAGATCAGGTACGTGGGCGAATGGCATTCTCATCCCCGGGGCAGTTCAAGCCAGCCCAGCACCATCGACATCGAACAACTTACCTGGTTGAGCACGACCATGGCCGGTGATGGCATGCCTGGTGTGATGGTCATCGTCGGAGAGAACGAGGCCCGGCATCTGGTCGGGACGTTTCGATGACCGATATGGAAACGAGGGTTGCCGCGGCCAAACAACCCCTTCGCCTCGGGCTGGCGCTGTCGGGCGGTGGGACCAGGGCTGCAGTCTTTCATCTGGGGCTGCTGCTCAGGCTTGCCATTCAAGATCAGCTCGAAAACGTCACGGCACTATCGACGGTATCGGGCGGCAGCCTGGTTGTCGCCGCGGTGTTCGGCAACAACAGCAACAATTGGCCAACATCGGCAGTCTTCAGGGAAGAGGTATATCCGAAACTAAGGGGTCTCCTAACCGAGAAAGATCTCTTCAGCATTCCTGCCTTGTTGGGTCCTAGCAGCCTGCTCAAACACAATTTCCGGCTCGTGAACCGGCGTGCTCACGTATTGGCCGATCGGCTGGGCACGGAGTGGGGCGTCACCGGCAACCTTGCGGATTTGCCGATCAGTCCGAAATGGTGGATCAACGCTGCCTCCATCCATTCCGGCAAGAACTGGCGTTTCAATAAGGGCGAGATGGGTGACTGGAAATTCGGTCGGCACTACTCGCCTGCCGTCAAGATCGCCGAAGCTGCGGCGGCCTCGGCAGCGGTGCCCTACGCCATCGGTGCCTTTCGGCTCGAAATACCGCAGGGCGGCTGGTACCGAACCGATCCGGCCACGAGGAAACCGCAGCGGGCGATCGATCCCAACGCCAAGGTCCTGCGGATCTGGGACGGCGGAGCGTATGATAATCTTGGTCTGGAGGCCCTGGTGAAGCCGGGCAAGCCCTCGGCCGATTTCGATTTCCTCATCTGCAGCGATGCATCCGGGGTTCTGGCTCCGCCTTCGGGGGGAGTAGTGGCGAACCTGATCAAAGGGAATTTGGCCACGCCTCGCCTGTTCGACCTGATGGGGGACCAGGTCAGAAGCCTGCGGTCGAGGATGCTCATGCGCGAGTTCGACTACGGGCCCATGCGCGGCGTCATAGTACGCATGGGCAACTCGATCCGCGATATCGACCTTAAGGCTGGCGTCATTCGATCAGAGGCGGAGCATTCCGCATATCTCAGCGATGAACTGACGAAGGCTGCCGTGGCGCATCCCACGGCACTGAATAGGCTATCGCCTGCAGAGTTCAATCTCATTGCCCGCCACGGCTTCGAATGTTCGGACGCCACGCTTGCGGCACATGCCGGAACTGAGTTCGACAAGCGCAGCATCTGGCCATTGTCGATCAACGAGATGCCGCCAAGAAAAATATGAGAGCCGGACCGTGACGATCCGACTCTCATATTGCAGTTCAATCGACTCACGACTTTTGGTCGACGCCTGGTTTTCCGGGGTTAAATCGACTCAACATTTTTTGGTCGCATTAACGACCGGATTTGCTGGTGGGCCCACCAGGACTCGAACCTGGAACCAGACCGTTATGAGCGGTCGGCTCTAACCATTGAGCTATAGGCCCACACGTCTGAGACGCCTGTGTTCCCTAGGGTCTCAGGGGATGGGTGGTCAAGGTCGTTTCTGTCCCCGTTTCGACGAAATCCGCCTTTGTTCTGCTCATTCTGTCCCCGTCCTGTCCCCCTAACCGCGTTTGTTCTCCGCGGTCATTTACGGGTTCCCCAAAGGTCTATGAAGCGCAAGCACTTCGGGTCGGATGGAGCGATTATGCCGAGCTGGAAACCGCCATCTTTCGCAAAGCTAGGGATATGCTCCTCCATTGCACTGACATCAGTATTCTCGCATGTGTCCATGGAGTAAGCGAACTGCGCTCGGGTGGGCGTGTATTGAGCAAGGATGGCGTCTGAAAGTGTGACAATTGTAAAGGGTCCGTCGTTTCTCCAGCGCCAGTCGTCCTTGGTAATCCAGATGCTGACCTCGACATCATGCCGTCGCTCGCAAGCGGTCCTGGCCGTCGCGTACATGGCTTGGGTTTGCCCGCGCATTTCTGCAAGCATGCATTCGTCGTAGGTCGTTGGCGATGTCATATACCGGACGCCGAAAGTACCACCGACCGCCGCGGCGATGACTGCGGCTGCTGCTAGGCCGATCACCAGATTTCGCTTCATTCAGTCCCCCAAGTCGGCACTACTTTCGACGCTTTGCGGTGATGGCGTCAATCGCCGACTGCTGGTGATCAGGGTGGTGGTGACCGTACGTACTCTCGAGCACTTGTACCGACATGCCGAGATACCCAGCCGCATCCCACAAATCAGCCCCGTTCTGCATCATCCACGTCGCCGCAGTGTGGCGCAGGACGTGCGGTGTTACGTCGGGTCCCAGACCGGCGGCCCGGACTGCCAGGGCAAAGGCCTTATTTACGTCGACGCTTATCGCTTTGCCGCGGTACTCGATGACGTGCTCTTTCGAAATCGTATCGTCGCCGCGATCCTCCGCCCACCGCCGGATATGCGCGAGTAGGCGTGACGGCAGCCTGGCGGGTGGCTGTCGTTTATTCGTCTCCGCCCGTCCATGTTTGCGCCGATAGAACACGCCGCGCTCGAGATCGATATAGCCGCTGCCTTCCTGGACCTTGAGAGCCGCCCCGCAGATAGCACCGGCGCGGCTACCCGAGTACAGCCCGACCAAGATGAATCTCGCCAGGTGGCGCCACCGATATCGGTCGCTCGGCACCTTCTCGCCCTTCCGCGGGCCGCGCGGGATCGTGCGCATCTCCCGCATCCGCCAACATGTCCAGATCAGTCGCGCAGCCTCGTCACGGGTCAGCCATCGGTCCTTTGGGGGTGACTTGTCGGGAAGCACGACATCGATGTGCTCTCGACAATACCCCTCTTTACGATGGTGATTGATCGCCGCGCGCAGGTCCTCGAGCTCGCGACGGGCACCGGCGGCGGTGACCATGCGCGGAGGCTTGCCGGTTTTCTCCGGCCTCGCCGACTTCCATGGTTGCTGGCACCGCCACTCGACGTATTCACGGCATGTCTTGCCCGTCACGTCGGCCAGGGTCATGCCCTGCCACCATTCGCCGAGCTGAAGGACGGTGGCCGAGACCTTTTCGGGGCGAGCCGTCGTTGGGGCCACGTCCTCGATGTACATCTGCAGGACATCTGTGACGAGGATCTGAGCTGCGGGCCGATCTTTCTCCCGGCTCGGCTTGTATTTCTGGGCTATGTACTCCGCGAGCTGCTTTTCAGCTTGCTCGCGCTCAAGCGGAGCGCAGCCAGTGACGACTGAGATCTCACCATCTCTGATGAGCCAGACCGATCGCTTCCGAAGCTTGCCCGTTTTCCGATCGTGTTCGGCTGGCTTGAGCCAAAGCCGGGCCCCTTTTGAATTACGCGACAACTCTCTCTCCAACGCCTCACCGCCGAAGCTGTAAGGATAACGCGGCGCCCGTGCCGTTCGATTTCGATCTTTCCGGACGCGATCGCCTGGCGCAACTGATACCTGGAAATCGCGCCACAGAACTCCGCAAGCTCCAGCACGTCGTCGATCGCAAGCGGCGCGTCTTCGTGAACCGTGTGCCCTGGCGCTGTCGATCGCATCGTAACGCTGCTGCGCTGGACGGCGAGCGACGGGATCGAGATCGGAAATGAATCGAAAGCAGTGAACATACGAAAATGGTCGCCCGGTTCTAGTGGGGCGTCAACAATCGGCAAGAAAACATCGTAAACTCTAGAAAACGCGCGACTTATCTTTCACCCCCACCGGCCGCAAACTTCACCTCGAAGTTCACCCAACCTGAGGTGATGTTAGGTGTGAACTTCGGACCGGACGAGGGGAAGTTCCCGAAACCGCACTTTTGTTCTCTTTTTGTTCATGCCATGGTCTGACGCTGGCGTGTGCCGACCCGGACTCAAAAAGTGAACTTCACCCCCAAAAAGCCCACGCCCTTTCCCGCTCTCACGGTCCCCACCGCGGTTTGGAGCCGCATCTCGGTGCGAATCAGTCTGGTCGGCCAGTCCGTGCACGCCGGTTTCCCGTCGCCGGCCGACGACTTCATCGAGGACATGATCGACTTGAACCAGGTCCTCGTCGCCAATCCGACTGCGACCTTCCTGTGGCGCGTCGCCGGCGACTGCATGATCGACGTCAAAATCCATCCAGGCGACGTGGTCATCGTCGATCGCAGCCTTACGCCAAAGCACCGCTCCATCGTCTTGGCTATCATCGACGGCGAGCCCACGCTGAAGCGCCTCAACCGTCGCGGTGGCGTCATGGTGCTGCACAACGAAAACGCGAAGTTGCCGCCGTTCCTGATCTCCGAGGGCACCGAGGTCAGCATCTGGGGCGTCGTCACTGCGACGATCCGGCAGCTCGCAAAATGACCGCGCTGGCCCTCATCGACGGCAACTCGTTCTACTGTTCCTGCGAGCGCGTCTTCGATCCCAAGCTGGAGAAGCGGCCAGTCATCGTGCTTTCCAACAACGATGGCTGCGCGGTGGCCAGGACAGCCGAAGCCAAGGCCCTGGGAATCAAAATGGGGCAACCCATGTTCCAGATTCGCGACCTCTGCCGGCAGAACAACGTCGCGGTCTTCTCCAGCAACTACGCCCTATATGGCGACATGAGCCGGCGCATGAACTCCGTTTACCAGGGATTTTCACCCGACATCGAGATCTACTCGATTGACGAGAGTTTCCTGGACATCACGCACCTGGCGATCAAGGACAGGACGGCATGGGCGAGCGACCTGCGATCGACGACGCGGACATGGACCGGCATCCCTTGCTGCGTCGGCATCGGTCCCACGAAAACGCTGGCGAAGCTCGCCAACAAGGCGGCGAAGAAGCTGCCGGCCGGCGTCCTGGATCTGTCCGACGAACGCACCCGGGCGGAGGTGATGGCGACGTTCCCGGTTGGCGACGTGTGGGGCATCGGGCCGGCGTCGCAGGAGAAATTGCGGCACCTCGGCATCGAGTACGCCGGCCAGGTGCGCGACATGGATCCCAAGCTCGCCAGGCAGCTCATGACCGTGGTCGGCGAGAAGATCGTCCACGAGCTCAACGGCCGTCCGTGCATCGCGCTGGAGACGGTAGCGCTGCAGCGTAAGGGATGCGCGGTCACCCGGTCGTTCGGCAGCCGTGTCACCACCAAGGTCGAGATGGAGCAGGCCGTCGCCGGCTATGCCACCCGCCTGGGCGAGAAGCTTCGGCGCCATGGCCTAGCCACTGACCACGTGACGGTCTTCATGCACACTTCTAGGTTCAATGACGACGAGCCACAGCGCAGCGTCTCGATGACCGTGGACATCCCCGAGGCGACCAACGACAGCCTCACGCTGATCAAGGCAGCCACGCGGGCAGTCGACCAGCTATGGCAATCAGGATTTCGCTACTCGAAGGCCGGTATCATCACCCAGGATCTGGTGCCGCCGCCGATCCCGCAGCGGGCGTTGTTCGACAACCTGGACCATGAACGGGCGGCGAAGGTGATGGCGGCGATGGATGAGGCGAACCGGCGGTGGGGTCGGGCGACCGTGGTGCCGGCGGCGACGTTGGGAGGGCCAGCGAAGTCGCAGACGTTCTCGACGAAGTTCGAGATGCGATCGCCCAAGTTTACGACGCGGTGGGACGAGCTGCCGGAGTGCATGTAATATAACTGAGGAAGCGGAGGAAGTTGAATGAAGCTCGCGGAAAGCCTGATCGCCTGGAACGCCAACAGCAACGAAATCGCTGTAGGCGGATTCGTGAAAGAGGGTGACATCGACTGGACCCGTCCATATCGCAAGACGGGTGGCGCGGCATACACAGAAGTCAGGAAGCCGGCAGGGATCGAGGCCCGACACTATATAATGTCCGAATTCCTCGGCATCGTGATCCGCGACCGCGTTGACCTAGACGCCGCACATAAGGCATTCCTCGTGATCGACGAATACCGGCAAGCTATCCCCCACGACGTCGACGGCGCAGATCAATTCGTCGAGGAATGAAGAATTTTCCGTGCCGCTACAGTACTTAAGTTGGCTGTCATTGGCTTTTCTTAAGCGCCCGTTAACCTCGTCTATGGGCTATCATCACCGTCATGAGTACCGCGAGATTCGTTATTGCATTTGATGGGCCTGGCGTTGACGCCGGGACTATCGACGTGCGCGATCTCGCGCCGGCGTTGCTTGCCTTGAGCAAGGCGGTGGATGCAGCCAACCGGGCCGTCAATGGCGAATCTGTGCCCGCCCGCATCCAGGTCAAGGCGACGGCGGTAGGCTGCTTTGAGGTCGATCTCAACCTGGTCTTGCACGGGTGGGCGGCTGTCAAAGGCCTGCTCCTATCAGAGGATGGCCAGGCAGCAACTTCATTGCTGCAGTGGCTGGGCTTTCTCGGCATCCCCACCGTCGGCGTAGCAACCGTGGGTCTGATCCAGCTGTATCGTCAACTTGCGGGTCGCGCCGTCATCGCCGCCCGGCAGGAAGGCTCTCTCGTCACGATCACTGTTTCTGATGGCGAGACCATCACCATCCCACTTGAGGTCCTGCGACTGTACAAGGAAGTCGCCGTAAATCACGCCGTCGGGGAGTTGATGGAGACGCTCGAAAGCGATCGGATTACCCGCATCGAATTCCGGCCAGCACCCGGGGCTCGCCCCATGGAGGTGTTGACCAAGCAGGATCGCGAGAGTTTCTCGCTGCCGATTCCCGAAGATGAGACGGTGGTCGATGAGACCCGCAGGATGGCGCTGTCGATCAGAAGTCTCGCTTTCCAGGAAGGTAACAAGTGGCGCCTTTTTGATGGTCAAAACGTCATTACCGCCACGATCGAGGACAAGGAATTCCTTGGCCGGGTCGATCGATCCGAGATCCGTTTCGCGAAATCCGACGTCCTGATCTGCTCTGTGCAGACGATCCAGAAACAGGGTGTGGACGGGCTCAAGACCGAGCACATAGTCAAGAAGGTGCTCGAGTATAAGCCGGCGCCGATGCAGGTTGACCTGTTCTCGACGCCGCCAAGACCCGCATCCGATGACGAGGATCAATAGCGGCCGTGGGACTGTCATGGAACGACATCAGGGCCAATGCCGCCCGCTTCGCTCGAGACTGGAAAGGGCACGGTTACGAAAAGGGCGATGCCCAGAGTTTCTATAACGAGTTCTTCGAAGTCTTCGGTGCAAGCCGTCGGCGCGTTGCCTCCTTCGAGCAGCCGGTCAAGGGTCTCCCCGACAATAAACGCGGATTCATCGACCTCTTCTGGAAGGGCGTGCTACTCGTCGAGCAAAAGAGCATGGGCCACGACCTGGAGAAGGCTCACCAGCAGGCTCTCGACTACTTTCCAGGACTAAAGGATGCCGATCTGCCGCGGTTCGTCCTGGCCTGCGACTTCCAGCGCTTCGAGCTTTACGACCTGGATGAAAATCGGTCGATCAAGTTCCCCCTGGCCGACCTGCCGAAGCACGTCAGGGCCTTCTCGTTCATCATCGGCGACAAACCAGCGGCGTTCAAGGATCAGGATCCAGCCAACATCAAGGCATCGGAGCTCATGGGCCAGCTCCATGATGCCCTCTTGCAGTCCGGCTTCGTCGGCCACGACCTGGAGCGCCTGCTGGTCCGTCTGCTCTTCTGCATGTTTGCCGACAGCACCGGCATCTTCCAGACCAAATGGTTGTTCCGCGACTACGTGCGGGACCACACCGACGAGGATGGCTCCGACCTCGGCGGGAAGCTTCAGCATCTCTTCGAGGTGCTCAATACCGACAAGTCGCGGCGCCAGACCAATCTCGACCCCGATCTGGCCCAGTTTGAATACATCAACGGGGATCTTTTCGCCGAGCGCCTGGCCGTCGCGTCCTTCGACAAGAACATGCGTGATAAGCTGCTCAAGGCGGCAAATTTCACTTGGGAGAAGGTGTCTCCCGCGATCTTCGGCGCCTTGTTCCAGTCCGTCATGGACAAGAAGAAGCGTCGTGCTATCGGAGCTCACTACACCACCGAGCAGAACATTCTGAAGGTCCTGGGACCAATGTTCCTCGATGATCTGAACGCCGAACTCGCCAAGATCATGGCCGACAAGTCCAGTCGGCGCACCGCAATGCTGCGGGCGTTTCAGGACAAGCTGGCGTCGATCAAGTGCTTCGACCCGGCATGTGGCTGCGGGAATTTTCTGGTCATCGCCTATCGCGAGCTCCGCCGGCTCGAGACCGAGGTCATCAAGGAATTGAGCGACCAGCGAGAGCTGGACGTCGCGATCCTCTCAAAGGTCAACGTCGACCAGTTCTACGGCATCGAGCTTGAGGAATTCCCGGCACGCATTGCCGAGGTTGCGATGTGGATGACCGATCACATCATGAACGTGCTCCTATCCGACGACCTGGGGCAGTATTTCGCGCGCATTCCGCTTCGCGCACGGCCGACCATTCGCCAGGGTGATGCGCTGGAAACCGACTGGTCCTCCGTCCTGCCGCCGGAAGAGTGCACCTACATCATCGGCAACCCGCCATTTGTGGGATCGAAGCAAGGCGAGGATGAGCAGCGCGCGCAGATCCACCGCCTGGCGGCCATGAAGGGGCGCAAGGGCACCCTGGATTTTGTCGCTGGCTGGTTTCTCAAGGCCGGTGCATATGTGCAGACCAGCCGCGCCACCATTGGCTTCGTGACCACTAACTCGATCACGCAGGGCGAGCAGGTCGCGCAACTGTGGCCGATCCTCTTTCAACGCTACAAGCTCGAAATCTTCTTCGCCCACCGCACCTTCGCCTGGGGCAGTGAGGCCCGCGGCAAGGCCAATGTACATTGTGTGATCCTCGGCCTATGCCGAGCGCAGCAGGCACCGTCGACCCGTCGTCTTTTCGACTACCCTGACATTAAGGGGGATCCGATTGAGGTCTCCGTGAAGTCGATCTCTCCTTACCTATTTGATGCCGGCGGCCTGTCGGACCCACACACCGTCGTCGCCAGGCTGTCACGGTCTCCGGCAGACCGTCCTCCGATGATGATCGGCTCCAAGCCCATCGACGGCGGCTTCTACATCTTCACACCCGAGGAGAGAGCGGCCTTTGAGGAGATAGAGCCCGAATCGGTCGATCTGTTCGTGCCGTTTATCGGAAGCCATGAGTTCATCAATGGCGAAAGTCGGTGGCTCCTTCGCGTCGACAGGCTCTCTCCGACAGACCTTGCGGCATTGCCTCACGTCCGCCACATCATCTCCCAGGTCCGAGATTTCAGGTTGGGGCTGATAAAGGGCAAGAACAAGCGCAAGATCAAAGAAGGCAGCGCCGATGGCGCCAAGCTCGCCGAATATCCCACGCGCTTCCATGTCACGATACGGCCAACTGAGCCTTTCTTGGTCGTTCCAGAGACGAGCTCGGAGAGACGGGAGTACATCCCGATCGGATGGGCTGAACCACCCACGATACCCAGCAGCCTGGTGCGGATCGTGCCGCACGCAACGCCATTGCTCTTCGGCATAATCACATCTCGCATGCACAATGCCTGGCTGAAGATTATCGGCGGCCGGATGAAAAGCGATCCGCGCTACTCCATCGACATCGTCTACAACCCCTTCCCTATGCCCGTTCTGGACGACACGAAGACCGCGCAGATCGCGGAGCTGGCGGAGAAAGTGCTCGAGGAGCGAGCAAAGTGGATGCCGGCGTCTTCCTTGGCTCACCTATATGACCCCCTCGGCATGCCGCCAGACCTGAAAGCCGCGCATCGGAAGCTGGATGCGGCGGTAGACAAGTCGTACCGCAAGGAGCCGTTCGCGTCGGATCGCAATCGGGCCGAGCACTTGATGGGGATCTATGAACGCGAGCGCGCGGCGTTGCTGGAGTTGGCCGCGAAGCCTAGCAGGAAGCGGAAAGCGGCAGTTGTAGAGGTCGAAGTGTGATCGAATACCCGCAACCGATGACGTGCCTTATGTGCACTTAACGAACGAAACCCGTCCTTAAGTGCATTATAACGATATCGGGGCCGTTTCCGGCACTCTTACGCGCACTTTGGCGACACGCTAGAGCTTCACTCCGTTAACGACTTCGACGTCTTCTCCCTCCGCCGGCACCTCGCCGTCATCAAGCACATACTCCTCCATCAAATGATGAGGTGCCGCGTCTAGCCTGGCCCGGATATCGAGCAGCGTCACCGGCCGGTACCCCCAGCAATCCACGCCGACGTCGCACGAATTCGGCCACACGTCGATCCGATTGTGGACGTGGCCATACAACTGGATCGCACCCGACCTGACGCCTTCCCACGAGCGCATCGGATAATGGTCGAGCACAATTTTCTGGCCGTCGACGGTGATCTTGACGCGGTCCATGACGGACGCCCAAGGGAGCCCAGTTCGTACGAATTCTGAGTCATGATTTCCGATCACGAGATGTTTCGTGCCGCGGAGCCGCTCGAAAATCTTGCGCGCACGATCATTGTCGGCCTTGTGCGCAAAATCACCGACGACGAAGACAGTGTCCGCCGGCGCTACAACGGCATTCCAGTTGTCGATCAAGGCCTGGTCGTGCTCCTCGACAGATGTAAAGGGGCGACCGGCCATCCTGATTATGCTTGCGTGGCCAAAATGCGTATCCGCGGTGAAATGCACTTTAGCCATGCTGGACACTCCTACACTTCGGCGACGGATCATCGATCTCGACGACCAAGCCCGGCTGGAAATCCAAAGCCCGGCCGCGACCGGCGGCATTGCTGACGACCCGGGTATCACCAACTTCATACTCGCGCGTCACGTGCGTATGCCCGTGGATCCACAGAGCTGGCTGCCGCTGCTCAATTAGGTCCGTCATGTCAGCGAAATACCCGCTCGCGAGCGACATCAGACGCGGGTTCTGCTGCATCCGGATGTCCAGCCCAGCCCAACTCGGAGCGTGGTGGGTGACGACGATGTCGCCCTCAGCCACCGTCTCCTCCAGCCACGTGCGGTCCCGACCATGAGCTGCGCGCCAAGCATCACCATCGAAATCCGGAATAGCCGCCAGGTCGCCGCCGGCATTGTCGAGCGCAGGCGACAGGGGTGACCACATCGTGCACCCCACGATGCGCCGGCCGTCGATTTCGATGGTCTCGCGATCGAGCGTCGCAATGCCTGTGGTTTCGCGCAGATGGCGCAGGCGGTCAGGGACGCCGTCCAGGCCGACGTTGTAGCTGTCGTGGTTGCCGGGGACATAGACAAGCTTGGAGCGCTCGTCGTCCGAGAATGTCGACAGCAGCCACGGTACGGGATCGAAATCACCGTCGCATAGATCGCCGGCCATCAGGATGAGATCGGCGTCGGGGTGACGCCCGAGGTCAAGGTCATCAACCACATCGATGTGCAGGTCTGAGAGCACCCAAATCCGGGTCATGCGAGTAGACCCAGAATCGTACGTTCGATGAAATCATCTTCGCTCTCATCATCGAAAAATTTGTATTCCGACGCCAGCTTGTAGCGCGCGCGATCGTCCTCGGGATTCAGGCGGTGGTTTACGGCGACCATGTACTCGCGGTGACACCACCCCACCATCGCCGGGATTCGCTGCAGCTCGGCCGCGAGGTGTTCCGCGCAGCCGATAGCGCGTTCGGCGAGGTCTCGATCGGCCTTCCCTGTCATCAGCCAAGACGACATTTTCTCGTCGCAGCGTTCAAGCCAATCAAGCGGCTGCTCATCCATCTCACGTGTTGGCAGCATTTTCAGGACTTCTAGATAGCCATGGGCGACTAGGGTCTGCTCGACATATGCGTGTGCCATCATGCGGCTCCCTTCTCGAGCTGACGGCTGTATTTCCCGACGATCGCCCTCGCCGCATCGATGCCGATGGAGCGGTTGGCGCCGCCGGACTTGATCATGCCATGGCACCAGTGGCCCTTAGAGCTGTCGGCTTTGGACCAGCCTTCCCCGTTCTCTTCCCTGGCCTGGTCGTGATCGGCCCAGCACAGGCTTTCGACCGCACTCACGACCTGGTCATCGGGCCAATCAACGGCGTTGTCAGAGGCGGTCAGGTTGTCGCGCAAATGCTCGGCCTTCCGCGCAGTCTGATCGACAAGCTCGGTCAGCCAAACCGCCTGCGCGAGCGAGATCCGCGCGTCGACGTTGGTGAATTCGGCCATCTTGCGCTTGTTCACACAGAAGTTGTGCCACTTCTGCCAGCATGCGCGACCGGCGGCCTGGGCGGCAGATATTAGGTCTGTGTCGGTCTGATCGCCGAAGTGATCGACGAGCTTGCGGCGGGCAATGTCAGCACGGAGCTCGCGGTCTTGATCCTGCTCGCGCTGCATTTCCCGATTACGACGGGCGGTTTCAGCGATAGCGTCATCGGTCTTGCGGCGTGCAGCGAAGACCAGAAGCTCAAGAGTGGAGACGATGTCGGCCGCTTTGTCGCCGGCGACGGTAGGATTAAAGGAAACGGTCCAGGCGTCTTCGAGCTTGCGCGCGGTGATACCAGCCAGTCCGAGGGTGCGTTTTCCTTCGCCACCGGGAAAGCGATAAAGCTCCCAGAAACGCTCGTTCGCCGGAGCCTGGAGATCGGTCCAGACCAGGCCTGCAAATGGTGGCGGGGTGACGGGAGTCTGGGTCATGGAGTTCTCCAGGGTGGTGGTGTCCGTCACGATGACGGACAGTCTGGCAAGCCACAAATGGGGTCAGGCGATTTTGACGAAAGTTTTCTTCACTGACCGAACCAAGCCTAATGCTGCAAGGATCTTGTCGCCGGCTGGGCGCCGACCGCAGTCGACATCGGAGAGATAGCTCTTTGACACGCCGGCGGCGTCGGCGGCTTTCCGAATCCCCCCGTGCTTGGTTATGAAATCCTTCAAGAGGAAATGGAGCTCCTGCTCACGATATGTCGTCCTGTTGGTCCCGTGGACCTTTCGATCCAGGTCCAGGATTGCGGCTTCGATCGATGCGATGGTGTCCGGGTGGACGTCGCTAGACCACGCGATCGAAGACAGGATTTCGTGACCGCGCATCACGCGGCCTCCTGCTTGGCATTGAAGCGCTCGAAAATCCGGCGCCCCTCCTCGATCGCGCGGTCGTAGGCGTCTTCGATCTCGCATGCAGGCATTGTGAGCGTGAAGTCGATGCTGGGCCCCGGGAACATGGCCCCGCGGGTGCGCTTCAGCGTCTCGATGGTTGCAGAGACATTGCAGTCGTCACCTTCGATGATGACGCGGTCGACTGTGGTCTGGACGTGCAGAAACATCACGCGGCCTCCTTCTCTGCGGCGCCCATGTCAGGCACCTCGATCGCGTCGATCTCAAGGACCGGCAGCCCGATGAGACGGCGGTGCACGCTGCGGAGGCGGCGGACATCGTCGTCGCAATAGTCCACGACATCGTCGATGCGACCATCGCGGACAAGGTCCCACACCTGTGAGCCGTCGACGCCCGTCTTGCCCGGCAAGCTCAGGGCCTTGCAAAGGCGATCGAGGCCGATCCGATTGCCGTGCCCGGCCCAGGCGGTCATGGTGTCGAAGACGCGATCGGTGTCCCATGGACGGGCGTCTACCGGCCACCAGCTCGGCGGGGTGACACCAAGGATTATGGCGCGCTGCCAGATGTAACGGATGTCAAAACCGGCGTGGTGCGCGACGACGACTGGGACGACGCGATGACGCTGCATTTCCAGACGGACGGAATCGATGTCGCTACGACCCTGCTCGACGAGCGATGCCAGCGCCAGGTCCTTGGCGTGCTCGGACAGCATGCTTTCCAGGCCTTCGAAAAGAGCCTGAAGCATACCCTTTTCGGCGTCGGCAGAAAGGTCATGCGCCCAGATGCAATGGACATCGCGGTCCGCGAGAGCGGCACTGGCGCACACGATCTGACCAGTGCTGGCGTCGAGGGCGGTGCGTCGGTATTCCGTGTTGATGTCAGACTTAGACTTCTCGACAGCGTCAACGTAGTCCTCGACAGCCTTGACACGCTTCTTTTCGAGATCGGCGGCGATTTTTGCGGGATCAGTCAGGCGCTTGTCCGCCTCGATCGCGGTCAGATCCGGTTCGGCAACCATATGCTTCGCGCGAATGGCGTCGAGCACGGCCGGATCCTGGCTCGGTATGGTTTCGATGTCGATGTAGAGATAGAGCGCGGTCTGGCCCTGCCGCGACATCTGCTCATAATGAGAAAAGCTGTGGGTCATTCTGCGTGCGCTCCTGTCAAATAGGCACCGAAAGAAAGGGGCTTCGAGAACTCAAGCAGGCTGAAATCAACTAGCTCGACCGCCCACGAGGGCAGCCGCGGACGTTCTTGCGACTCCATCGCGACCAGAGCATCCCAAGCGGCCCGGCGGTGAGCCGCGATCTGATAGAAGATGCGGTCTCCGTGCCCGTCGACAATGTCGTCGATGAAGAAGCGGCCGCTCGGGCGCGCCTTGGCCGGCATCAACCCGCTCTCGCGCAGAATCTTGTCGCGGTAGCGAATGACATGATCGCCGACGCCATAGTGTGCGGCGAGCTCGGAGCGAGAGAGTCCGGCATCTAGGAGCGCAACGATCTGCTCGTCACTGACGTCAGCGAGAACGATACCAGCGCCGACGCGTGGCTTGCTTGGGTCAAGACGCGGGCGCGGCTGGGTCAGATCTGGATGGTTGAGTTTGCGGTACCCGGGGCGGGCCTGGAGAGCGTGTTCCATGACTTGCTCCGGTTAGCGGATGTTGGACTGGGGGCGGTCTTCATGCAGGAATGACGGCACCCCGTGCATCCAGCGGCAGCCGTCTTTCGAGATATAGGGTCCCGTCATGGGCACCAGCTCGCCATCCCAATCGAGGAAATCTGGGTTCGGGTCGACGTAAGGCGTCCTCTCGGCGACAGGAGCTGCGGTTTCGATACCTTCGATAACCAAATCACTCTCGACCGCTGGCTCGATGTGCTCGACGACGGTTTCGGCCGTGGGCTCATCAGCTGCGGGCGTGTCGGCCATCGGGCGAGTGCGTAGGCGGGACTGGCCGCGGTGAAGCCCATAGGTGGTGTCGGGGGAATAGAGCATTTCGGGTCCGGGGCCGCCGAGGCGGCGAAGGCCGAGAGAACGCTGGGTGGTGGTGGTCACTGCAAGAATCCTTGAATTCCATGTCCTGCAAAAACGGTCGCTCGAACATTCGCATATCACAAGCATAAAGTGACAAAATCTGAGTAACAGGCAGGTGTTTCAAAGTTTGAAGGATTGTCATTGTCAATTCGTCCCTCGACAGGGATTCGTCAAAGCCAGCAATTCTGCGGGTTTCCGCGTGTCAACATTGCCACTTTGGAAATGTGAACAATCATTGTTCACATTCGCTACCACGTTCTTTCTTGCCAGCGCTCGGTCTACTCTCGCACAAGCCATCTAGGCAAAGGAGAGACGACAATGGACAGGATAATCGCGGCAATCGGAGCCGCACTCAGAGCAATCGGCAGGACGGTCTGGGTGACGTGCAAGAAAACGGGTCGGTTGGTCATGCATCTGATCCCGGACTTCGGGGCCGGTGCACCCTTGCCGGCTGCGGCAGTTCAGCGCCGGAGCAATGACAACGGCGCCCGCCAGGTAACAGCGCCCACCGGTGCCGCGCTTGCAGTGAAGACGCTGGCGCAGCGCATGGCGGCGGGCACGGTGACAATGCAGGACATGCATAATGTGCCGGCGGACACGGTGAAATGGATGAGCCAGCTCGATCACATCCAGCTCTGCAAGCTCATCTGCGTCGAGGACCTGGGTGGGTACATGTCCGGCCGCAGGGAAGTCCGCGGGCTGCCAGCCTACCTGCAGATGCAAGAGCGTCCGTCGAAAAGCCGGACAGCAGAGCGGGAAATGGCGCACACGCCGATCGCAGCACTCGCGATCTGATCAAAGCAAAGGGCCCGAGATCATCTCTCGGGCCCTAATTCATTCTGGCGGTGGCGGCAGAGTCAGTGCCGCTTGTTGAGCTGGTATTCGGCGAAGACACGGGCTTTGCGCTCGTCGGCGAGCTCTTCCTGGGCGTCGGTGAGGAGCGCGCGCAGACGCCTGATTTCGTTGTTGGCTTTGGTGATCTCTCGGGCCGCGTGTGACCTGTCCTGGTCATTGTGCATCATGAGCAGGATCTCAGAATCCGAAAACATGCCTCGCTCCTCACCACTCAATGACGTTCTGCCGCAGACCATATTCGACAGCCGTTGAAGAAGGTCCTGGGGAAACTGTCGAATTTGAACTATCGCCCATTTTTTCTAAGATGTCCGGGGCGGGAACGACAGAAAGTGGTACTGCGGCGTCCAGCGCTGCGCGTGAGACAGGGACCGGTGTTGCGGGCCTAGTGGCCGGCATTGGATACCCGCGGGGCTTGCGCTTCCTGCGTCCACCCAGCTCACCGCCAGCAGTCTCGATCGCGTCGAGCGTGGCTTCGACATCGGGCACATGGATCGTGACTTCGATGTCGCGTATCCGGCCAGTCGATGGCGCGACCCGGGGCATCAGAGTCACCTCGTAGTCTGTAAAGCTGGTGATTTCGTCTGCGACCTGGGAAAGAACGCGACCAGCGATCTGAGAGGGCTTCATCGATGCCGGCAAATCCAGAGCTTCGATGATGACCTGGAGTGGGACGCGGATCTTCACCTTGCGCGCAGTGTCGACCACTTTCCAGGCACGCGGGTAGTCACCCACCGACCACGCCAGCACCCGCATCATCATCGACACGGTGTATCTGCTGTCAGCGAGCTCGAGCAACCGACGAGGCAGGAATACGACGTCCCCAGAGCGATCAGTGAAGGCGTCGACGAGATCCTGGTCCACGATCACAGAGATCTCGCCAGCTGCAGTCTTGTGACGACGCGGCCAGGCGCCCTGACCACCCATGGTCTCAAAGGGGACGCACGGTGCTGGCCGACCACAGATCGTGAGATGATAAAGACGCGCCCAGCGCCCGTTCTCGCGCTCGATCGTGTCGGACCTCTTTATGAAAAGCGCTTCCCGGGTCCTCTCGTCTGAGATCAGGACCTCGCCGGCTTCCCCACGATCTACGGACTGCATAAGGAGCGCCAGTGCCCACGCGATGTCACGACCAGTGCACGTTCCCTCGACCTTGAACTCGGCTGCTGTCTGAGCAGGTATGGGGATCAGTTCTGGGAGCATCGGGACCTCTAACGGCGATATCGAGATCAAAGATGAGGGGGATCCTCGCGTACATCAAGTGTCTCACCCTCGATTTCTTAAACAATTGCAGGATAACGACGAATTACCGATCTGGTGACACGTGCCGGTGCCCTATAAAGAAAGAATAGGAATCTGGGATTCCGAGGGTGCTTTGCACCTATAGGATTCCAGTCCGCTCCGCGGTTCTGGGATCACTAGGGCCGCAGGGCGGCTATGGGGTGACAAGGCTAGACCGGAGGTCATTTGCGACCCTGCGATCACTGGAACCGATACAGGGATTACAGATGGCCTCCGGCCCAGGTGAGCCTAGGTGCCCGTTTAGGGCCTGCGATCCCCGTACCGGGTTTCGATGTCCTGCTGGACGGATGTCCGACCGATCATCTCGAGATAGGTATCGATCCCCAGGTGTCGATCATTACCCTGTCGATCTGGATGGGGTCTGGAGGCTCGAAACGAAGATGTCGGTACGGATCCCTCACCCAAGGGGTTTTTTGGGTCTCCACGATGGCTCCAGATCGACGATCCTGTTCCGGTCGAGACCGATCCGGCGATGCCGTTTGGTCCGAGGTCGAGAGTCTAGATTGATCGACGAGAATGCGGGCCTGGCGGCCCGAAACGGATCGTGGGCATTGCGGCCCGTTTCTGTGTCGGCTCCGCGTTGCTACGCCTCCGTGCGGGGTTCAGATGGGGCTTTTGGGAACGATGCTCTGGGGATTCCTGGGCACGGGGCCTCTCTTCCCGATAGCACAGACAGCGCGAAGCGCCGCTGGAGCGCCGGACAGCGCCACGGCGTGGATTTGGTACGGCGTACCCACTTGTGGCTTGCGACGATCCTCGTCATCGTCGGGGCATGATGACCGCGACCGACAGCGCGATGAAGCCCGACCTGCCGATGACCCGGCCGGCGCGCATTGCCGCATCCAGGCGTAGGAAAGCGGAGAAGACGCGTGAGTGGCGGGCGATGCGCAGCGCTATCGGCTGGCCGGAAGCCCGGAAGGTCGATGCCGCGATCTCGGAAGCAACGAGCTTCTGCCTGCGGCCGGAATACGCGATGCACGATGGTGAAGGTGTGTACATCAGTGTGACACGTCTCTTCCGTGTCGCGGTACTGGTCCTCATGCGGGACGGCGCGGACCGAGAAATGTCTCAAGCGGCAGTGCGTGAGCGCCTCCACCCGCCAGCGCGCTTTGAAACCGGTGCGGTACCTTCCATCCAAATGCGTGACGAGGGCTACAGCCCACCGCCGCGGCGCAAAGACCTCACGTGGGACGAAAAAGACATCGCGGTCATGAAAGCCGCTGCTACGCCGTACCATGGAGTAACGGGGGTGCACTCGACATAGGCTGCTACGGCGTGGAGTAGAAAAATCGTCCGCCCCAGTGCCGGACATCGCATACAAGGGCTTGTGTCATGCGAAACCGCAACATACATTTCGTGGACTAATCTAGTATCGTGACCTCAGACGCCCTCCGGGGCGTCTTTTTTTGCCTAGCAGGCCACGAGTTACTTGATTTTGCCAGATCGGATACCGGACGCTTGCGGCTATGGCACGCAAGAGCTCCATCGCCGTCCGTATCAACCCGAGGCAAATCCGCGCTTTCGAGCAGCGCATGGCCGGCCTGGTCGACGATGCCTCACGCCCTCTCCAGGCCGCTGCCAATGCTGTCGCCAGGGATGCCCGTGACCGCGCCCACAAAGCGATCGACCAGGTTTTCGACAAGCCCGAAGCCCTGACCCGCGAAGCGATCTCGGCACGCCAGCCTCACCCTTCCCGCGCATCGGCAGCTACCGGCGTCAGTGCTGCGATCGAGATCAAGCCTCTCCAGCACCGTTGGTTGCGGTACGCCCTCGGCGAAGGCGAGCAGACGCGTAACCCGGGTGAGATCGGACCAGCGGACAAGCACGTCATGATCCCCGTGTGGGATAACCTGCAGTCTGCAGCTGTCCTTGCCTTGGGCATCAATGTGAGCCCTACCGAGGGTGGCAACTTGCCGCCAGGTACGCTGCAGCGCCTGTTCTCGATGACCGGCCAAGGCGGTGTCCTGTGGTGGGGTCGGGTTCGTGATGGTGGCAAAGAGGGTATATGGGCCAGGACCGCTGAAGGCCCACGCCTCCTTGTCGCCGCCGAAGAGCGCGTGACCTACGACCCGATCCTGGAAGCGCCATTGCAGAGGCTGTACGCCAGGCCGCACGGGGCTTTGCTGGCCATGCGCGGACCGAGCTCAAGCGCAACAGGTGGTCCCGATGACCCCTGCAAGCGAAGCGAATGGGCTTTCACTTCGGGTAGCTTGCATTGCAGGCTGGGTAGGCTGTGAGGGCCTGGAAGCACCGGAAACCGGCATTTCCGAGATGAAGTATTGATTGAAAAGAGTCGAGTAGACCCCAAAATTTCAACCCCTATCACAGAAATAGCATTCCAAAGCAATACTTATGAATACTATATACTTCTACAATACTACTGTATTACTACTGCTTTCTGGAATACTATGTCTTTGTCACATCTACTCCAAGCAGGCCAGTATACTTGCAAACATGTCAAGGGAAATCGGATTTCCATCTCCGAATTCTTCGCTCACACATTTGTGATCCCGCATCCCAATTCTGAACCCGCTGCTCGCCAGGTCGCAACCTGGATTTCGGCACTACGTGATAAGCGATGGTTATCGCGTAGTGATTGGGAGTCAGACGTCAAATGCAAGCTATGCGAAGTGAATGGGCGTTGACTTCGTTTTCGCCGGAAGGGGAACGACTACCGACTCGCGGCTTAGGGGTGGACTGCAGACTGTCAGCTTTGGAGTTGAAATGCAGGAAAGCAGACCTTCACTGGATTATGTCACCAATCACCCAGCGGCCGTGTACGCCGTCTTCACCACGGTGAAGAATTCGGCTGCATACTTGCCCTGCTCGCGCGGGCCATAGGACGAGCCCTTGCGGCCACCGAATGGGACATGGAAGTCGACGCCCGCGGTCGGCACGTTGACCATCACCATGCCAGCTTCAGCATTGCGCTTGAAGTGGGTCGCATACTTGAGCGAGGTGGTGACGATGCCGGCCGAGAGACCGAAATCGGTGTCATTGGCGGTGGCGAGGGCTTCTTCATAGTCCTTGACGCGGATGACCGAAGCCACCGGCCCAAAGATTTCCTCGCGCGAAATGCGCATCTGGTTGGTCGCTTCGGTGAAGAGCGTCGGCTGCAGGAAGTAGCCTTCCGTGCCAGCCTTGACCAGTTCGCCACCGGCCGCGAGCTTGGCGCCTTCGGACTTGCCGATAGCGATATAGTCGGTGTCCTGCTTGAGCTGGCTGGGATCGACCACCGGACCGATTTCGGTGTTCTTGTCCAGTGCATCCCCGACGCGCAGGTTACGCGTACGCTCGGCCAGGGCTTCGACGAACTTGTCGTGGATGCCTTCGGTGACGATGACGCGCGACGAGGCCGTGCAGCGCTGGCCGGTCGAGAAGAAGGCCGACTGGGCAACCGATTCAACGGCAACCTTGAGGTCGGCGTCGTCGAGCACGATGACCGGGTTCTTGCCGCCCATTTCCAGCTGGAACTTGCGACCGACCTCGATCGAAGCGGCAGCAACGCGCTTGCCGGTACCCACCGAACCGGTGAAGGAGATGGCGGTGACATGCTTGCTGTCGAGCATGGTCTGGCCGACGACCGAACCCTTGCCCATGACGAGGTTCAGCACGCCCTTGGGCAGGCCGGCGCGGACGAGAATGTCGACGATCGCCCAGGTCGAGCCGGGAACGAGATCAGCCGGCTTGATCAGGACGGTATTGCCATAGGCCAAGGCCGGAGCAATCTTCCAAGTCGGGATGGCGATCGGGAAGTTCCACGGCGTGATGATGCCGATGACACCGAAAGGCTCACGGGTGATTTCGACACCAACGCCGGGACGAACCGATGGGAGCACTTCGCCAGCGAGGCGCAGCACTTCACCGGCGAAGAAGTCGAAAATCTGCGCGGCGCGGGTCACTTCGCCAATGCCTTCCGGCAGTGTCTTGCCCTCTTCGCGCGACAGGAGTTCGCCGAGCTCGGCTTTGCGCGCGAGGATTTCCTGCGATGCCTTGGAGAGAATGGCATGGCGTTCGAGAATGCCCGAGCGCGACCAGGCCGGGAAAGCGGCCTTGGCAGCGGCGATGGCCTGCTTGGTTTCCTCCGCCGTGGCGCGGGCATAGACGCCCACTACTTCAGCCGTATTTGACGGATTGATATTTTCCACGCCGTCCGAGCCAACCCATTCCCCGTCGATCAGGTTCTTGTGCAGTTCAGCCATTCTTTTGCCTCTCAAAAGGGGAATAGGGGAGTCTGGTCTCGCAGCTCACGTCACGCCGCGGGCCACTGCACCCTGCGATAGGGGGAAATATCGACGTCTCCCCAGACCTTGTGATGCACGAAGACTTCGGCATCGAGATAGGCCCGAACGCCATCCATATCATCGGCCTCGAGGATGACCACCGATCCGACGATGTGGCCCTCGGAGTCCAGCCGGGCGCCGGCATCGAACACTCTGCCCTCGGCCTTCAGACGGTAGAGCATCTCAAGATGCTCGCTGCGCAGGCTGCTGCGCAGGTCGCGGGTGTCCGGCCGGTCGGAGGCCTGGATTAGAAACAGCATCTAGACCTCCGATGCCGGAGCGAGGTGATAACCGCGACCGGCATAGTCGAAGTCTTCCAGCTGCGAGATGGTCAGAGCCGGATTGGCCGAAGCGGCATAGAAGGCGCGTATTTCGGCGATCCGGCCGCTTGCCTCGTCGAAGACATACCATTCATCGCCGCGCAGGGCGGTGCCGGAGCGCGTCTTCCAATGGGTCCATTCGATTACCGCCTCGGGCGCGGTGGAGGAGCAGAGCACCTTTTCAATGGTCCACTGCGACCCCAGCGTCTCGACGCACCATATCCACTTGCGGGCAATGGTGTCGGCGCCGCGCCAGGGGACGTCGGGCAGGCCGGGTGGAAAGTAATGCACGGCGTCGGGCGTAAAACTATCGATCAGTGCCTGATAGTCGGCCTTGTTGCAGGCGTCGAAATAGCGACGGATCGCTGCTTCCATATGCTGTGGCGTCAGGGTCATGGCGGAGTCCTCGAGTCAGGTGGTGGCGCGGCCGACCTTCTGCCAGTCCTGCGGCACGTCGCGGTCGGTGCTGGCGGCGTCGGCGGGTGGCGCGGGATATTCGGCAGCGTTAATCACGATGCCACTCCTCAGAAAATCGACGCGCGGCGGCGCAAAAATATCGACCAGCCGGCTGTCGGGATCGAGATTGCGCGAGGCATGGATCATGGTCGGGGGAATGATGGTCAGCGACGGGCTGGCCACTTCAAGATGCTGGTCATCGCGCCACTGCTCGATATCGCTGCCCCAGGGCGTGCGGATATGGTGCAGCCAGCGGCCGGCAAGGCCCAGCGAGCCCTGGTCGAAATCGTCATGCCAGTGCGGGCGCAGTTCGGTGGTTGGACGTAGCTGGTCGAACACATGGAACAGGTTGACCATCAGGTTGCCCGAGCGAAAAATCCGCGGCTGGATCAGCGCATTGCCCACTCGGGGATAGTCCGCCATGCGGAACTGGCGCAGGGAATGGCCGGCCAGCGGAGCAATGTTCTCGGGCAGGTTGAGATCGGGGCCGTAATGGGCGGCGTTCTGGGCAAGCGCTGTCAGGTCGCGCGCGGCGGTGGAGAAGATGCGCACGACATGTCCGGCCGCCCCGGCTTTGACCCGGCTGTCGCCGGGCGGCACGATGGCAAGGCTGTCGTCGCCGGCCAGCAGATTTTGCCCGCCGCCCGACAGTTCTGCCTGCATGCCGACGGGCAGGATGACCATGTAATCGTCTGCCTGGCCGCTGCGGGACAAGATAGTGCCGGGATGCACCGCGGTGACCGCGACGACGAAGTTGGCACCGCGGGTGATCCAGGTGGGGCTGCCATCGGCCTCATGCTGCTGTGCGGTGTCGGCGGTGCAATGCGCGACGCAGACCGGAACGAGATCGGCAACGGGCATGGTCATGCTCCTTCGGATGGGGTGGTGACGGAAAAGCCGCATTGGCCAAGGGACTGCACTTCAAGACTCACGCGCATGCCGGGCTTCAGCGGTACAGCGGCGGTCGGCGCACCAGACAGGAAGATGTCGCCGGCGCGCAATTCCCCGCCATATTGGGCTGTGAGCCGGGCGGCCGCGACGAGCGTGCGGATCGGGTGGCCTAGGATGGCAGCGCTGGAGCCGATGCCCACCGGCCTGCCGTCAATGCTCATGCACATGCCCAGGTTGGAAAAATCCACGCCCGGCGCCGTCCATGGGCCAACGACAAGGCCCGCTGCCGAACAATTGTCGGCAATCGCATCGGCGAGGTTGAACTTGAAGTTGCGGAACCGGCTGTCGAGAATCTCGACGGCCGGAGCCACGCCCTCGATTGCCGCCCAGGCTTCGAGTTCGGTCACTACACCCGAGAGGGACTTTCCAAGGCGGAAGGCGATTTCGGGTTCGGCGCGGGGCTGGCCGAACCGGCTGGCGTCCATCGTGCCGCCGTTTTCCACCACCATGGCATCGGTCAACTGGCCCCAGATCACCTCGGTGATATTGACCTGGGCCATCTTGGCGCGACTGGTCAGGCCCATCTTGATGCCGATCAGCCGTTCGCCGCGCGCCTCGCGCCGGGCCATGGAGCGGCGCTGGATGTCATAGGCCTCGGCGACGCTGGCATCGAGACCCAGCTGGTCCATGCCGCGTGCCTCGCGGGCCGCGTCATCGAGCAGGGCGGCCGTCGCGTCGAGATCGGGAGAGGTGGTCGTCATGGGCGATCCTCGCCGAGAATGAAGGAACAGGAGCCGAGGCCAGCGATACGCAGGGACACGACATCGCCGGAGCGAATGGGCGACATGGGGCCGAGCGCGCCGGACAGGATGACGTTGCCGGCCCGCAGCGGACGTCCTGTCCGTGCCAGATGACCGGCGACCCAGCGCAGGGCATTGAGCGGGTTGCCGAGGCTGGCGAGACCGGCGCCGGTCGAGGCCGGTTCGCCGTTGATCTCGAGCACCATGCCACACAGCCACAGGTCGACGTCGCCCAGGCGACGCGGGCTGCCGCCAAGCACATAGAGCCCGGCGCAGGCATTGTCGGCGATCACATTGGTCAGCGGCATGGTCCAGCTGTCCTGACGGTGATCGACGATTTCGATGGCCGGCAGCAGGAAGTCGACGGCTGCGATAACCTCGGCAAGGCTGGGTTCCGGCTCGATAAGGTCCCGGGCCAGCACGAAGGCGATCTCGCCTTCCGCCTGCGGCTGCCGCAGGCGATGGGACAAGACAAGACTGGCATCGGGGCATTCCATGTCGCCGAACAACACGCCCACCGTTGGCTCGCGCGCGTAGAAGGCTGTCTGCGCGGCGGCCGTGGTCAGGCCCACCTTGACACCCACGATGCGACGGCCAGCCGCGAGACCTTCGGCAGTATTCGCGTTCTGGATAGCATAGGCCGTCGCTACATCCGCAATCGGGGAGAGTACGGCCGGCTCTTTTCCGGCCTGGCGCAGCGCGAGCGCCATCTCCGATATCAACCCATCCTCGATCATCGTCAGTCCTGCCTCGCAAATTGCACTGGCTTCCTCTGCCATCTCAGAGCTGTTCAGTCAACATATTGTCTATTGTTCAATATGTTGAACGCATACCTATTGTTGTTGTCGTTGACCATCCCACTTCGCATGCGCTAATAGAAAATGCAGTTCAGCACAATGAACAGGATGATCCATGTCTGCTCCCCGCCTAAAGGCTCTCAAGGTCCGTGTCGTGCTCGCGCCGTTGCGCCGGCCGCTGGTCAATGCCAGCGGGTCGCTGCCGCGCGTGCCGCTGGTTCTGGTCGACATGGAGACCGATGCGGGCATCACGGGAATTGCCTATCTGTTCAGCCCCAGCCCGCTGGTGCTGCGGCCACTGGCCGCCCTGCTCGAGGAGATCGGCAGCTTTCTCGCCGGCCAGCCGGTCGAACCGGTGGAACTGGAGCGAAAGCTGCAGAAGTCCTTCCTGCTGCTGGGCGGAACGGGCTTGGTGACCATGGCGCTGGCGGCGGTGGACATGGCGGCATGGGACATTGTGGGCAAGCTGAACGACAAGCCGCTGGCCGAGCTCTGGGGCGGCTCGCTGCAGCCGCTCAGGGCCTATAACAGCCTCGGGCTCGGCCTGATGGGCAGCGCGCGTGCCGCTGTCGAGGCGGTCGAACTGCTCGAATTCGGGTTCACCGCCATCAAGCTGCGGCTGGGCTATCCGACGCTGGCAGAAGATGTCGCGGTCACCCGCGCGGTGCGCGCCGCAGTCGGACCGGAGATCGAGATCGTCGCCGACTTCAACCAGTGCCTCGAGCTGCCCGAGGCCATGCGGCGGTGCCAGGCGCTCGACGGCGAAGGGCTCGCCTGGATCGAGGAGGCCATTCGCGCCGACGATTATGCCGGCAGCGCCGCATTGGCGAGGCAGATCGCGACCCCGGTGCAGATCGGGGAGAATTTCTGGAGCGTGGGCGATGTCGCCAAGGCCGTGGCCGCCGGCGCCAGCGACCTCATCATGCCCGACGTGATGAAGATCGGCGGCATGACGCCCTGGCTGCGGGCGGCGGGCCTTGCCAGCGGGCATGGCGTGCCGGTGTCCAGCCATCTCTTCCCCGAGGCCAGCCAACACCTGCTGGCTGCGGCATCGACCCGCCACTATCTCGAGTATGTCGACTGGGCCGGTCCGGTGCTGCAGGAGCCGCTGCGGATCGAGAATGGCCATTCGGTCGTCGACCGCCGCCCCGGCCATGGCATGGCCTGGAACGAGGATGCCATAGGCGCGCTCCTGCTCTGAGGCGATCATGACACCGGCCCGAACAGGCTGCCAGGATTGTCCTCAAGAACGGCGCAACGCTGGGCGGCGTCTGGAATGACGCGCTCCAGCCAATCGAGCCCGGCGCGTGGCAGCGGGGTCGGCGACACATTGACATGGGGCCAGTTCGACGACCAGATGCAGCGGTCGGGCCGTGTCGCCACGGCGCGGCGCGGCAGCGCCAGCAAGACTTCTGGCGCGCGGCCAAGCGTCGGCCAGATCGGATAGGGCGCCGACAGGCTGACCCAGCACCAATCATCATCGAGACCCCGGCAGAGCGCATCGGCTGCCGCTGAATCGGCGTCGACGTCGGCCGGGAAACTGCCCAGATGCAGGTCGATGACGCTGCGGACCGGCAGGCCGGCCAGCGTTGGCGCTAGTTCGGCAAAGCGGCGTCCGTCGAGCTGGAACTTGAGGTGCCAGCCAACACGGGCCACGCGCCGCGCAATGGGCTCGACCGCAGCCCAGTCCAGCACGCCACCTGCAAACAGCATGAAGCGCACGCCGCGCACTCCCAGCGCATGCAGGTGGTCGAGCTCTGCATCGGCGATATCGGGGTGGATGACGACAATGCCCCGGCCGGCCTCGCCCAGTTGGCAGAGGCCCTCGAGCAGCAGGCTGTTGTCAAAGCCATAAGCTGTGGGTTGCGATAGGACGACCCGGCTCAGCCCCAGGCTGTCGCGCTCGCGCAGATAGTCGGCCAGCGGGGCGTGAGGGGGCTGGAAGGTCGCCGATGGCACCAGCGGCCGATCGCGCTCATAGATGTGGATGGCACAGTCCCACCCGCCGGCCCGCACTGCCCCCGCAGTAGCCATCATGGCTCACGCCCGCCAGGCGGGATCGAGGCGCGTGGCCTGCGCTGGGTTGACGGCGCGCTCCGGCATGGTTCCGGCGAGAATGGCCTGCAATTGCCGCGCCGCTTCGTCGTGCTGGAGTTCCAGCGAATTGGGCGTCAGGCCGCCGATATGGGGCGTGGCCACAACGCGCGGATGCCGCGCCAGCTCGAGCGAAGGCATCTGCCGATGTGCCCGGCCGACGTCGAGCCCAGCCCCGGCGATTGTCCCGGCGTCGAGCGCAGCCTTGAGGTCGGCCTCGTTGACCAGGTTGCCGCGCGACACGTTGATGAAATAGGCCGTGGGCTTCATCGCGGCAAAGGCGGCCGCGTCCATCATGTTCTCGGTTTCCGGCGTGGCGGTGGCGAGACAGACGACATAGTCGCTCTCGGCCAGCAGCCGGGCGCGATCCACGGCCACGATGCCCTCGCCCTCCACGGGCGTATAGGGGTCATTGACGAGGATGCGCATGCCCAGGGCCTGCGCCACCTCGCAGAGATAGCGGGCGATCTGGCCATAGCCGATGACGCCGAGCTTCGCGCCGCGCAGGTCGCGCGTGATGGCGGGCGCCGGGACGACACCGCGCCGATAGCTTTCCGTCGCCGTGGCGATGCCACGCGTCAGGTCGAGCATCAGGCCCAGGATCAGTTCGGAGACGCCCGAGGCAAAGGCGGCCGGACCGCGCGTCACAAGCACGCCCGCCGCGCTGGCTGCCGTCACGTCGATATTGCGGATATCGACGGCCCAGCGCATGAAGGCGCGCAGGCGCTGTAGGGCCGCGAACAGGTCGCTGCCGGCCGGCGTGACGCCGAAGGACAGGATGACGTCGCAATCCCCTGCCCGGTCTATGACCTCCTCGGCAGACCAGTGCCGCCCATCCTCATTGAGCACGAGACTGGCCAGCGGATCGAGCCGGTCGAGCAGCCCCCGGCCATAGAGCAGGATCATGTCGTCAAGCGGATGGGGCAGCAGAACCTTGGCCATGCTCATTCCGCCGGGGTGCCAAGCACGGGAATGGTGCCGGCATCGTCGGCCACGGCATGCGGACGGGCATGCTGGCCGGCGCTGACGAAGCGACGCAGTTCGGGCGTTGACGGATTGGTCATGATGTCGGGCGGCCCGCTCTCATGCACCTTGCCGTCGCGCATGTAGATCACGAGATCGGCGACGCGCTGTGCGAATTCCATCTCATGGGTAACGAGGATCATGGTCATGCCGTCGGCGGCCAGCTTCTCGATCACCTTAAGCACTTCCCCAGTGAGTTCGGGATCGAGCGCCGAGGTCACCTCGTCGAACAGCATGACTTTGGGCTGCATGGCGAGGCTGCGCGCAATGGCGACACGCTGCTGCTGCCCGCCGGAAAGCTGTTCCGGATAAGCATCGAGCCGGTCGGCGAGACCGACCCGACCCAGCACGTCGGCGGCCAGTTGCCGCGCCTCGCTGCGACCCATCTTCTTGACGCTACGTGGTGCCAGCATGATGTTCTCGGCCACGGTCAGGTGGGGAAACAGATTATAGCTCTGGAACACGATGCCGACGTCGCGACGCAGGGCGCGCAGGTCGACATCCTTGCCTGAGAGTTCCTGCTCACAGACGCGCAGTTCGCCGGAGTCGATGGTCTCCAGCCGGTCAAGACAGCGCAGGGCCGTGCTCTTGCCCGAGCCGCTCTGGCCGATGATGGCGACGACCTGACCCTTGTCGACGGAAAAGCTCACGCCCTTGAGCACGGCGACCGGGCCGAAGCTCTTGTGGACGTCTTTCAGCTCAACGATTGGCGGCATTGAGTTTCCTCTCGAGAACGCGGCTTCCGACCGAAAGCGGATAGCTGATGATGAAATAGAGCGCGGCCGCCGCGCCGAAGAACAGGAAGGGCTGGAAGGTGGAGTTGTTGAGCAGCTTGGCGAAGTAGCCCAGTTCCGAATAGCCGATGACTAGCGATGCGATGGACGTGTTCTTGATGATCTGAACCATGAAGCCCACGGTAGGTGGGGTCGAGATGCGGATGGCTTGGGGAATGATCACCTGGCGCATGCGCTGCCAACGGGTCAGGCCCAGGCACTCGGCAGCCTCCCATTGCGGCTTGGGCACGGCCTGGAGGGCGCTGCGCCAGATATCGGCGAGGAAGGCGGCGGAATAGACGGTCATCGCCAGGGTGGCGGCGGCGAGCGCCGGCATGTCATAGCCCCCGACAATGGCGGGCCCGAAGTAGCAGATGCCCATGATGACCAGCAGGGGAATGCCCTGGATGATCTGTATATAGGTCGCTGCCAGAAAGCGCAGCGGCACGAGCGGGGAGATGCGCGTCAGCGCCAGCACGAAGGCCAGGATGCCGCCGAAGAGAAAGGTCAGCAGGCTGAGCACGATCGTGCCCCAGAGGCCCTGCAGCAGGAAATAGGCTTGTTGCCAGTTCATTGCGGCCTCACAGCGCTGTGCCGAGCTTGCGCCGGCGGGGAAACAGGACAAGTCCGAGCAGGTAAAAGACAAAGCGCACGAAGAGCGACAGCACCAGATAGGCAAAGCCCAGCACGATGAAGACCTCGAAGTTGCGGTAGGTCTCGGTCTGGATGCGATTGGCGATGCCGAACAGTTCTTCGACGCCCACCGAGGAGAGAATGCTGGTCACCAGCATCAGCAGCACATATTGGCCGGTCAGCGCGGGATAGACGCGCTCCATGGCAGGGCGCAGCACGATGTGGATGAAGGTCTGCCAGCGGTTGAGACCGAGGCATTCGGCGGCTTCCAGCTGGGTCTTGCGCACGGATTCGATGCCGGCGCGCATGATTTCGGTCGTATAGGCGCCGATGTTGATGACCAGAGCCAGCGTCGCGCCCACTTCGATGGGCCAGCGAACGCCCACGCTCGACAGGCCGAAAATCAGGAAATAGGCCTGAATGATCAGCGGTGTATTGCGGATGACCTCGACATAGACGGCGATCACGCGCTGCAGCGACGCCGAGCCGCTGGTGCGCCCCAGGGCGCACAGGGTGCCGAGAGTAAAGCCGAAGATGGTGGAGAAGAAGGCCAGCCGCAGGGTGACCAGCACGCCGGTCCAGACCAGCGGCCAATAGCCGAGAACGGCCGAAAAGTTGAATTGGTAGCTCATTGCACGCCTCGGCTGGTACGGATGCCGGCCACGCGGGATAGACGCGGCCGGCGGCAGTCCATGGGACCGTTAGCGGTCTTCGCCCTTGAGGATTTCGGCGGGAATTTCGGCATTCTGGTAGGTCTTGTAGATCTCGCCCAGCTTGCCATTGGCGAGGTTGGTGCGGACCCATTCGTCGAGCCAGGCCTTGGTGGTCGTGTCGCCCAGCGGCATGGCAATGCCATAGTAGACAGTGGTCAGCACGAACTTGGATTCGAGATCCTTGGAGGGGTTCTGCTGGTTGATCTGGCCAATCAGCGACTCGGTCTGACCGATGATATCGACCTGATTGGTCACCACGGCCGTCATGGTTGTCGCCTCGT
The DNA here is from genome assembly GCF_019504385.1 of Devosia salina. Classification (NCBI taxonomy): domain Bacteria; kingdom Pseudomonadati; phylum Pseudomonadota; class Alphaproteobacteria; order Hyphomicrobiales; family Devosiaceae; genus Devosia; species Devosia salina. Next base: position 2,759,537 of record NZ_CP080590.1, read on the forward strand.
CCTCGAAGCGCACGATATTGGCGTCCGCCGGCGCGCCGGCCGTCACGGCTGTGTCCAGCATGGTGCCGCGCGTCACGGCAATGGACTTGCCGGAGAGGTCCTCAAAACCCTTGATCTCTATGCTCTTGGGAGCGGCAACCACATTGTTGGCGCCAGAATAGGGGATGGAATAGAGAATGATGCCCTTGCGCTCCTCGGTAATGCCTAGGGTCGACAGCACGATGTCGGCCTTGTTGGAGAGAAGGAAGGGGATGCGGTTGGCGCCAGTGGTCGGCACGATCTCGAGTTCGACCCCAAGGTCCTCGGCCAGGAGCTTCGCCGTGGCAACTTCCGACCCGGTGTTTTCCAGATTGGCATCCTTATAGGCCCAGGGCGGCACGCCAAGATCCATGGCGATGCGGACCTTGCCCGCAGCCTGGATCCGTTCGAGCGCACTGTCGGCATGCGCCAGCCCGGTGAACAACGCGGTGGCGACCGCCACGGCGGATACGACCTTCACAAATTTCTGCACGTAACTTCCTCCCTGGCCAGCGGGGCCAGTCCGTTTGCGGGACGATTGCATTGCCGCCCGTGCCGGGTTCCATCATCTCGCGACGATCCAACCACCCAGCATCTTGGCGCGCCCTTTTCAATGGCCTACCTTCCGATAACTGTCAACCTACATACTGAATGACGGTCAGTCTATTGAACGCATCACAAATGACCATGAAAAAGTACGGCACATTACCGCCCGCCCCGAACAAATGTCCATTGAACAGGCGCGTACTCCTCGTTAAATGTTCAACCTGTTGATCGGATGGAGGGGAATGTGGACGAGATCATCGACACCGCGGACAAACGAACGCTGGTACCGGCCGTCGAGCGATCGATCCGCCTACTCGGGCTGCTGGAGTCGGCGCCGCAACACCGCTTCGGCGTTTCCGAAATCGCCCGGGCGCTCGACATACCCAAATCCACCGCCCTGAACCTGTGCAATGCGCTGGTCGACGGCCAGCTGGTCCGCCGCTCGGAGGATGGCTATCAGCTGGGTCGACGTCTGGTGCAACTCGGCTCGGCCTATGTGGCGAGCGTCGACCTGGTACGCGAATTCTATGACGCCTGCCGCAACCTGCCGTCCAATATCGACGCCATGGTCCAGTTGGCCGTACTCGGCGACGACCTGGACGCCGTCTACCTCGCCCGGCAGGACTGCAACAGCGGCTTGCGGCTCGGCCTGCGCGCCGAAATCGGACGCCGCACACCGGCCAACTGCACCGGCATCGGCAAGGCCCTGCTGGCCGCCCTGCCCGTGCATGAGCTGGAAGCGCGGCTCGCCGGGGTTAGGACTCTGGCAACCATGACGGACAAATCCATCTCCTCGCCCAGCGTGTTGCGTGACCGGCTGCAGGAAATCAGGCGCGACGGCTTTTCAACCGACGACGAGGAAGTCCTGCCAGGAGTATTCTGCATCGCCTGCACGGCTAGCACCGCCCACCGCGAAGACGGCCTGGTCGCCATCAGCCTCACCGCGCTCAAGACCTCGGTGACCCCAGAAATGACCGCTCTCCGCACCAGGACGCTGTTCGAACTGGCCCAGCGCCTGGAAGAGAAAATATGAGCCGTCCGGCAGTCCTGCAGTTCGACAGCCTGCTCGCACCCATGCAGTCCGAGCTGGAGAGCCGCTTTGCCGTGCTTCCCTATCGACCCGACCTGGCGGCGGCGAGCATTTCGAGTATCGAGTTCGTGGTCACGAGCGGGTCGACTGGCGTGCCGCGCGAGGTGATCGCCGCAATGCCGCAGCTGCGTGCCATCGTCGTCTATGGCGCCGGCACCGACAATATTGACCTCGGCCTTTGCCAGGACCGCACCATCGAGATTCTCACCTCCGCCAGTGCCCTGTCCGAGGGCGTCGCTGAAATGGCCTTTGCCCAGATGCTGGCTGTCTCGCGCAATCTGCTCGGTGCCGATCGCTTCGTGCGCTCCGGAGCTTGGGGAGCGGGCGCGGTATTTCCAATGAGCGGCCAGCTCTGGGGCAAGCGGCTCGGCGTTTTCGGCTTCGGCGCCATCGGCCAGTCGATCGGCCGGCGGGCTGCCGCGGGCGGCATGGACGTGGGCTACCACAACCGCTCGATGATCCAGGGCCGCGGCGAGACCTATTTTCCCACCCTCGCCGACCTTGCAGATTGGGCCGACGTGCTCGCCATTGCCGCGCCTGGGGGCGATGGCACGCGCCATGCCATCAATGCCGATATCCTCGGCAGGCTCGGACCGGATGGGATTGTGGTCAATGTTGCACGGGGAAGCATTGTCGACGAAACGGCGCTGGTCGCTGCGCTGCACGACGGGCGGCTTGGCGCCGCTTGCCTCGACGTTTTCGCGTCCGAACCCATGGTATCCGATACCATTTTGGCTGCGCCGCGCCTGCTGCTATCCCCCTATGCCGGCAGCAACACCATGGAGACCCGGTCCGCCATGGCAAGGATGGTGCTCGACAAGCTGGAGGCTCTGAAGGTACCTAGCAACTGTTGTTAAGCAGGCCCTCAGGCGAATTCCGATGGACGTGGAATGATGGGCGATCCACTGGGGTGGGTCTTGGAGCCAGCCGACGACATGATCGCCCTGATTGACGCGGAGAAGAACGATCAAATCAAGCGCTAGCTTTATGGAACCTAGCTTCACTGGAAAGCTTTTGACGAGCCCAAATCAGAAGCGAACGATCTAGGCCGCCCAGTACGTTCCTCCCCATTCACCACAACAAGCCACTGCCCTCCCCGACCTTTGTGGATTGGCGATCGCCGCCAACGGTGGCGGCGTCGAGTGTGGTCGGCAAGGATATTTGCTTGGCTGAATGGATCACTACCGCCGCTGCCATGCCATCAGCAGACCAAATTGCGTCTCCTCAGATACAGGCACCTGCTAGGTCGCTTTACACTCGCGGCTTTTTGCTCGCTGGTCACAGCTACCAGTACGCTCGGCCCGACAGCGGCTTCACAATCCGTTACCGGGCAAAGCGCCCCATTTAAATGTCTGGTTTTATGATCTCGAGAGAATGCCCGGAACGGCCGTAATGGTGAAGGGTTTGGGATGCCGTTCGGCGTCGCAAAGCCACCCATGCAGGAACCCGCGGTCCGCATGCGCTGGGCTATGGGGTTTTCTGATTTGGCGTGACCGAAGTCCTGCTGCGCGCGGCGGCATATGGCGTGGCGCACCTGCCTGTTGAACGTCGTCCGGGCAGCCTTTGAGCCTCAGCGGCGACGGTGTTGCTGAGATTGGCGTACGTGATGATGGTCGCCGTGGCGCCTGGCGCGAACCATCCCGTCGGCCCACGATGTGGCGCGGCCGTTTGGACGAGCGGATCACGCCGGGTCATGGATGGTCTCCCGGGTTGGAGGTCGCGCGGTCGGCGGGCCCCGCGGCTGGCACCATGCCGCGAAGGTCTCGATGATCACCATGGTGCCGCCGCAACAGGGACAAGGCGGGCACGGGTCTGGGGCGGTCTCGGCGGCCGGCGGTTCGTCCGTCGCCGGCGCCACCTCCAGCATGTCGCGGGCCTGGGCGAGGCTCTCCTTGCGAGCGGAACCGGCGAGCAGGCCGTAGTGCCGGATGCGGTGGAAGCCGCGCGGCAGGACGTGGATCAGGAAGCGACGAATGAACTCATCGGCGGCCAGGGTCATGACGCGTTGCCGGTTGGCGCAGCTGCGGCGATAATCCTTGTAGCGGAAGGTGACCTCATTGCCGTCGAAGGCGATGAGGCGGCTGTTCGAGATCGCCACACGATGGGTGTAGCGGGAGAGATAAGCGAGCACCGCCTCAGGCCCGGCAAAGGGCGCTTTGGCGTAGACCACCCAGCGTTTTCTGCGGACCGGCGAGAGATGACGCTGGAAGGCACGGCGGTCGCTGAGCCCTGCCAGCTTGCCGAAGAAGGCGAGTTTTCCGGCGGAATGCAGTTCGATCAGGCGGTTCATAAACAACCGGCGGAACACCGCCCCCAGCACCCTGACCGGCAACAGGAAGGCTGGGCGCGATGAGATCCACCGCCCATCCTGTGTAAGGCCGCCACCAGGCACGATCATGTGGATGTGCGGATGATGGGTCATGGCCGAGCCCCAGGTATGGAGCACGGCGGTAATGCCGATGCGGGCGCCCAGATGTTTTGGGTCGGCGGCAATGGTCAGCATGGTCTCGGACGCCGCCTTGAACAGCAGATCGTAGATCAGCGCCTTGTTGTGGAAGGCGATGTCGCCGATCTGGGCGGGCAGCGTGAAGACGACATGGAAGTAGCCGACTGGCAGGAGATTGGCCTCCTGGGCTTCGAGCCATGTGCGTGCTGCCGCGCCCTGGCACCGTGGACAGTGCCGGTTGCGGCAGGAGTTGTAGGCGATCCGCTGATGCCCGCAGTCAGAACAGGCTTCGACGTGACCGCCCAGAGCAGCAGTGCGACAGGTCTCGATCGCCGACATCACCTTGAGTTGGCCCAGGCTCAGATGCCCGGCATGGGCCGCGCGATAGGCGGGGCCGGCAGAGCGGAAGATATCGGCGACCTCAATGGTGGCGCGCACCGCTCAGGCGGGCGGAGGCTTGTCCTCCATCAGGGCCATCAGCCGGTCGAGGGGACTGGCAACCGCCTGGATCGTGCGGGTCGAGACCTTGGTGTAGAGCGCAGTTGTCTCAAGCTTGGAGTGCCCGAGCAGCACCTGGATGACCCGGATATCGACATCCTGCTCCAAAAGGTGCGTGGCAAAGCTGTGTCGCAAGGTGTGCGGGCTGACCTTCTTGCGGATGCCGGCAACCTCGGCCGCCTCCTGCACCGCGCGATGCAATTGCCGTGACGAGATCGGATCGGTGCGCGAGCGCCCCGGAAATAGCCAGCCATGGGGCAGCATCACGCCCCGCTGCTTGCCTTCGCGCCACCACAGTCGCAGCAGCTCCAGCAGCTGGGGCGAAAGCATGGCGTTGCGATCCTTGCGGCCTTTGCCCTGTTCTATGCGGATCAGCATTCGTGCGCTGTCGATATCGTCGACCTTGAGGTGGGCGACCTCAGAGACGCGCAGGCCTGCGCCATAGGCGACCCCGAGCGCGGCCTTGTACTTGATGCCCGGCGCCGCCTGGAGCAGCCGGGCCGCCTCCTCGATGCTGAGCACGTCGGGCAACTGGCGCTGATAACGGGTGATCACCAGGGCCCGCGACAGATCCCGCCGCTTCAGCGTCACATCGAACAGGAAGCGCAATGCCGAGACCGCGCCATTGATCGTGGAGGGGCCGACGCCGTTCTCATGCTGAAAGAGCTGGTAGCGGCGGATATCATCTGCCGTAGCCACATCAGGGCTCTGCCCTAGGAAGGCGGCAAAGCGCCGGACGTGACGCACGTAATCGTGCTGGGTGTGGACGCCTAGGCCGCGCATCAGCATGTCCTGCTGCATGCGTTGGCGGAGCGGCGTGGTGGGAGCGGCGGTCGGTGACGTAACCATGGGGAGTTCCTCTCGTTGAAAGAAACTCCATGGTCCGACTGCGACCTCAGCCGCTCAAAGACCTAAACGATGACGCTGAACTGACCGCGCGCACCCTCCCGCGAAGCGGGTTCGTGCATGGGGTCGGGACCTGCCGATCCGCAACGCGCCCAATTTCGGTCATTCAACGGATTATTGCATCAACGAGAAAACGGACATGACCTGGATTGTCACCTGATGTGAGAATGCAAAATCAAAAAATCGCAATGGACCAAACTTCAGCATCAGTCACTCCGCAGAAGAGACAAGGCTTCAGGAAAAGAGTGTTGGCGTTCCTCGCCGTGCTATTGGCCCAAGGCGTGCGTACTCGTCATCGGTGAACAAGCGGGAGCGCGTGAGGAACCGCCGCTCGGTGCCATTATCGAGACTGAACATGCCGCCACGACCTGGAATCGCATCGATGATCAACTGGGTATGCTGCCAATATTCGAACTGGCTGGGTGACATGTAGAAGGGAGCGCTGCCGATATCACCCATCTTGACGTCATGGTCGCCGACGATGAATTCGCCTTCAGGATAGCACATCGGCGACGAGCCATCACAACACCCGCCGGACTGATGAAACATAACCGGCCCATGGCGGGCCGTGATGGTGGCGATAAGACTTAAGGCGGCGTCGGTGGCGACGACGCGCGGAACGAGATCAGTCATGGCGGGTTCCTTGCTCGACGATCATTCCAGCGGGAGGTGGCCAGGGAGAGAGTGGGGTTAGGGCTCTTCCCGCCGGAATGATTTCTGGCGCCCGGAGCTCTCCCCGGGCGCCCGCTCAGGGAGGAGCGGCTTAGAAGAAGCCCAGCTTCTTGGGCGAGTAGCTCACCAGCATGTTCTTGGTCTGCTGGTAGTGGTCAAGCATCATGCGGTGGTTTTCGCGTCCGATGCCGCTCTGCTTGTAACCACCAAAGGCGGCATGGGCAGGATAGGCGTGATAGCAATTGGTCCATACGCGCCCCGCCTGGATGCCTCGGCCGAAGCGATAGGCCCGGTTGGCATCACGCGTCCACACGCCGGCGCCCAGGCCATAAAGCGTGTCATTGGCGATCTCGAGGGCTTCGGCATCGGTCTTGAAGGTCGTCACCGAGACCACCGGGCCAAAGATTTCCTCCTGGAAAATGCGCATCTTGTTGTTGCCAGCAAACACCGTCGGCTTGACGTAGTAACCACCCGCCAACTCGCCACCCAGATTGTTGCGCTCGCCGCCAGTCAGCACCGTGGCGCCTTCCTGCCGGCCGATATCGAGATAGGAGAGAATTTTCTCGAGTTGCTCGGACGAGGCTTGGGCCCCGATCATCGTGCTCATCTCGAAGGGAGAACCCTGCTTGATGGCTTCCACCCGCTTGATCGCCCGTTCCATGAAGCGGTCATAGACGCTTTCCTGGATCAGGGCGCGGCTCGGGCAGGTACACACCTCGCCCTGATTGAGCGCGAACATGGCAAAGCCCTCGAGCGCCTTGTCGAAGAAATCATCGTCTTCGGCCAATACGTCGGCAAAGAAGATGTTCGGCGATTTGCCACCCAGTTCCAGCGTCACCGGGATCAGGTTCTGGCTGGCATATTGCATGATCAGCCGGCCCGTCGTGGTCTCGCCGGTAAAGGCGATCTTGGCGATGCGGTTCGAGCTGGCCAGCGGCTTGCCGGCTTCAAGGCCAAAGCCGTTGACGATATTGACCACGCCGGGCGGCAGGATGTCTTCGATCAATTCCATGAGAAAGAGGATTGATGCCGGCGTCTGCTCGGCAGGCTTGAGCACCACGGCATTGCCTGCCGCTAGCGCGGGCGCCAGTTTCCAGACCGCCATCAGGATAGGGAAGTTCCACGGAATGATCTGCCCCACGACGCCGAGGGGCTCGTGGAAATGATAAGCCACCGTGTCATGGTCAAGTTCGGAAATGCCGCCCTCTTGGGCGCGGATGGCACCGGCGAAATAGCGGAAGTGGTCGATCGCCAGCGGAATATCGGCAGCAGTCGTCTCACGAATTGGCTTGCCATTGTCCCAGGTCTCGGCCAGCGCGATCTCGTCGAGATGTTCTTCCATGCGATCGGCAATCTTGTTGAGCATCACCGCGCGCTGCGCCACCGAGGTTTGGCCCCAGCCCGGCGCGGCCTTATGGGCCGCATCCAGCGCCCGCTCGACATCCGCAGCCTTGGAGCGCGCGACTTCGCAAATCACCTGCCCAGTGACTGGCGAGGTGTTCTCGAAGGTCTCGCCGTCGAGTGCGTCCACCCACTGTCCGCCGATATAATTGCCGTATTTCGCCTTGTACGGAGACTTGGTCCGCTGGCCGACGAATTCAGGTTTATTCATGGCATCCTCCCTTGTTCTTGGATGCCACCGTCATTGCAACCGGCGTGCCAGATGATATCAACCTGTTGAAGCTGTTAGGGAATTCTTGTGGCACCAAGCAGGGGTGGACGCGGTGCGAATTCGGATGCAACACTTTGCAACAACCAGACGCGATGGCCGATGCAACACCTGTTGCAAACTGCCACAACTGGTAGGGAGAGAGCCATGCAACAGGCGTCCGATGCTGCCTTGGTAGCCGCGCGCGAGCGTTTCTTTTCTGGGCACGATCTACCTGAGGGCCTGGTGCCTGCGCCCATATTGCGGTCCTGGCAGCGCTGCGCACAACAGGGCCTCGATGCCTCGGCGGTCATTCATGCCGAACCGGTCACCGCACCCGAGCTTCGCGCCTTGCATGAGCAGAACGAGACCTTACGCCTCCTCTCGCGCTCTGAACTGGTGTCGCTGCGCACCGAAGCGCGGCTTACCGACAGTGTCGTCATCCTCACCGATGCCAAGGGCCTCGTGCTCGATACCACGGGAAGCCCCGAATTCGCCGGCCGCGCCGCCGAAGTGGCGCTCCGCCCCGGCGTCACCTGGTCCGAAACTGCCACTGGCACCAATGCCATCGGCACGGCTCTCGCCGAACGTCGCGCCATCGAGGTGCATGGGGGAGAACACTTCTTCGAACCACATGGTATCCTGCATTGCGCCGCATCGCCCATTTTCGACCCTTTCGGGAAGCTCGCTGGCGTGCTCGATCTCTCCGGCCATGCCTCGGCTGAGCACACCCATGCCATGGGCCTGGTGCGCCTCGCCGTCGAGCAGATCGAACATCGCTTCTTCGCCCGCGGCTTCGATGACATGACCGTGGTGCGCTTCCACCGTGCCGCTGATCTCCTGGGCACCGCCCGCGAAGGCATTCTGGTCTTTGATGGCGGGCGTTTGATCGCCGGCAATCGTCGCGCGCTCCATCTCGTCGGGCTCGACCGCAAGGCGCTGCGCCAGTCCACCGCCGAGGAAATCTTTGAAACCGCGGCGCTCGCCACACAGCGCGGCGAACTGCGCGCCCGCAATGGCGAGCGCTTCTTTGCCGCCGTGTCCGAGCCGCGCAAGTCGCCGCTGCGCGTCACCGGCACCCTGCCGCGCGTCGCCAAGTCGGGCGAGCCAGCGCCTTTTCTCACTCCCGAAACCCGCGCCGATCTCGCCAAGGCCATCCGCCTGGTCAATGCCGAAATCCCCCTGCTCATCGCTGGGGAAACCGGTGCCGGCAAGGAAGTCTTCGCCCGCTACCTGCATGGCCTCACCCAGCGCGCCGGCAAGCCCTTTGTCGCCATCAACTGTGCTGCACTGCCCGAGAGCCTGATCGAATCCGAACTCTTCGGCTACCAGCCCGGCGCCTTCACCGGCGCCCGCAAGCAGGGCGCCATTGGCCTGGTGCAACAAGCCGAGGGCGGCATTCTCTTCCTCGATGAAATCGGCGACATGCCGCTCTTGCTGCAGTCGCGCCTCCTGCGCGTCTTGCAGGACAAGGAAGTCGTGCCACTGGGCGGCGGCACCGCGCAGAAGGCTGATTTCGTGCCCGTTTGCGCCACCAATCGCGATCTCAAGGCCATGGTCGAGGCAGGCACCTTCCGCGCCGATCTCTACTACCGCATCGCCCAGTTCACCATCCGCCTGCCGGCCCTGTGTGATTTCCCCGATCGCGCCACTGTCGTCTCGAGCCTCTGGTCCCAGCTCGCGACGGGCCATCCGCCGCTGCCCGCCCCGGTGCTTGCCCGCCTCGCCGCCCAGCCATGGCCAGGCAATTTCCGCGAACTGACCGGGACGCTGCGCGCCCTATCAGCGCTGTGTGAACCAGAACAGCCCATCACTTTGGCCGATCTACCCCAGTTCACCGAACAGGTCACCGCGGCACCTCTGCTGTTCCAGAACGATTTGGGCAGTCTCACCGAAGCCGCAATGCGTCGCGCGGTGGACCAGAATAACGGCAATCTTTCCGCCGCTGCGCGCGCTCTCGGCATCGACCGCTCGACCCTCTACCGACGGCTGGTCTGGAAATAGTTGGAAGAGGCTGATTGAACAGCTGCGTTGGCTCGTGGCTTTGCCAGTATGGGCGCCGCAGTAGACCCGTATTGGCTTTCATTTGACACTCATGAGTGACAACGCGAGGGCCAGCGAATGGCAGTTAATCCACTAGGTCGGCCCGAAAGCCGACAGGCTACAAACGGCCCCCATTCTGCCATTCATCAGGAATCGACAAACGGCAAGAATGGGGCCGATGAACTAACCCGCTGCGCGGGAGGGTGCGCGCGGTGAGATAAGGGCAAGGCATTGGTCGTCACGGCTTTATTGAGGATCGCCTGGTTCAGGCGTTCCCTTTTGGCTCCTTCAACCCAGGAGCCGAACGATGACCACGCCACTCCCCAACACCCCTGTCAGCCCGCTGCGCCAGAAGCTGATCGACGATATGAACATGCGCCACTTCTCGGTGGCGACCCAGCGCAACTACATCCGTGATGTGGGGCGCTTCGCCAGCTTCCTGCGGCGGCCACCGGATACCGCGACCACCGAGGATGTGCGCCAGTTTCAGCTGGCCCAGAGTGAAGCCGGCGTTCCGGTGCCCACCATGAACAGCGTGGTCTCGGCGCTGCGGTTCTTCTTCACCAATACCCTGGATCGGCCCGATCTGGCGCGCAAGCTGGTGCGCGTGAGCCGTCCCCGCAATTTGCCAGTGGTGCTGAGCCGCGACGAGGTGGCGCGCCTGGCCATCTCGTCGTCCGCATGATGGACACGGGCAAAGAAACTCACATCAGATCGGGCGACTTCTTCGAGATCCCGCCAAGGCATGACGCCTATGTCGAAGGTACCGATCGGGTCAAACTGATCCTGATCGCGCCTCCCGAACACCAGCACTGACCTGTTGGCGGATCCCCGTGGGTTCAGCGCGCGCAAGAAGACAAAATGGAGACAAATCGATGGCCTAAACCGGCGCGATCGCAATCAACTGGAAGTCGCATGAGAAATTTTAGCGAGCTGTTTAATTGCTTGTTAGTTCGGCACGGGCATTGTCGCTCCGTTCCTCAAGAATGAGAACGCGTAAGACACCAGAAGGAAATAGTAAATGTCTGATATTTCTCTGTCCAAAGCCGTCCGCTCGAACCTGCTGTCCCTCAAGGGCACTGCCGACATGATGGCCTCCACCCAGAACCGCCTTGCGACCGGTAACAAGGTCAACTCGGCTCTGGACAATCCCTCAAGCTGGTTCACCGCCAAGGGCCTCACCAACCGCGCTTCCGACCTCGGTTCGCTGCTGGACTCCATGGCCAATGGCGTCAAGACGCTTGAAGCCGCCGACAATGGCCTCAGCGCCATGACCAAGACGCTGGAATCGATGCAGTCGACCCTGCGTCAGGCCCGTCAGGACAAGTCCTTCCAGACCGCGTCTTATACCATGGACACCGTTGCCGCCGCCGGCGACAAAATCTCCTTCCAGGGTGGCGCGGTTGGCTCCACTGCTGTCGATGTCGGCACCGTCAAGACCGAGAAAGTTTCCAGCTTTACCGGCCCTGTCGAAGCTGCCGACGACGGCAAGCAGTTCACCATCGACAACGGTGCCGCTGACGGCACCATTACTGCCGACATTACGCTCAACACAGGTGACACGCTCGAGACCATCGCCTCCAAGATCAATACGGCCACCGAAGCTGCCGGCCAGGACACAGTGGCTACTGTTGAGGACGGCGTCCTCAAGCTGACCAGCCAGTCGAACGCAGCGCTCACAATTGCGGAAGGCACTGTTACAGGCGGCGCGGCAGTCCTTGCCTTCGGCACTGACGCCACCGTCAACAAGACGGCCGACGAACTGGTCTCGCAGATCAACGCGAATGCCAGCCTTGAAGGCAAGATTCGCGCTTCCAACGACAATGGCAAACTGCGGATCGAGAACCAGTCGACCCAGAAACTAGACGTTGGCGGCGTGTCTTCCTCGGGGGCCATCGACGGCACTTCTACAATCGGCACTGCCAGCATTGCCGGCAACTCCGTCCGCGCCGGTCTGGCCGACCAGTTCAACGAACTGCGCGACCAGCTCGACAAGCTCGCAGACGATGCCACCTTCAACGGTATCAACCTGTTGCGCGGCGACAAGCTGGCCATCACCTTCAACGAGACCGGCACGTCGTCCATCGACATCCAGACCAAGGATGGCGAGACCATCAACTCAGCGAACCTTGGCGTCTCCACCACAATGGAGGCCAAGGACCTGGACAGCGACACCAATATCGACGCCGAACTGGCCAAGCTCAAGTCCGCCCTAAATGAAGTGCGGTCGCAGGCTTCGACCTTCGGTTCGAACCTGTCGATCGTTGAAAACCGCCAGACCTTCACCGACTCGATGATCAACACCCTCGAAGACGGTGCCGGCAACCTGACCCTGGCCGACATGAACACGGAAGCGGCGAACCTGCTGGCGCTGCAGACCCGTCAGTCCCTGTCGCAGAACTCGCTGTCCCTGGCCAGCCAGGCCGACCAGTCGATCCTGCAGCTCATCCGCTAGTTCAAATAGGTGCGGAGGCGGCGACCTGCCTCCGCACAAACCTTTGGCTATAAGCTATGTCGCTTAAAATCGATTTGCGTTCTGGCGAGAAAGTATATGTCGGGAACTCTATTCTGACCGTAGCGTCCGATGAGCGCTCTACAATCATAATTGACGGAACACTGCCCGTAATTAGAGAGAATGACTTCATCCATCAAGAGCAAGCAACGACGCCCCTCCTAAGCCTCATGCATGCTGTCCAGATGCACTATCTCGTTCCAGAACAATATTCCGTCAGTAGTATCTTTCACGTTTATCTCAGTACTACTTGGGAAAACTCAGTTAGCATATCAAGCGCTATGAAACTTGTTTCGCAAGGCGAGCTTTACAAGGCAATAAGGGTTTTGAAGGACGTCCTGAAGATTGAGGCGCGGTGAGATCGGAAACCACCCAGGCGCTTTTTGATCCGCCTAACATCTTTTTCTTCATTGAGGCGATCTGTCAGAGAAGCGCGACCAGTGCTTCGATATCCTCCCAAAACATCTGGCTGCGGTGGAGCAGACGGTACCCAGTTTCAGTTCAACAAGGTAAATAATTTAAGCGGCCGCCTTGGATTAACTCGGTTGCCCCGGCTCTACCAGTTTGGTTTCAAAACCCCTGCCGGTACCCAAGCATAACCCCGGAGCCGCTTTGTCCTGCGACATGCCCGGCGCTGACAGCGTGTTTTAGCCCGAAACTGAATGAAGCACTGTTGGGAAGGCTGGCCTGGTAGGTGAGGCCGAGGTCGAGCTGCCTGCCTGAGGAGTTGAGATCGGCGCTCGAGGCTTCATTGACGATCCTACCGTCGGCAAGCCGGGCCACGGGACGGTTCATCTCCAGTGTTCCCGTCTCGATGCGCAAGGGCTGTGAGACCGATAGCGTCAAGCGGTCGCCGTCTCTGATGGTGTCGGAGAAGCTGGCACCGATCTCCATGCCCGAGAAGGTCAGGCCCGACAGATCTGTCACCAGGCCACCTGCGTTGCCCTGCCGTCTTGCAGCGCCATACTCGAAGCGACTGAACAAGGAAAGACCTGGCGCCACTTGTTGTTCAAGGCCCAGATTGACCGCCCCGATAGTGCTACCCGTGCCGAAATCGAAGGCGGTGCCACCATCAAGGCCCATGAGAGCGCCCTGCTCGCTGGCGAAAGTCGCCCCAATGCGAACCGTGCCATTTCCGGCAGGCAGGGACAGGGTGATGCCACCACCTGCCAGATTGCCATTTTCCACGGCACCATGCTCGGCAGTGAACCCAAAGGTGGTCAACTCGGCCACCGACCCAACTGGAGTCGTTGAAGCGATGAGCAGGCTCTCGCCGGCCATGGAAAGGACTGAAGCCCTACCGCCATTTCCCGAGAAACCGCCCACGGCACCCGCGAGGTTGCCAGTATGCAAAAGGTTCAGCCCTTCCCCGCTCTGGTCGAGGCTGGCCTGGCCCGGAAGGTGCGGCAGCATGGCTGCGGGCGGCGTCGCAACGGCGGACACCGCTGAAACTGGAAAGGCACGATTAAGGGCATCGAACACCGCCATCTGTTGGGGCGCCAGTGCGAGGTTTAGCGAGTCGCCAAAGCTTGAAGGCGCGACGAGGGTGCTTTGTGCAAGACTGTGTCTCTCGGCGCTGGTGACGCTGGCGCCGCTGAGCACTGATACCGAGCCGATGGGGCTCAGGGCAGCCTTGATGTCCATGACCCCGTGCCCCCATTCGGTCGAATAGGCATGGATAACGCCATTACCATAGTCCATCGTGCCGGCAACCGGCACGCCTTCAGCGTCAAACCAGCTGTTGTCGGCACTGGCGAGTAGACGCTGCGCCCATTCGGAAGGGGTCATGTCAGGAAAGGCCTCTGCCAGCAAGGCCACGGCGCCCGCGACCTGGGGCGCGACGAACGAAGTGCCAAATCCACTCGCATAGCTGGTATCGCTGGTGTCCCAGGCACCTGTGGCAATACCGTCGCCGGCAATGCAGAATTGGGCTGCCAGCCCGCAGGCCGCCGAGAGCCGGACCGCACGGGTGATGTCGCCACTGCCATTCACCTCGAAATAGCCGTTTGCTGCCGCGATCCAAGATTCAGCAAGGCGGGTTTCGAAATGGGGCAAGGCGGCCATGACATCGCCAGATGTCATGCTGTTATCATTGGACAGCGCCCAGACCACGACACCGTTGTTCTGAAAACTGTCGAGCGCATTGATATAGTTTTGCCAGTTACCCGAACCGTAACCAACCATCGCATCCATGCCCTGGGCCACCGAGGCACCGGGATTGGCAGCGAGGAAGGTTTTCAGGTTTTGCGCCGAGACGTTGAAACCCCATGAATTGTTCTGAACCACTGCGTCGAGACCGGCTGCATCCAAAGTACCAGCTGTGACATTGGCAATGCTGAAGCCCGACCCGGTCGGTTGGAAAGAAGTCAGGTGTAGATCGGCGCCGGGCGCTACGCCGTGCATGCCCAAGCCATCTTTGTTTGCTGCTGCCAGTGATGCGACGAAGGTTCCGTGGCCCTCGATCGGTAGCGTTCCAGTTTGGTTGATGGTTTTCCCGTCGAATTCGCGATGGGTCAGTCGAAAACCATCGTCGACAATAGCCACCACGGTCCCTGTGCCCGTCAGACCGGCCGAATGAGCCCAATGAACGTTATGTAACTGAAACGGACTGGACTGTGTGCCAGTCGCGGTGATGCCACAGATAACTGTCGCGCAACTGGCATCCACGGCGCGGAATTCGCTTGAGGCGGAAATGACAGCAGCCTGCGTCGAATTGAAAGTGACCGACGCACCAGCCCATCCGGCACTTGGTGCGGGGGAGAAAACGGTATTCGGCGGAGCTGGCGCATGAGACACCTCGTCCGCAGGAGGAACAGATGTACCGCCGGAACACGCGGCCACGAGCACGGGGAGCGCCATTGCCAGCATCCTGGCCAAGTCATAAATTTTCACGCGTATGCGTCCGAGGATTAAGCTGGGGCGGGGCCGAATCCTCCCAAGGGAGTAAATCTAGCCGCGAGATTTATGCAGCATTTTTGCTGGGCCCGGCACCCTTTCTCGTTATGAAATTGATCACGATTTCGATCGGCAGCGTCAGCCCGCATTTCCTGTATGGCAATGCGAGCCCGCATCCATTCAGCACTCGGACGGACCGCTACTGTTCTAATAAAATTGTTCGGGCAATCCAGCTTCGCATTAATTCCCAGAGATTACGCAGCGTGGACGGGCATGCCTCCCGTCTTGCGCCTTCAACGCCTACCAGGTCCCCGTCAAAGCCCATGAATGAGATCGAAACACCGGAACAACGCATCGAGCGCGCCCGGAAAACGCTCTCAGGGTGGGGCTGGATGGCCGTCGTGTCGACCAGGCCCGACGAAGTCATTCGCTATCTGCATTTGGAGGTCGCCGTGCTCGGGGCCCTCGCCCTGGAAGATCCGCGGCACGCGCCCGACATCCTCGCCCTCATCGCGCAGTTTCAGGCGCTGATTGACAAGATCGATTCTGAGCGAGACCAACCACAATCAGCCGAGGCATCTTCGCAGAGAGCGAGTACTGCTTAATCTTACCCACCGACAGGCGCTGTTAACCATCATGCCCACCGAACCGTTTACGGTTGTTTGTGGATGATGTCGCCAACGGCGCTCGACAGGATTTCTTCTTGTGACATTTCTAGACCTCATTCACCGTTTCAGAAACCTGTCTGTACTGATCTTCGCGATGGGTCTGCTGCTCGTTGCGGGTCTGGGTTGGTGGGCAGCCAATCGCATCGACGACGGAGCCCTCCAACGGCAAATCCGATCCATTAACAGGGGACTGACCGAGCTTGAAGTCCGCGTTCCATTCGAGCAAGACACCTCCGCCGTGTGGAACGAGGCCGTTGTGAATCTTCGCGCCGGAAATCAAGATTGGATCGCCGACAACCTGGCCGAGTGGGTCAGCAGCTATTTCGGTCACGACCGCGTCCACCTCCTTGATCCCAGAAACGAACCGATGCGATCGGTAAGCTTGGGGGAACTTCGGCCGATTGGGGTCTATGACGCCGACCGTGCGGTGGTCGAGCCGATGGTCATGCGCCTAAGAGCAGAAATGGCGATGGTCTCTGCAGGCCAAAGCGATTCAACGGACGCGATAGTTGGACTTGGTTCGGTTGAGCGGGCTCGACTGGCTGATGGAGAAGTCGGCATTGTCAGCATTCGACCGGTCGTTCCTGACGACAGCGAGGAACTGGCTCAACGGCCGGGTGAAGAGTTCCTACATGTCTCCGTCAAGCTGATCGACGCGTCCGTCAGCGCTGCCATTGCAGAGCAATACGGCATTGCGGACTTAAATTTTGCATCACAACGCGCTCAGGAGGCCGGACGCGCCCACACACCGGTTCTAGCCAGCGATGGCGAGACCTTGGGCTATTTCAGCTGGGAGCCCTTCCGCCCTGCGACACAACTCATGCGGGAAACGGCTCCGGTCCTCGGCGCAACCCTGATCATCGTGCTCTTTATGTTCGCACTGCTGCTGCGTCATCTGGACAAAACATCAGCAAGGTTGAGACTGAGCGAGGCCGAGGCAAACTATCTGGCATTCCATGATCAACTTGCCCGTATCCCCAACCGCTTTCTGTTCGAAGACCGGCTCAACCGTGCAATCGCAAACCGGAAGCGGTCAGGCGCTCGTCTGGCACTGCTATCTATTGATCTGGACAGGTTCAAGTATGTGAACGACACGCTCGGGCACCCGGTCGGGGACGAACTGATCCGGCAGGTCGGATCTCGGCTGACCGACCTGGTCAGTGAGGTTGATACGGTTGCGCGGATTGGCGGCGACGAGTTTGCGGTACTGCAGGTCGCGGTCGAGAAAAGCGATGACGCCGTTGGCCTCGGTCAGCGGATCGTCGACGAAATGGAACGCCCTTTCGATCTCCTGGATCATGAAGTGCGGACCGGATGCAGTGTCGGCATCGCTTACTCTGAGGATGTCAATCAGGATCCCGATGACCTGATCAGGCAGGCTGATATCGCTCTTTATGAGGCCAAGGCGAACGGTCGGGGACGCTTACAGGTTTTTGCCGGTGAGCTAGACAATGCCGTTCGCGACCGCCGCGCCCTGGAACAGGACCTGCGTGAAGCGCTCAATGGTGGTACCGGTCTCACGCTCGCCTACCAACCCATTTATGACACCGTGACTGGGAGTATCCTAGGCGCGGAGGCTTTGGTCCGCTGGGAACACACATCAAGGGGAAGACTTTCGCCAGACAAGTTTATCGGGCTTGCCGAGGAAAGAGGGCTCATCAATCAGCTTGGATTGTGGGTTTTGCGCACTGCGGGCACCTATGCCCTGACCTCCGATATACCCTGGGTGGCGGTCAATGTCTCTCCGGTCCAATTTCGAGACGACCGCTTTGCGCAACACGTTTTCGCAATGCTGGAGGAGATAGGCCTGCCGCCCCAAAGGCTCGAGATCGAAATAACCGAAGGACTGCTGCTCCAGAATTCTCCTGGCATTCAGCAGACGCTTCGCACGCTTCGGGCCGGAGGTATTCGGATTGCCCTAGATGATTTCGGAACCGGTTACTCCTCGATCAGCTACTTGCGCACCTATGGGGTGGATAAGCTCAAGATCGACCAGTCCTTCGTCGCCCAACTGGGACGCGACACGGAGGTGGACAGCATTGTTCGCGCGATCATTGATCTGGCAAAGGCGATGAACATGACTGTGACGGCCGAAGGTGTCGAGACCGTGGGACAACGCGGTTTGTTGGAGAAACTGGGATGCGGCCAGTTGCAAGGCTATCTGCTCTCTAGACCCATGCCGGCCGAAGCCCTGACAGATTTGCTGCGCGATGCAACGCGTCAGTCGGCCTGACCCATCAGCTCTAGCAGGCTGTTGAAGAAGTCTCTCGTCTGATCGCTTGTTGCGTGATTCAATGGTCTCGGCTGATTTGGGGAGGCGGGATTGCGGGGATCGGACGAGAGAACTGGTGCCTTGTTCAGCTATGTGGATCTGGAGACGCGGGTGCGGAAGGATCACCCGCTGCGCACGATCCGCCGGCTGGTGAACGAGGCGCTGTCGGCGCTAGAAGGTGAGTTTTCTTCGCTGTATTCGGGTCTGGGGCGGCCCTCGATCGCGCCCGAGAAGCTGCTGCGGGCTATGCTGCTGCAGGCATTCTACTCGATCCGTTCGGAGCGCCAGTTGATGGAACGGCTGGAGTTTGACCTGCTGTTCCGCTGGTTCGTGGGCCTGGGGATCGACGATGTTGTCTGGGACCATTCGAGTTTCTCGAAGAATCGCGACCGACTGCTCGAGGGCGATATCGCGGCGAAGTTCCTGGCAGCGGTTCTGGCGCAGCCCCCGGTCAAGAAGCTGCTATCCACGGAACACTTCTCGGTCGACGGCACGCTGATCGAGGTGTGGGCGTCGATGAAGAGTGTCCGGCCCAAGAGCCCGGAGGACAATGCGGATGAGCCGCCCACGAGCGGTGGCGGGCGCAATCCGGATGCGAGCTTTCATGGCCAGAAGCGGTCGAACGCCACGCACGCCTCGAGCACCGATCCACAAGCCCGGCTGTACAAGAAGGGTGCGGGCAAGGAGGCCAAGCTCTGCTTCATGGGACACGGGTTGATGGAGAACCGCCACGGGCTTTTGGTCGATGCCTGCCTGACGCGGGCGGACGGCCATGCCGAACGAGTGGCGGCGCTGCACATGATCGAACCCCATGCCGATCGGCCGCGGGCCATCACGCTTGGCGCCGACAAGGGCTATGACGCCGAGGACTTCGTCAACGAGCTGCGCTCGATGCAGGTGACGCCGCATGTGGCTCGGAACATCAGCGGCCGCCGCTCCGCGATCGATGGACGCACGGCGCGCCATTCCGGCTACGCCGTGAGCCTGCGCATCCGCAAGCGGATCGAAGAAGCCTTCGGCTGGATCAAGACCGTGGCCGGCCAGCGCAAGACCAGGTTCAAGGGGCTCGAACGGGTTGGCTGGGCCTTCACCTTCGCTGCCGCCGCCTACAATCTGGTGCGGCTGCCAAAGCTGATTGCGGAGACCGGCTGATGGCAAAGGTGCCCGCCTTCGCGAAGGCCTTCGCCGGCCGCTGGCGCATCGTCGAGATGGATGTCTGGGACAACGACGTCCTCGATCTCGTCGAACAAGCGCACCTCACTTTTGAGGGCGCGGCCGGCGGCGAAATCGCCTTCGGCGCGCTCAAGGGCTTCCTCGACGTTCGCTATGGCGCCCGCGACGGCGCAGCCTGCGCCGAGTTCTCATGGCAGGGCTACGACGACAACGACCCAGCCTGCGGCCGCGGATGGGTCATCATCGGCACGGCGGGCCGCCTGGTTGGCCACTTCTTCATCCACAACGCCGATCACTCAGGCTTCGTCTGCGAACCCGACTGACTTCTTCAACAGCCTGCTAGACACCCTTTATCCCCAAGGCAGGCCTATTGGCCTACCGCTGTCCAAACCGAATGCAATTTTCTCTATATCGGCACGTTTGATTTAGCTGTTGCCGGTATCTGTCGAACGAACACGATCTGGAGTTGTTTCATATGATCCGCCTTCCCACTGTACTGCTTGCTATCAGCTTCCTGTCCGCACCTGTCTTTGCACAGGAAGAGCTGATCACTGACGAATGCGCGCCGACCACGCTGTTTCAAGCCTTTGGCCTTGAAGACGTAGAGGGCTGCGAACCCGACGGAAGCCTTGGCGACGAAGTCGCTGACGAAGAGGACACGGTTAGCGCCAACCCGGTGGCGACCGCTGCCAAACTGCCGGGCAACAATCGAGAAGCTGCACTGGCGCACGCGAACGACAAAAGCAACGGCGCAGTCGAGGCTGCTCACGAACGGCGCAACGACAATGAGGACCGCGGCAATTCCGGCAGTGAAAATGCTGGCGGAAAAGGGGGCGTGCGTCCCTAAGTCCGATAAGATATAGGATCAGCGAGCGTTGCATCGCTCCTTTTCCGAAGTTTTCCAGTTGGTCAGCGAGCTCCGGTGCCAGGTGGTACACCGGGGCTCGGCCCTTGCGAAGAACCGCCAATTCCCGCAATGAAAGCTCCGCTCAGGTCTGTGTTGCCTGAAAGCAGGAGAAAACCATGTCAAATACGCCTGACCTTCGTTGGAAGGTCGAGGGCATAGCCCTTATTGCTGCCTTCACCCTGACAGTGCCGCTGGCCAACTGGATGATTGGCAATGTTGGAACCGTCTGCGTTCCGGATGGCCCTTGTCTTGTGCCAGTGGCGCCCGGCCTCTTGGCGCCCAGCGGTGTGCTGGTGGCCGGCCTTGCATTTGTCCTCCGGGATTTTGTGCAACAGCGTCTTGGCGCAATCTGGGCCATCGCCGCCATCATCGCTGGTGCAGCCATCTCAGCCACGATAGCGCCGCCCGCCCTGGTGATTGCGTCGACCGCAGCATTTCTGGTGTCCGAACTGGCAGACATGGCGGTATTCACGCCCTTGCGGCGTCGCGGCTTGCTTCTCGCCGTGTTCACCTCGAGCATCGTCGGGCTCTTTGTGGATACGCTGATCTTTCTGCAACTGGCATTTGGCAGCACAGACTTGATGTGGGGTCAGGTTGTGGGCAAAGGCTGGATGGTGGTACTTGCGTTGCCGCTGCTTCATCTGTTGCAGACACGCCGCACGTCGGCGGCTCCCATTGAGGGAGCACAGGCATGAGCGAGCAGCATCTTGGCCTGAGCCAGCTTGGGCGCGACATTCCGGCACCCACTGACCCCACGACGGCCGTTTTGGAACGCGTGCCCAATCCTCACGAGGATACCGATTATCTGACCCGTTTCACCGCGCCTGAATTCACGTCAATTTGCCCGGTCACAGGTCAACCGGATTTTGCCCACCTGGTCATTGACTACGTTCCGGACAGGTGGCTGGTAGAGTCAAAATCCCTCAAGCTCTATTTGACGGCTTTCCGCAATCACGGGGCCTTCCATGAAGATTGCACAGTCGGGATCGGGCGTCGTTTGGTGGGCCTGCTCGAGCCGCGCTGGCTCAGAATTGCCGGCTACTGGTATCCGCGCGGCGGCATCCCGATTGACGTCTTCTGGCAGACCGGGACTCCGCCGAGCCATCTCTGGCTACCAGACACTGGCGTCCCCAGCTATCGCGGCCGTGGCTAGGTTCAGTTTGTTCGTGCGCCAACCAATGCGAGCGTGCAACTGAACTC
Organism: Devosia salina; assembly: GCF_019504385.1. Lineage (NCBI taxonomy): Bacteria > Pseudomonadati > Pseudomonadota > Alphaproteobacteria > Hyphomicrobiales > Devosiaceae > Devosia > Devosia salina. The sequence goes on from NZ_CP080590.1 coordinate 2,781,031, forward strand.
GAGAATTGACTCGCAGGGCAGTCTCGCAACTTGAGGCTGCCCTGCGAGGTTTGGCAATATTACCAGACCCCACCGTCGTCCGCCGGCTCCTCAACCGGTTGTTCGATGGGCTCCGACACGGACCCACCGCCGGCATTGCCCACCTTGCGATCATTTCCCTGGTTTCCGTCAAAGCCGGAAATGCCGCTGTCATTGGTGTGGCTCTGGCCCGGACCTGCCATGTCAATCAAATCGACAGGAGCAGGCACGTCGCCAGAACCAATGGCCAATGCGGGGCTGGCGATCGCAATCGCCGCGACGACCGACAGCGCGGAAGACAGAAGAAGAGACTTTTTCATAAACACCCTCATAGGATTTCGGCTCAACAGGGCCGGTCTCGCAGTGTCTGGTCAGACTCACGTACGGTTCCTATTCGAACTGAATTGCTATTGAGATAACTTGCATGCACATGCCCGGGATAAGGGCACGTTGATGTGCCTTCTTGATCTGTTGCCGCCCTTGCTCTAAGTCAAATTGAAGCAGGTTACCTGCAAGTGTTCTCAGGGCGGGGTGGAATTCCCCACCGGCGGTAATTGTGTCTTTGCACACATCAGCCCGCGAGCGCCCATCCTTCGGGATGGGGTCAGCAGACCCGGTGTAATTCCGGGGCCGACGGTATAGTCCGGATGGAAGAGAACCGATGATTGTCGACGCGCGCTTTCCGTTCACCGGACAGCGCGTGCTTGTCGTCATTTGCCCTGGAACGCGTCTTTGGTGACGACGGGACGGGCATGGACGAAAGCGCAGTTTACCCCAATCCAGACTTTCCGCCGCAGCCGATCCTGCGCGCCTTTGCGCGTGCCTTGGATCTGGCGCGGGCCCATGAAGGCGCAACCGCGCCAAATCCGCCGGTCGGTTGCGTGCTGCTTGACGCCAATGGGCGGGAACTGGCTACCGGCGCACATCGGCGGGCAGGCATGCCTCATGCCGAGGCTGACGCCATCAACAAGGCTCGCGCCGCCGGGCTTGCCGATAAAATCGACAGTGTCGTGGTGACGCTCGAACCCTGCAATCACCACGGTCGCACGCCACCCTGCGCTGAGGCCATTCTGAGCACCGGCGCACGCCAGGTCTGGATTGCCTGCCGTGACCCGAATCCCAAGGTCACGGGCGGAGGCGCCGAACGCCTGCGCGCAGCGGGGCTCGATGTGCACTTCTTGTCCGGTCTGCACCACCCCGAAGCCGCTGTGCTGTTTGGAGAAGCCAACCGGCTGCTCGCGCCATTCGCAAAACGCGTCCGGACCGGACTGCCTTTCATCACCATCAAGCAGGCCATTTCCGCGTCGGGAAGCATGGTACCGGCTGCCGGGCGCAAGACCTTTACCAGCGCTGCATCGCTGGACCTGGCCCATCGTCTGCGGCGCCGGGCCGATGCCATCCTGACCGGCTCGGGGACAGTGCTGGCCGACAACCCTCTCTTTACCGTGCGGCGGGTGCCAGACCATCCGGAAAAGCAACGCATGCTGGCCATTCTGGACCGGCGCCGGCGGATCACCGAGACCTATCTGGATGCTGCCCGAGAGCGCGGCTTTGCCCTGCACCTGGCCGATGACGTGCACCACGCCTTGGAAGCGATTGGCATGGCGGGCGGCATGGAAGTGCTGGTCGAAGCTGGTCCGACCCTGACCGCGCATCTGCTCACAAGCGGCCTCTGGGACGAGCATGTCCTGATCGAACAGGCCGCCAATCCCGACGGGACCGACCGGGTAACCGTTCGGCACAACCCGGCTTCCCAAGCTTATTCACACGGAAAGGAAAAAGATGTTCTCGGGCATCATTGAAAAACGCGCACGCGTCTCTCTGGCCGCGCCCAATGGCGGCTCGCTGGAGATCGAACTTGAGAGCGGCTGGCCGGACTTGTCGCTGGGCGAGAGTATTGCAGTCAATGGCGTGTGCCTGACGGTCACCCAATTCGATGGCGCCGGCCGCGCCCGTTTCTTCATCAGCCCCGAAACGCTGGCGCGCACCAATCTGGGTGGCCTGGCCGTCGGACAATACGCCAATCTGGAACGTGCGGTAACGCTCGACACGCGGCTTTCCGGACATCTGGTGCAGGGTCATGTCGACGGACTGGCGCGACTGGTGGAGCGTGTCGAGGCCGATGGCGCCTACAAGCACGTCTTTGTGCTGCCCGACGCCCTTGGACGCTATTGCGTCGAAAAAGGCTCCATCGCCCTTAACGGCATCAGCCTCACCATCAACGGTCTCGAACGGCGGGACGGGGGCGTTGCCGTGCTGGTGACCATCATCCCACACACCTGGGACCACACCAATCTCAACACGCTCGCCATTGGCGACGATCTCAATGTCGAGGTCGACGTCATGGCCAAATATGTGGAGCGCCTATGTCTGCCCTATCTCAAGCCCTGACCCAATTGCGCAATGGCGGCATGGTGATCCTGGTCGATGACGAAGATCGCGAAAATGAAGGCGATCTGGTCATTGCCGCCGAATTCGCCACCCCTGAAGCAATCAACTTCATGGCCCGGTTCGGCCGCGGCCTGATCTGCCTAGCGCTCACCGGCGAACAGGTCGACCGGCTTGGCCTGCCCCCGATGGTGGCCAACAACCGGGCCCGCCGCTCGACCGCCTTTACCGTTTCCATCGAGGCCGTCGAGGGGATTACCACGGGCATTTCGGCGCATGACCGGTCCCGGACAATTCAGATTGCGACCGACCCCGGTGTCAGACCCGCCGATATTGCCTCGCCGGGCCATGTCTTTCCGCTGCGGGCCGCCGACAATGGCGTATTGGCGCGCGATGGCCATACCGAAGGGGCGATCGACCTGATGCGGCTGGCCGGACTGCGGCCCGCCGGGGTGATCTGCGAGGTTATGCGGGACGACGGACAAATGGCGCGACGGCCCGATCTCGAGGTCTTTGCCCGGGAACACAAGCTGCCCATCCTCACCATAAGGGACATCATCGCCCATCGCCTCGCCAACGAGACTCTGGTGGATGAAGTGGCGCGCTCCGAATTGCCCACCGAACACTCCCCGGTTCCCCTGGAGGTCCGCGCTTTCCGCAGCCGGTTGGACGGCACCGAGCATCTGGCGCTGATCCGCAATCCTGTGGGGCGCACGCCGCTGGTTCGTTTGCATTCGGAGTGCCTGACCGGTGATGCACTGGGTTCGCTCAGATGCGATTGCGGACCGCAATTGCAGGAGGCCCTGCGCCAGATCGCCACTGGTGATGGCGGCGCCCTCATTTATCTGCGCGGGCAGGAAGGGCGTGGCATCGGCCTTGCCAACAAGATCCGCGCCTATGCCCTGCAGGACCAGGGGCACGACACGGTGGAAGCCAATGAGGCCCTTGGGTTTGCGCCCGATGCCCGCGACTATGGCATGGCCGGGCAGATCCTGCGCGCGCTCGGCATCGAACGCCTGCGGCTCCTGTCGAACAATCCGGACAAGGCCTTGTCGCTCGAACAGTTCGGCATCGATGTCGCCGAGCGCGTGCCGCTCGAAATTCCGGCCAATCCCTACAACTGGCGCTATCTCGCGACCAAGCGGGACAAGTTCGGCCACACCTTCACCCATCAGGAACATGAGAACCAGAATGTCTGAAAGCACATATCGCCTTGCCCTTGTCGTCAGCCAGTTCAATCCCGAGGTCACCCACGGCCTGCGCGACGGAGCACTGGCCTATCTCGCCGAAAACGGCGTTTCGATTGCACCGGACCACGTCTATTCGGCGCCTGGCGCCTTCGAAATTCCACTCATCGCCAAGCGCCTGGCGCAATCAGGCTTCGACGGCGTGATTTGCCTCGGCTGCGTCATCAAGGGCGATACGGCCCATTTCGAATATATCAGCGAGGCGGCCGCCCACGGATTGATGCAGGCTGGCCTGGAAACCGGCAAGCCTATTACTTTCGGCATTTTGACCACCTATACGGACGAACAGGCCATCCTGCGCAGCCGCAAGGACGAGCACAACAAAGGCCGGGAAGCAGCCGCTGCCTGTCTGGAGGCGCTGGCCGTGCTGCGGGCAATTGATGGTGCCGTCGGGGCGTGATGCGATGCTGTAGGGTTGCCGCTTAAAGCTGTAATTTGGCTGATCGGAGAGTGGGATTTTTAATTTCTTCCGTAGATTCTAAATTGGTCTGGAAGGAGAATACCTCATGCGCATAGCCACCAAGTTCGCCACCGCGGCCCTCGTCCTGTCGTTGAGCGGGCCTGTTCTTGCCCAATCGCTCAATGAATTTGCCAGTCCCGGCGCGCTCGCTAGTTTCTGCGCAGACCGCGCACTTGGCAGTTCGACACCAGCAGCGCTAACCTTGGCCGATGGTCGGGATATCCGTGGTGAAGTGCATTGTGACGCAGCCGCCAAGGCAGGCGACAGACCTGTGGCCGAGCTAGTGGAGGAAGCGGGAGAGCGCCCGGAACTGCCCGAGCAGGCAAGCGACACGGCCCGCAACGCCGTCGCATCAGCGGGTGAAATGGGTGCTGTCATGAGTGAGCAGAACAAACCTGATCACGCCGGCCCACCCGAAGGCGCCGGAAGTTCAGACGCAGCTGGCGGTGCGTCCGCGGCGAGCAGCGGTCGCAGATAGGTCGCGAAAAGGCACCAGGTGATCCGGGTAGTGACCTGGTGCCTGCTCGACAATCACTGTATGCCCAGATTCAAGAACCCTTACGCCAACTCTGCCTGGGCTGCGTCATTAAGGTTGATACGGCCCATTTCGAATATATCAGCGAGGCGGCGGGCCATGGCTTGGTACAGGACGGGCTCGAAACCGGCACGCCCATAACCTTCGGCATATTGACCACCTATACCGATGAACAGGCCATCCTGCGCAGCCGAATGGATGAGCACAACAAGGGTCGCGAAGCCGCCGCCGCCTGTCTGGATGCCCTCCATACGATTGCGGCCATCGCTCGCTAGACGGTCTCCCATGATTGACCAGCGCCCTTTCCTTCGCTCCGGTCTACGTTATGTGCGGAGATAGCCGCCGGTCCGCCGACGGGCGTTCGCTAATGCCGGATAAATGGCCAGAATTGGGCGCGTTGCTGCCGGACCGCTGTCGGCCCCTTTCTGTCGTTTATGAAGATCCCGCTGATAGAAAGAACGGGGTCGGGAACAGCCGGACCGCAACGCGACCATCCTGGTCGTTGATGCTGCAACCACAAACTTTACAACCTCCTATTTATTTCGCGGCGAAGGCAAGGAGTCTTTGCGGCCTGAAGAACTTCTTTGGGGACGACTGTCGCGATAAGCGGCGACACTTTGCCAGCCTTTTGTATGGTTGCCGAGATACAGGCGCCCAAGCTGAAGTCGTCGCTTGTCTCCATCGCGATCGCATTGGCTTCGATACCGGTATCCGCTGGAACATCGGTAATACCCTTAATCAGGCGCATGAGGTGTATGGCGCCAATTTCCGCCTTCTCCGGTTCATGTGGGTGGACACGGTACAGTGCCGGTTGTTTTCCAATCGGTGCCATCGACGCCGGGCGGTATTCGCCTAGGGACATAGCGCTCTCGAAGATACGGCGACGGAAGCTCTCCTCTTCCTCCCGACGCTCCTCCACGGTGCCAAGCGATTCCTCAATCTGATCATGGGGACGTGGAGCATGAGGCGGCACTGTCGCAATCAATTGTTCGCCCTTGTTGACCTGACCATGCGGAAGCTTCAGAGCCTTGGCCCACTTAACAAAGGTCCGTTCGTCGGCAAAGTCATCGAAATGGATCGGGACGTGAGCCAGCTTTTGTTCTCCAGCATCCGTGGCGTAGCCGATCCAGCGGTAGCTCTTCAGCAAGTGAGGCGACAGCTTGTCGATGTCCTTCTGAGCCGCCCCTACCGTGTATTGATCTGGCGCCAGCTTGGCGATCATGTCTGCGCAGAGGATTCCGTCGCAGCGCCGAGCGATATCGAGCAGACCGAAGCCAGTTTCCATATCCGCATACGACCGAATGTCATCTAACACCACGTCGTCCGGCATCGCTTCGCCGATTAGGTATACCGCCGCTGGATCGTCGCGGTAGACGCCGCGCAACCGACCGACACGCTGCCGGATGGCTTCCTCACGTGCCTGCTCCTGGACCGCGCGAGCGTAGGTCCCAGCATGTGCCTGGTGCTGCGTAATGAGGTGTCGCCCGTCACGCATGCGGGTCTTGCGGCCGACTTTGCGGGGCTGCAGGGGGTTGTCTTGTAGGTCTTTACCCGTCCCCAAATAGTCGATCGGCATCTCGGGCTCGGGAAGGTCATATGTGAGTGCAGCGACAAGGCCATCCACCGTTGTGATGGGGAGTTCGGTCCGCCCAAGGCTGATGGCGGCGACGTGGCTTTTGGCGAAATCCAGGCCTGCCGTCGCGCCGTCGTGCATGAAGTCAGCATTCGCAGGCGGCACCCACTCGGCGCAAATTATCTGACGAACGGGCTTCGTTGTCGCGATGATAACCCGGCCGATCGAATGTGCGGCACAGATCGCCGTGATCATACGCCGGATCGCCAGGAGCGCCTTCGCGGTCTCCAGCTCGTCCTGCCCCGCGCGACCCAGCAATTTGGTGACTGCCATCGAACGATCTGGAAACGCGATCGCCCTCAGGTTCGGATCGTTTTCGCATTCGAAGACTTTGATCTCGCGACCACCGAAGACCCGCTCGAGGATCAGCCTGTTGCCGGATGCGTCGAGCAACAGCACAGGGACTTCTGCCCAATTAGGCTCGGTGCGCCAGGACAGCCGGACAACGGGTTCCGCATCGTCGTGTCGGATAAACTGGATGCGAGTGTCACGGCGCGGCTCACGACCGGAAAGCTCATCGAGAACGATTGTTTCAAGCCGCTCAAGCACCAGCGACCACAACCTGTGCTCGGCCTTAACGTGGTTGGATTTGGGCTGCGCGATCAGATCAAGGAAGTCGTGATCAGCCATTCCAGGCCTGACGGTCTGGCCATTTTGAATCGCCGAACTGCAAACCCTCATCGCGTCTCGTACGAGCTCCAGGCAGTTTATCGGACGCTTGTCGCGGATATGCAGGGCTGGATCCTTACCGCTTTCGAGCGCCTTGATGACCAAATCAGCAACTTCCCCACGACGCTCGACAAGCTCGTGTGGGTTCACCCCAGCTTCCTTCTCAGCCTTCGTCTGAGAAGGATTTGGACGAGTTCCACGGAGAGCTGCTATCGGGAAGACGTTGGTGTGCGCGAGCATGTCCCAGATCGCTTCGTCGATGATGACGCCGCGCACCGTCTTGAGCTCTTCGGGAATGGTCAGCGTCAGGAACGCGCGTGCCATGAAAACCACGTGCGCGTTCGCGATTTCCGCTCGCTGCTTGATCGCCTCGCAGGTTGAATAGTGGACGCAGAAGCTGTCCTCGCGCTCACCGTCCTGGTTCTTGATGGTTGACTTGCACATGCCGCTGGAGCCGATGTCCGCGTCGATCAACATTTGCATCCGCTCGGGGAATGCGCAGCCTGCGGCCTTCTTGCCCCGGTACACCATAGTCCTGACCGGACTGCCTTCGGCAAGACCGCGTAGACGCTCAATTTCCTTGTCTACCTCACCTTCAAACACCACACCACGCTCGGCCGCAGCGGATTCGAGCTCGGCATCGGACATCTCCGGGTCGAGGCCCATAGCGAGCGCTCGGTCGCGGATTTCCGAGATGTTGTTGTATGTAGGCATGAGGAAGAGCAACGGTCCACGACGCTGGTCGAGCGGCAGGCTGCCGTCGGCGATGGCATCTGGGTCGCGGAGAATTCTCTTGAGAGTATGATCCGTCTTACCGGCGCCGGTCGGAGCTTTGACGAGGTAGACCGCGCCGTTCTTCCGCTGCAGGCGTATGTCATCGAAAAAGTGGTCAAGCCCCGACCTGATAGTGCCTGCGACCATGGCATGGATCGAGCTACGATCAGATTTGAGCGCCCAGGCCTGCTTGTAATCCTCCGATGCCTTGGTGAAGCCGAGGCTGATCAGTTTTCGACCAGCCGGGAGCCAAGCAAAAGTTTCGTCGCTGCCGCAGATCTTGTTCTTGCCCTTAGAAATTTGCTTCGAAAGCTCGTCCGTCGGCAAGACAGTGGTCTCGCGAACGATCGGCGACAGCGTCCCAGCCGCGACCTGAGCGGCAAACCGGCTTACCTTCTCCGACACGTCGCTGCGGATGTGAGCCTCACTCCACTTGCCGGTAGTCCGCATCGTCCGGAGCGCTTCATCGAAGATGGCCTTCTTGAGCTTCGCGATGCCTCGCTCGTCGATGCAGGCGCTCGGATTCGATCGGACCGTACGCATGGCGATCGAGAAAATGTACTTTTCGCGGCCACCTTCGACGAAGCCATCGGCATCTTCAACCCAGGCACCGCCGGCACTTCGCACGCGCGGCAGATCGATGCCGTCGGCGTCGACATAGTCGAACGTGACATCGGCGCCGCCGGCGTTTCGGTGGAAGGCGCGGACCGCTTCGACAGCGTCGAGAAACGCCTGGAGCTGATCGGGTGTAATAAGGGGCGCCGCCTCCGGCCCAACATGCCACGGCAGATCAGCGCGCCATTTAAGCATGTCGCCGGTTTCGTGGTGCGGACCATAGACGGTCATCATCTTGCCGCTGGTCTGCAGCTCGATCATGTGGTCGGAGCGCGTCTGGCCGTCGGCTTCCATCAGATAATAGACGGCGCTCCGTGGCAGCTCGGCGGCTTCCATCCTGTAGAACAAAGCCATCTTCGGGCGTTTTCCGACGCGGCGGAACGGAGAGAGACCAAGGATTTCCTCGGCTATCTCCTGGATCTGCAAGGAAAGATCGAAATCGGTGATGTCGAGATCTAGGCAGATCGTGTTGCCAGAGACCTCACCGAGAAGGATGGCGGCATTGGCCGTCGGCGCCAGAGTGCACCAGCGATCGGTGACTTCCTGGGTCGGCGGCGTAGTCTGGTATTGCTTCCACTTGATACGCTCACCGGCGATGATGGATGGCAGCCGGCGGCCGTCACGGTCCTGCGGTAGGACAGCCCAGCCGAGCTTCCGCATGCGCGATGCGACGACGCCAAAGTACAGCTGACCGGGGGTGGTCAACCATTCCGTGCCACGGCGGGACGTGCCAGTGGTGTCGATGGGGAAGGACGACGCAAGGGCATCGTCGAGGGCGTCGGTCATATCTAATCCGTCGTATCGTGATCGGCCGCCTCTGTCGGGCTGCTCGTCTAGTGATGGTGGTGTCCTGGTACGCATGGATCAAGCGGATTCGACACCAACCCCTAAATAAAGATGCCATCCCGAAGTGAGTGGCCGTTCACTTCGGAAGTGAAAGCCCGCTCACTTCGGCGGCGTGTCAACATTGGCCCCATCAGGCTGGCGTGGTGTCAACATTGAATTTTTTTCGATTTCTGCACACGAGTTACTTGACTGAAGAAACGGCCAACACGACGCTTGGATTACAGACTTAATCCTTCGACGATATCACTACGCGAAAACACCCCCCAAGGGGGTAACGTATAGCGAAGGTCGTGTCGCGAACTCCCCCAAAAAAGGGCAAGTTCGCAACAGGATCGTGGCGCCAACTATCCATCAAAGGTAGTTCACGACAGTACCTTGATCGCTGCGGTACGGCGCCGGTTTCCTTTCCGGCCGCTCCTTGCAGGGCATCACCTACGATGATCGTCTGGGCGAGATCAGTCGCGTCCGGGTCGCGATGCTGGATGCCGACGAAATGGCGATCGCAGCATGACCCCATCCATCTACTCCGCTCGCGCCCCACCGCGCTCTACGACAGCGCCGCCGACATACACGGGTACGCGGTTCTGCTCTCCGCCGGCTATAGCATCGTCGATCCCAACCTACCGCTGCACCAGCTGGGATATCGCGCCAGCGGAATGGCCTGGTTCCTAAGCCTGATCGAGGACGAGGCCGACGCGCTGGCTTACATGACTTATCCTGATGGCTCAGTCGGCGCCGGTGTCGCGCGTGAAATCCTGGAAGCCCATCTGCACGGTCTGCCCGTCTTCCGTATCGTCGATCGCGAGCTCGTTCCCGAGACAGAGATGCCCTCACGCATCCTTTCAATCGCACAGACCAGGGCCGAGAACGCGAGGCTGGCGGCATGAGTGAGCGTCGGAAATCCGGCCGCCCGGCCGGTCATCATATACCGAGCACTTGGGACGCCCGCGTCCGCATGACCCCTACGGCCGACCAGGTCGCCAGGCTGGCGAGCACCCACGGCCTGGAAGTTTGCATCGAGCGCTGGTCCTGGGTGACGCCGTCACATCTCTATCTACTCGGCCGGCAGGGAGCCCGCGCAGCATGAGCATGCCCCGCCTAATTGGCATCTGTGGAAATCCAGGCGCCGGCAAATCGGAAGTGCAGCGTATCCTGCGCGCCCCCCACGGGTACGAAGCCGCCGACGATGGCTGGCCGCTGCGCGATTTCGCGATCAGGCATTTCGGGTTGACTATGGAGGACGTGTCCACGCAGTTCGGCAAAGCCCGCTGGACCTCAGTGACTGGCGCCAGAATTCAAAACCGCGACATCCTGGGGCGCATTGGGAATGCGCTGGAAAGTGCCTTCGGAGACCATATTTTGCCTTGGCTCGCGGTCCAGAGCCTTGATCCGGATGCGCGGTATTCCTTCGGCAGCGTCCGCCGTGACCAAGGAAAAGTCTACAAATCCTTGGGCGGAGCCTGGTCGACGTGTGGATCGACAATGACGCGGGCCTGCGGGAGCTGAAGGAAAAGGTCCTGGATGCTTTGGTAGAACTCAGGGGACCTCTGGTGGCGGCGGCTTAGGCCCTGGTGCATCGACGCCATTGTCTGCAGCGACTTCCAGCAGCTCCGCCTCGTCATCGAGCTCCATCATCTCGATGGCTTCGCGCGTCGTGATGCGCCCATTGCTCCACGCTTCTAAGATAGCGCGGACTGTCACTAGGCCTTCGTGGTCAGTGTCTGGTGCCATGGAAGAAGGCCTCCCATTTCTCGGCATCGGCATCGCCATAGACGATTTCGACGTCGTCGATATAAGCCCACCGCAGCATCTGCCCGTCGATGTAAACCGCATCCATACCCGAAGGGTCGACGGCATAGACCTTGTTGCCGGTCTCGATCGACTGTTGCCTGGCGAGCTCGGCGACGACGGCGTTGTCGTGCAAGTCCATGGTCAGATCTCCAATACTAGCTGAGGATTGAAGCCGGGATTCTCAAATCGGCGGCCGTCGCGACTGGTGACTGCGTAGCCCCTGGGATTGCAGACGATCCTCGTCGCGCCAACGTTATAGTTGCGGCTCGAATGCACGTGCCCGTGGATCCAGACCGCAGGCTCATATCGCTCGATGATCGCGGTCAGGTCGCTCGCGTAGCTCGCATCATCTGCCGTCAACATTGGCGACCTGAGGGACTTCGGGTGCGGTGCATGATGCGTGACCACGATCGTCGAGCCGTCGAAAGGATCAGCGAGGTCCATCTCGATAAGCTCACGATGGAGCTTATGAAAATGATCCAGATGCCGCGGAGACAGGCGTCTCTGGCCGATGTCGATATTGACGAAATCCGGCATATTCTGACGCGCCCAGACCCGCGCGGCGTCGACGTCTCCGGCGATAGCGTAGTCAGTCCACAACGTCAGACCGATGATCCGCACTCCAGCAATTTCAATGCTGCGGCGCCCGATATGCAGGAGCTCGACGCCCGCATCGCGATACAACTCCTCTGCATCATCGTCGATGTCGTGGCCATAAAAATCGTGATTCCCGAGGACGTAGATGACCGGCAGTCCTCTCGGGACGGCTTGCTCCCGCAGCCATCGAGACGAGCGATCGTGCCCGTCAGCGACGTCGCCTGCGATGACGATGCAGTCGACACCGGCGGATGTCGGTGGCAGCTCGTAGGGAGCAGCGTCGACGTGCAGATCGCTCATGACCCAGGCTCTCATCTCAAGCCCCGCTGCTCGTCGACCCAGCCGCTAATTACGTCCCACCAATCGTCTCCGAGCGAGAGAGCGTTGACGTCGTGGATCGTCATGCCGCCCCGCATCTGCGCAATGACCTCAGACCAGTTACGGCGATCCAAAAGACGCGCCGCAGCCATCATTTCTTCATGCGTTGGATGGTCGGACAGGACATCCTCCGCAGCGGCGATGCCAATCTGCGCTAGCGCATCGAGGATTGACGGCAGCCAGTCTTTGCCGCTGCCGACGGCTAGGAGCGCACGGATGGACTGGTGTGACGGATCACGTAGAGCGTCGCGAGCCTGATCCCTCACTGATGGATCCCTAGACTCGACCATTCCTGCCGCCACGCCCCACATGGCTCGCGCGATGCTGCGTTCCCTTTCCTGGATCACCATTTTCAGCACCTCGCCAGGATCTGGTCGCGACCGTCGATAATGGTCGTCACGATCCGAGTGAGCTGACGTATCGAACCGCCCGGCCACACCTGCTTGACCAGGTCAATTTCGTCTTCGGCGAGGTCACCGAAAAAGCGGCTGTCGACGCCCCGCTCGCGGGCGATGCGATCGACGATTTGTCGCGTCAGGGCGCCCAGGTGCTGCCACGTCGGCTCAGGCATGGTCAGGATGCGGAAACGATCTCGCAGCGGCGCCGGCACGCGATCGAGGTCGTTGGCGGTCGCGAAGTGCGTAACTGCGCTCAGGTCCACCTCGACTTCGAGTGCCAGGTCTCGATATCGGCGAGCCTGATCGATCTCGAGCATAGGCAACATCGCGTCGAGGACATTGCCGTTATGCCGGCTCTCGCCCGACTTTTCGATTTCGTCCCAAATGATCGCGACGGATGCCAACCCCGTTCGCTTGATCAGCTGGAGGGGCACGCTCTCCCGCACCGTTGACCATTGCGCCGACGTTCCCATTGCCGAGCTATGACCGGGACAACGATGACCCCGTGAGCGTCGTCATCGTCTTCTTTGACGTCGCCGAAAATCGCATCGAGCGATGCAGTGGTCTCAAGTTCCCAATCGTCGTCCGAAGCAGCAGGCGGTCGCCTCACTAGAGATGCCAGCCCCTTGCCATCGCTGTGGATTAGCGCGAGATCGCCAATCACGGGGGCAAAATTGCCGAGAACCCGGAAGCCAAATTTCAGGTTCTTAGCAGCATCTCCAGCCTCGTAGTGACCGTCACCACTCGTAGTGCTCACGCCTATGGCGAAGGCGATCGCGTAGATGACGTCCAGGTCGCTGGCTCTCCCCCGCGCGCGCCGCTTAACCGCCTGCAGCATGACGCGCCCAGTCGCCTCACCCTCGCCCAAAAGGGCGATAAGAACATCAACGCGCTCGGCGAGTTGCAAGTCGTGATAGCAATAGTCTGCCGATTGCAGCGCAGCAGCACGCAGGGCGACCAGATTCTCCACGTCGGCTGTGACCTTTGCGTTTTCCGACGCGATGAAAAGCTCGTCAGCCAGCAAAATGTTATCCGACCGACGCTGGCGCCAGAAATCGACGTACGCCATAGCGTCAGCCTGCACGCTGTCACCCCGCGGCGGGTATCCGCAAACGAGCTCGTCAGTGGTAGGCAACGCGCCGTCGTGGATTTCGGTAATGCGACGCTCGCGGACTTTGAGAGCGTCCAACGTGTCTGCATTTGGGGATGCGGAATCGCTCCGCCTGCCAGTCGAGCTGGTCATGATCACGCCTCTTAAGATCAGCGATACGCAGACGCCTGAAGCGTGAGCGCAACTTTGGGAGCGTCCGTCTACATGCCGGACAGGCTCATGTCGAGGTCAGACCGGTAGAGGAGTTAACGGGGTGTTATTCGATCGGCTTGCCCATGTGTTTCATGTAGAGAGCGGACAGGATCGAGCCTAGGGCTTCTGGATGGCCGTCAGCGTCCAAGAAATCCTGGCACGTCTCCTCGAGATGCCGGCGGACGTTGGTCTGGTCAGCAATGTTTCCCTGAACTTCGACAAGCGCGGCGATGTTCTCGGGGACGTCGCTTTCGCCTGACATCCATTTTTGCATCGTCCGCTGTCCGACGTCGACGAAACGCGCCGCCCGAGCGGAGGATTTGTCCGGGAACGCACGGTGCACTGCCGACCGGAATTTCAAATTTGAGAGTTGAGACATGACAAAGGGCCCTGCGACTGTCACATCGTAGAACCCTCATCTTTAGGTTTCGTCAACCGGCGTCGGTCTGAAATCGTCCGGCACACCATGGCGCTCAAACATCAGCATCAATCGCGCGAGCCACGGTGGGATCGGGCGCTGCCCACTCTCGTATCGGCGGATCGTGACGGCGACGGTGCTATCGGCGCCTACGTATCCTATAACGCGAGCGAGCTCGAGCGTGGATAGCTCGAGCTCGTGGCGGATGCGCTTCATGTCATCGCCGGTGAAAGTCATTTTAATCCGAGATCTGGCGCTCGTCTGCGGCGCGGATGAGGCGATTGAAGTCAGTCATTTCGTAGATGCGCCCGGCTTCGTAAGTTGTGACTTGGTAGAAGTTCAGACCATCTGTAACGGTGTCGGGCGAGACGTCCTTGCGCATCGCATCGAGCGCTTCCGCAGCGGTCTTGGCTTCAGCGACATAGGCGAGGCCATCATCCCAAGTGATCGCGACATGGGTGAAGTTCAGCGGCTTGAAGTCGTACACCCCCTCAGCCATCAAATCGGGGTCGTACTCCAGTTCCATTTCGTCCTCGATCATCTCGATCAGTTCGTCGACGACCTCATTGTGGAGATCGTTATCGACGAGATCGTCTTCGTATTTTGCGCCCTCCTTGTAGCAGGCGATGGCGTCGCAAGCCGCAATCATCGGGTCGCTATCCCAAGTGCGGAAGCTGCCCCCATTGTGCTTACGATTTGCGTCCATGCCCTTGTAGATATCGGCGGCGATCTGGGTAGCGGTAAATTCTGTCATTCTCATTCTCCACGGGTTGGTTTGTCGGGTGTGTCCCGTTTGGCCACCGGCCTATGCCGTCAGCGATGATTGAAAGATAATGTAGCCATATGGCTACATCAAGAGGGAGGGTGAAGATTTTTATGCGGCAAGAAATGGGCGGCGAAACTTCGGGCTGATGCCCTCGATCCGGTCGAGATACTCATCGATGATGTTGGCAGCACGCGAGCGGGCAAAAGAGCCAATGCCAAGGCCTTCATTGTCGGGCAGCGTGTCTTGGAAAGCCTCGAGTTCCGGCACCGACATTACTGCAGCCTGCTCCAGCAAGTCGGCGATATCCGACCAGCTCTTACGCATGTCGGGTTTGTAGTAATCTTCGGCCGCGCGTTTCCGGAAATCGTGGATATGCATAATGAAAACGGCGTGCTCGACGGTGCGGATATCAATTTTCAGTGTCATTGGCTGGTCTCTAATCGTGGATAGTGTCGGCGAAAATGACGTCGCTGGTGGTCATGACGCCGCGCGGGATTTTCGTGACCTGGTTTTTCGCGAGGAAATCGTCGATCAACTTCTGGCGCTCTTCCTTGCTCATCGCGATCGCAGTCGGCGTGCGACGAGGTGCCGGGCGCCATGGGTGCGCCGGCTGACGGACTGGGGTCGCGGGTTCGTCGTCAGAGCGTGACATACCTGCGCTCTTGAGCACGTTGTAGATTGTGCGGTCGGAGGTCCCAAAACGCTCCGCCAGCGCGGACACTTCGATTGCGGGGTAACGGGTGGCGATCTCAATGACGCGCGCGGCGTCGACGATATTTTCAGCGCACTGGCGGCGAGTGGGGCGAGAGAGGGTGGAAGTAGTCGTCATCTTTCTGCTTTCGTTGGCGCGGGTAGCCTGAGTCCCCGCCAGGTGTTGAAGGTACGAAGGTGACTGCGACGGTCAAAACGACGATGACCTAAAAGTATCAGCTAGTACACACTTTTTTATCTGAAATTTCTCACTTTTTGCTATTGCAGTTGGCGAGAGCAGACACCATCGTACGCGCACGAAGGGGCTGGTCTCCGGCCCAGTTGAGGTGAGTTGAGATGAAATACGACGAGGAGGAACAGGCCACACGCAGGCAGCAGCTCCTCGAGATCATGCAACTGCTCTACGGGGAGAATGGGAGGTCCGAGTTGGCACGGGATCTCCGCATGTCACACTCTCTGATTTCTCAGATGCTACGCGGCGAGAAGCCTGTCTCGAACAAGTTTTTGGTGCGGCTGATGAGTGAGATCGATCAGATCCTCTACGCCCAGGCCGTAGAGCTCTATCACGCGCGGGAGTTGGTTCTGGAGTTGGGTCGTTCGGTAGTACCGAGCTTCGACTTGCCGTTTATCCAGTCCAATGAAACCCACGACGCATTACTGCGACAAGTGGAACGAGAATCTGCGGCGTTCGAGGCGGACAAGCCCGATCAAGATGACGAATTGCTAGCGGAGGTTGAGAGACACCAGCAGCGCAGGTCGTTCAAAACTCGCTGACTGAGTTGTACGTGATCTGCGAAACGCGTATAACGAGGGGAGGTGGTGGGCGCGGCAGGACTCGAACCTGCAACCAGAGTGTTATGAGCACTCGGCTCTAACCGTTGAGCTACACGCCCTCCGAGCCGGCTTATAAGGGATCACCGCAGGATGGTGAATAGGGGAACAGGAAAAAGTCAATCTGTCCCCGTATCTGTCCCCCTGGCGCCAACATCGCCGTCTCAAACAATGGCAAACACTTGAGCTACAACGAAAATTCTAAATACGCCGGAGCGCCCCGAAGACCGTTATGAGCGGTCGGCTCTAACCATTGAGCTATAGGCCCCTGCCCGCGTCTTATCAGGGTCGCGGCTGCTGTCAAATGCTCAAAATGCGATGAAGCGAGACGGAGCCCAGGGCTTCTCGCTGCGCCGCGCCTGCACTAGTCTGTTCGCTCTCCGCACACCATTCGGGACACGAACATGCGCGAAGGCGACATCATCCAGGGGCTGATCCGAGGGCTGACGGTCATCGAATGCTTCGATGAGGAACACGCGCGCATGTCGATCACCGATGTGGCGCAGCGGACAGGGCTGGAGCGCGCCACCGCCCGCCGCTGCCTGCTGACCCTGGCCCATCTCGGCTATGCCATCTATGACGGCAAATTCTTCCAGCTGACGCCCCGGGTGCTCAATCTGGGACATTCCTATCTCGCGGCAACGCCCCTGCCCCGCCTGATCCAGCCCTTTCTGGAGGAGCTCTCCCACGCCACCAGCGAGAGCACGTCGGCCGCCGTGCTGGAAGGCACCGACATTCTCTATGTCGCCCGCGCCTCGACCCGCCGGGTGATGTCGATCAATCTGGGTGCCGGTGCGCGCCTGCCCGCCTATTGCACCTCCATGGGCCGCACGCTGCTTGCGGCCCTGCCGCGCGAGGACGCCCAGGCCATCCTCGACCGCTCGGACATCGTTGCCTATACCGAACGCACCAAAGCCGACATGGCAACCATCACTACAGAGCTGGCCGTGGTCGCTGCCCAGGGCTTTGCCGTCATCGACCAGGAACTCGAGCTCGGCCTCTGCTCGATCGCCGTTCCCCTTTACAATGCGATTGGTCAGGTGGTGGCGGCGATCAATATCGGTGCCCAGACGGCCCGCGCCCCGACCTCGCGCATGATTGCGCATTTCCTGCCCCTGATGCGCAAGGTGCAGGCCGAGGTCCGCCCGCTGCTGCGCTGAGCAGTTCTGGCAGGGCGCGCCCAGTTTGCCTGGGACCATGCACCGGCGTCCGAAAACTGTCGTCTCCGCGCGCTAGCCTGGACGCTGCGGAGTCGCAGCAGCCCCCACAGTGCCGTCACATAACGCCTCGACCCGCCGCGGAAGAATTCGCGAGCCGGTTCAATTTCACCTGCAATTTCAGATACTAAACCTGTCACAAACCAGTCATGCAAGTGCAATAAAACTGTCGCGAGGCACTCCTATGGTCTGCCGCGTCTGAGGGCAGCCCCCACGAACTGGCTGGCCAATCGCAAATGAATTCCGGAAGGGACATTCCATGAAGACCGCACTCTACGCCAGTGCCGCCGTTATCGCTCTTGCCGCGTTCGGCACCAATGCTGCCTACGCCCAGTCGCGCGACACCATCCAAATCGCCGGTTCCTCGACCGTGCTGCCCTTCGCCTCGATCGTTGCCGAAGAATTCGGCGCCGCCTTCCCCGAGTTCAACACCCCGGTCGTGGGTTCGGGCGGCTCCTCGGGCGGCCTGCGCCAGTTCTGTGAAGGCGTGGGTGAGAACACCATCGATATCGCCAATGCTTCGCGCCGCATCAAGGCCAGCGAAGTCGAAGCCTGTAACGCTGCCGGCGTGAACGACATCCGCGAAATCCAGATCGGCTTCGATGGCATCGTGTTCGCCACTTCCGCGGACAAGGGCGATTTCGCCCTCTCGCCCGTCCATGTCTACAAGGCCATCGCCGCCAAGGTGCCGGTTGACGGCGAAATGGTCGACAATCCCTATACCACCTGGGACCAGATCGACGCGTCGCTCCCGGCCCAGCCGATCGCCCTGGCCGTTCCCGCCTCCAACCACGGCACCCGCGAAGTCTTCCAGGAGAAGGTTGTCTCGGCTGGCTGTGAAGAAGCTGGTCTCCCCGAGATGAGCGAAGACGACATGGAAGCCGCCTGCACCACCTTCCGTCAGGACGTGGTCGTGGAGATCGCCGGCGACTACACCGAGACCCTGGCTCGTCTGCAATCCAACCCCGACACGGTCGGCGTTTTCGGCCTGTCCTTCTACGAGCAGAACCGCGACACCCTCAAGGTTGCCACCGTGGACGGCGTCACCCCGTCGCTCGAAACCGTCGCCGCCGGCGAATATCCGGTTTCCCGTCCGCTGTTCTTCTACGTCAAGGGCGAGCACATCGGTGTCATTCCCGGCATCGAGGAATATGTCCAGTTCTTCATGTCCGATGCCATGGCTGGCAATGGCGGCACCCTGGAAGGCGCCGGCATGATCCCGCAGCCGGCCGACAAGACCGCTGAAGTCGTGTCCAACTTCGAGAACGGCGTGTCGCTCACCGCCTCCGATCTCTAAGGCAGACCATTCGGGGGGAGGCGCGCCGCGCCTCCCCTTTTCATCGCCACTCCACACGGGAGCTCGGAGACGTGAACGCCTGGATCATTGCAGCGCTGCTGCTCGTCCTTCTCAGCCTGAGCTACTCTGTGGGTTGGTCAAAGGCCCGCGCCTTCGCCAGCGCCGGCGCCAGCGGCGCCAAGCTGCATTCCCGCCCACAATACCATGCCGCGCGCCTCGCTTTGTGGACGCTGGTGCCGGCGCTCCTGGTGCTGGTGGCCTGGGGTGTCTTCGGCGACCTGCTCAGCCGCAACTATATCCTCGGCCTGTTGCCCGCCGACATCGCCACCCAGACCGGTCCCGCCCTCGAAACCGCCATTCAGCGCGTGCGTTCCATTGCCTCTGGCTACGGTGTCGCCGGTGAGTTGGCCGACTATGAGCAGCCTGCCGGCCAGGCGCTGGCCCAGTTCAATTTCATCGTCATGCTGGTGATGCTTCTGGCCGCGGCGGCCTTGGGCATTGCCGGTTTGCTGTTTGCCCGCGCCCGCATCACGCCGCGCTTGCGGGCCCGCAATCAGGTCGAGCAGGTCATCGGCCTGCTGTTGCTGGCCTGCTCGGCCGTTGCCATCCTCACCACCCTGGGCATCGTCATATCGCTGCTGACCGAGGCGCTGCGCTTCTTCAGCTTCGTCAATCCGCTGGACTTCTTCTTCGGCACCGTCTGGCAGCCGGGCTTCGCGACCACCGGCGCCGGCTCGTCCGGCGGCTACGGCATCCTGCCCCTGCTCTGGGGCACGGTGATGGTCAGCACCATCGCCATCCTCGTGGCACTGCCCATCGGGCTGATGTCGGCCATCTGGCTCAATCAATATGCGCCCGCCCGCATTCGCGCCCTGGTCAAGCCGGTCATCGAAATCCTCGCCGGCATTCCCACCATCGTCTATGGCTTCTTCGCGCTGGTGACGGTTGGGCCGTTCCTCGCCGGCTTCGGTGACCTGATCGGCGTCGATATCCGCGCCACCAGCGCCCTGACGGCGGGCGTGGTGATGGGCGTGATGATCATCCCGTTCATTTCCTCACTCAGCGACGACATCCTCAACCAGGTGCCCCGCACCCTGCGCGACGGTGCCTATGGCCTGGGCGCCACCCAGTCCGAGACCATTCGCAACGTGCTGCTGCCGGCCGCCCTGCCCGGCATTGTCGGCGCCTTTCTCCTCGCGGTCAGCCGCGCCATCGGCGAGACCATGATCGTGGTGCTGGCGGCCGGTAACGCGCCCATCCTGCGCGCCAATCCGTTCGAGCCCACCTCGACCGTCACCGTCTCCATCGTCAACCAGCTGACTGGCGACACCGATTTCGCCGGCCCGCAATCGCTGGTCGCCTTCGCGCTGGGCCTCACCCTCTTCGCCATGACACTGGTCCTCAACATTCTGGCCCTCTACATCGTCCGCCGCTTCCGGGAGCAGTACGAATAATGTCCCAGACCTCGATGACATCCCGCACCGACGGCGCCACGACCACTACCGCCCGCGTCCGCGCCACACTGGCGCGCCGCCATCGCGGGGAGGCCATCTTCCGTGGCCTGGGCATCCTCGCCGTGGTCCTGGCCCTCGGCTTCGTGGCGATCCTGTTCACCACCATCATCTCCAAGGGCCTGCCCTCGTTCCAGCAATCGCGACTGCATCTGGAAGTCTTCTTCGACCCGGCCATCATCGATGAAGGGCCGGCGCCC
The DNA here is from genome assembly GCF_019504385.1 of Devosia salina. Classification (NCBI taxonomy): domain Bacteria; kingdom Pseudomonadati; phylum Pseudomonadota; class Alphaproteobacteria; order Hyphomicrobiales; family Devosiaceae; genus Devosia; species Devosia salina. The sequence continues at coordinate 2,801,634 of NZ_CP080590.1, forward strand.
GTGCACGAGCCGGGCCAGTCCGATGCAGATTTCCGGGCAGCCAGTCTCAAGTGGCAGCGCAATCTGGCCATGCTGAACTGGAACAAGATCGTCGAGGACGCCATCCGCCGCGCCGCGCCCGAAGGCTTCGACATCGACAGCCGCGCCGCCCTCTCGATCCCCGAGACCAGCGAACGCCACATGCTGCGTGAGATGTTCGTGCAGAACCCCGACCTCCTGGGCAAGACAGTCGAGGTCAGCATGTTGGCCTCAGCCAATGTCGACAATTGGCTCAAGGGCACGATCGATCGCAGCCTGGGCGACGCCCAGCAGCAGCTTGCCGCCCCCGCCCGCGAGCTCGCCGACCTCTTTGCCGAAAACGGCACCATCACCCGCGACTTCGCCTGGAGCCTGTTCTTCAACGTCGACAGCCGCGCCGCGCCGGCCGCCGCCGGTCTTGCCGGCGCCTTCATGGGCTCGGTCTATATGATGCTCATCGTCATCGTGCTGGCCGTGCCGATCGGGGTGGCCAGCGCCATCTATCTCGAGGAATTTGCGCCCAAGTCGCGCCTGACCGACCTCATTGAGGTCAACATCAACAATCTCGCCGCCGTGCCCTCCATTGTCTTCGGTCTGCTCGGCGCCGCGGTCTTCATCAACACGCTGCACCTGCCCCTCTCCGCGCCGCTGGCTGGCGGCCTGGTGCTGACCCTGATGACACTGCCCACCATCATCATCGCCACCCGCGCCGCGCTCAAGGGCGTGCCGCCGTCCCTGCGCCAGGCGGCGCTAGGCATGGGCGCCTCCAAGACGCAGATGGTGTTCCACCACGTGTTGCCGGTCACCTTCCCCTCGATCCTGACGGCCACCATTATCGGCGTCGCCCAGGCGCTGGGCGAAACCGCACCGCTCCTGCTGATCGGTATGAACGCCTTCGTGGCCGCAGTTCCGGCCACTCCGCTCGATCAGGCCACGGCCCTGCCCGTCCAGATCTATCTCTGGCAGGGCAACGAAAACCGAAACTTCTTTGAAGCGCGCACATCGGCTGCCATCATGGTGTTGCTGGCCCTTATGATCGTGCTCAACGCCATCGCCATATTCCTGCGTTCGCGCCTTGAAAAGCGCGCTTGAGGAGACTTGAAATGGACGTTCTTGCCGGCAAGGTAAAAGTGACCTCCAAGACCCTGGACCAGACCATGAACCCCGCCGAAATGATGGACCATCCCATCCGCCTGACGGCCCGCGACGTCACCGTGCACTACGGGACCAAGCAGGCGCTGCATGGCATCTCCATCGACATTCCCGACCGCGCCGTCACCGCCTTTATCGGCCCCTCGGGCTGCGGCAAGTCAACCTTCCTGCGCTGCATCAACCGCATGAACGACACCATCGAAGGTGCTAGGGTCGGTGGCCGCATCGAGCTCGACGGCCAGGACATCTATGCCCCCGACCTCGACGTGGTCGAACTGCGCGCCCGTGTCGGCATGGTGTTCCAGAAGCCCAACCCCTTCCCCAAATCCATCTACGACAACGTCGGCTATGGTCCCCGCATCCATGGCCTGGCCCGCAACAAGGCGGAGCTCGACGAGATCGTGATTTCCTCGCTGCGCAAGGCGGGGCTGTTCGAGGAGGTCAAGGACCGCCTCTCCGAACCCGGCACCGGCCTCTCCGGCGGCCAGCAGCAGCGCCTGTGCATCGCACGCGCCATCGCCGTCGGGCCCGAGGTCATCCTGATGGACGAGCCCTGCTCGGCCCTCGACCCGATTGCCACCGCCATCATCGAAGAGCTGATCGACGAGTTGCGCGAGAACTACACCATCGTCATCGTCACCCACTCGATGCAGCAGGCCGCCCGCGTCAGCCAGAAGACCGCCTTCTTCCACCTGGGCAATCTCATCGAGCAGGGCGATACCGAGGACATTTTCACCAATCCGGTGAACAAGCAGACCCAGGACTACATCATGGGCCGCATCGGCTAAGGCGAGAGGGACGAGGACAAAGACCATGCCCAATACCGGCACCGACCACATCGTCACCGCCTATAATGAAGAGCTGCTCGCGCTGGCCCAGGCCATTGCCGAGATGGGCGGCCAGGTCGAGCAGGCCGTCGAGAACGGCACCCGCGCCCTGCTCAAGCTGGACCGTGAACTGGCGGACCTGACGATCATCGCCGACCAGCGTATCGACGATATGCAGCGTCATATCGACGAGATGGCAGTCTCCATGATCGCCCGCCGCCAGCCCATGGCCAGCGATTTGCGCGCGATCATCACCTCCATCCATGTGGCGAGTGATCTCGAGCGCATCGGCGACATGGCCAAGCAACTGGCCCGCCGTTCGCTCAAGCTCGAGGGCCTCAATCTGCAGCCGACTTTCTACAATGGCGTCAAGAACATGACCGCGCTGGTTCTGCGCCAGGTCAAGGACGCGCTGGACGCCTATGGCAATCGCGAGGCGGCCGCCTCGGTGGAAGTGTGCAACCGCGACGACGAGGTGGATGCCATGTACACCTCGCTGTTCCGCGAGCTGTTGACCTACATGCTCGAGGATCCGCGCAACATCACCGCCTGCACCCACCTGCTGTTCTGCGCCAAGAGCCTGGAGCGGGTCGGCGATCACGCCACCAACATCGCCGAGCGCGCCTATTACCTGGCAACGGGCAAGCAGCTCACCGGCGATGTCCAGGAGCTGCAGCGCCAGCAGATCAAGGCTTAATCATAGAGGGAATGTTCATCGCCTCCCTCCCCCTTGAGGGGAGGGACCGAGGGTGGGGGTTCCGGCCAATCCACTTACCGGTGCATCCAAACTGAGAGCGCGCTTGAACACCCACCCCTAATCCCTCCCCTCAGGAGGAATGGGAACACAGAAAACCCATCGGCTCCAACTGGACGCCGACCGACGGAGCACATCCATGCCCGCCACCATTCTTGTGGTTGAAGACGAAGGCGATATCGCCATCCTGCTGCGCTACAATCTGGAGGCCGAAGGCTTCCGCGTGGTCACTGCCGAAAGCGGCGACGAGGCCCAGCACGCCATTGCCGAAAAGCTGCCTGACCTGATCCTGCTCGACTGGATGCTGCCCGAAATCTCGGGCATCGAGCTCTGTCGGCGCCTCCGCGCCCGCGAGGAAACCGCCCGCGTGCCGATCATCATGCTCACCGCCCGCGGCGAGGAAGAGGAGCGCGTGCGCGGCCTTTCGACTGGAGCTGACGACTATGTCGTGAAGCCCTTCTCGGTGCCCGAACTGGTCGCCCGCATCCATGCCCTGCTGCGCCGCGCCAATCCCAATCTGGTCACCGCCGCCCTAAAGGTTGGCGACCTTGAACTCGACCGCACCACCCATCGCGTGCGTCGGGCCAATCGCGACGTGCATCTGGGCCCCACCGAATACCGCCTGCTCGAATATCTCATGCGCCACCCAGGCCGGGTCTATTCGCGCGAGCAACTGCTCGATGGCGTCTGGGGCAATGATGTCTATGTCGACGAGCGCACCGTGGACGTCCATATCGGCCGCCTCCGCCGCGCCATCAACCGCGGCAAGGAAACCGATCCCATCCGCACCGTTCGCGGCGCCGGCTACGCCTTCGACGAGCGGTTTGCGGCCAACGCCTGAACTGGTCAACCAAACCTATGCGCGCGAGGGCAGAAGAGTCTGCCGGTCTGTTCCGATACAGATATCCATGCTGTAGGCGTCCGGCTCGGCGGGCTCCCGCTCCGAACGAAACACCATGAATGTCGGGCTGGTTTCCGGCGACAGGCCCGCAGCCAGGCGCCAGGCGCGGAAACGGTCGAAGGTGTCTCCCAGCCCGCTGCGGTTTCCGCGATGCTCCATGATCGCCACCGGCGTGGGCGGCACCTCGCGGATCATGACGTCCGTGTGGTCAAAGATGATTTGCATGATTTTGCTCCTTGCAGTGTCCAGCGGCCCGAAGGCCGACAGCCACGCCTCCCAGTCGGGAGACTTGCGGAACGCGGACGGTGTTTGCCCCAGCCTTTGCCGAAAGGCGCGGGCAAAGGCGTCGGGCGCTTCGTAACCGGCATCCATCGCGATGTCGGTGACACTCTGTGCGTCCTTGATCATCAGCTCCTGCGCAGCGCGCTTCATGCGCGCCAGTTGCACATATCGATGCAGCGGCACCCCGAAGATCGCCGTGAACTGGCGATGGAAATGAAACTTCGAGAAAGCCGCAACCCTGCTCAGGGTTTCGAGGTCGGGCGCTTCCTCGAGATGCCGGTCGATATGGTCCAGCACCCGTCGCATCCGGGCTTGATAGTCTTCAAGAGCAGTCGTCATCGTCTCTCGTTCCGTGGCGACCCCATCTAGACCCCACCTGGACCGGCGCGCTCGACCGATCTTGCGGTTTTGATCCGGAAACGAAAAGCAGCATTCGAGTTCAAGCCTTGGGGCATGGACCTGTGTATGCCCTGCCCTTGATGTCCCGGGCCTTTCCCGGTCGCAGCCCGACCAGCACGCGCCCGAACCGGGCGCCACAAAACCCACTTGCGCTGAAAGGCACTTCGTGATGATGTACTTCGGAAAAGCTTTTCCGAACCGACCGCGACCGTTTCGGCATACTGTGGCAACACCCCAGGAAAAGCATTTCCGGATGCGAAGATGACCCAGGATGACACCAACACCCGCCCCACCCTGCGCGACGTGGCCCGCCACGCCGGTGTCAGCCTCGGCACGGCCTCCAAGGCGTTGAACAAGGCCGGCACCCTGCGCCAGGAAACGCGCGAAAAGGTCCTCTCTGCCGCCCGCGAACTGGGTTTTCGCCCCAACGATCTGGCCCAGGCCCTGCATCGCGGCCAGAGTTTCACCGTCGGCCTCATCTCCAATGACAGTTTCGGTCGCTTCACCATGCCGATCATGGAGGGGCTCGAAACCGTTCTGCACGAAGCCGGCATCGCCCTGTTCATGTGCAACGCCACCGACGATCCGGAACGCGAGAAGCGCCACATCGACCAATTGCTGGGCAAGCGCGTCGACGGGCTGGTCTTCACCGGCCGCCGGGCCGACCGCCGTCCGGCACCCGGATTGTCGCTGGGGGGCCTGCCGACCCTCTATGTCTTTTCCCAGGGTGATGAGCCCGGCGCGCCCTGCCTGCTGCCGGACGATGAGGGGGGCGCCCGTCTCGCCACCGAACATCTGGTGTCCCTGGGTCGAAATCGCATCGCTCATGTGTCGGGCCCCGAGGATTTCGAGGCCGTGCGCCTGCGCCGCCGCGGCTATGAGGCCGCTGTCCCAACGCTCGACCCGGACCTTGTCCTGCACGGCCCCTGGTCGGAAGCCTGGGGACGCGAGGCCGGCGCCAGGCTCCTTGCCCTGCCCCGGAAGCCCGACGCCATCTTTGCCGGCAACGACCAGATTGCCCGCGGCATCGTCGAGGCCCTGCGCGAACGGCAGGTTGGCATCCCCGACGACATTGCCATTGCCGGCTTCGACAACTGGACCGTCATGGCCGAGGCAACCCGCCCGCCGCTGACCAGCGTCGACATGAATCTCAAGACCCTTGGCGAAGAAGCCGGTCACCGCCTGATCCGCATGATCAAGGGGGAGAAACTGACCGGCACCACGCGCCTGCCCTGCACACTGGTGCCCCGCGCCAGCACCCAACCAACCGCGTAACACGGCCAGCAAGGCCCGGAGGAGACCCATGCGCAGCTATTCACCCGTCGATTTCACCCACGTCAGCCTTACCGGCCCTTTCTGGGCCGAGCGGCTCGAAACCGTGCTGACGCGCACCGTGCCCAGCCAGTATCGCAAGCTGGAAGAGAGCGGCATTCTTGAATCTCTGGAACTCAAGGATCCGCCACCACCGCTGCGCATTCCGCGCATTGGCGGGCCCGATGGCCACACCCATCAGGTTTTCTGGGATTCAGACATCGGCAAGTGGATCGAGGCAGCCGGCTATGCCCTGCGCCATCGCCGCGACCCCGATCTGGAGGCCAAGGTCGATGCGATTGTCGACCAGCTCGAAGCCGCGCAGATGGCCGATGGCTATCTCAACCTCTGGTATCAGGGCCATGAGATCGAAAAGCGCTGGACCAATCTGCGCGACCGCCACGAACTCTACAATGCCGGCCACCTGCTCGAAGGCGCCATCGCCTACTATCAGGCCACCGGCAAGCGCAAGCTGCTCGACGTCTTGGAGCGCTATCTCGACCATATCCGCACCACCTTCGGCACCGGGCCTGGCCAGAAGCGCGGCTATCCCGGCCACCAGGAGATCGAGCTGGCCCTGGTCAAGCTCTATCGCCTCACCGGAGAGCGCAAGCAGCTCGACCTGGCTGCCTATTTCATCGATCAGCGCGGGGCCGAACCGCATTACTTCGACGAGGAGGCGGTGGCCCGGGGCGACGATCCCAAGGCCTACCATTTCTATGCCAATGGCAATTACCAGTACGCGCAGGCCCACAAGCCGGTGCGCGAGCAGGACAAGGTCGTCGGACACGCCGTCAGGGCCATGTACATGTATTCGGCCATGGCGGACCTTGCTGCCGAGCTGGACGACGACAGTCTGCGCCACGCCTGCGAAATGTTGTGGAAGGATGTCACCACCACCCGCATGTATGTGACTGGCGGTTTCGGACCCTCGGCCTCCAATGAAGGGTTCACCACCGACTACGACCTGCCCAACGACACCGCCTATTGCGAGACCTGCGCCTCCATCGCCTTCGTATTCTGGGCCCAGCGCATGCTCAATCTCGACCTCGACGGGCACTATGCCGAACTGATGGAACTGGCCCTATACAACGGCACCCTCTCGGGCCTGAGCCGCGATGGCGAGCTCTATTTCTACGAGAACAAGCTCGAGAGCGACGGTTCGCACCGCCGCTGGCCCTGGCACCCCTGCCCCTGCTGCACCATGAATGTGTCGCGCCTGGTCGCCTCGGTGGGCGGCTATTTCTACTCCGTTGGCCCGGACGCCATTGCCATCAATCTCTATGGCGGCAACAGCGCCGATCTCGAGCTTGACGGTCGTCGGATCCGCATCGTTGAGGAATCGCTCTACCCGCTCTCGGGCAAGGTGCGCGTCAGCGTCCATCCCGACGGGCATGGGCCGTTCACCCTCAGGCTGCGCATCCCCGACTGGGCCACGGACGCCATGGCCAATCTCAATGGCAATCCGGTCGATGTGCCCGGCCAGACCGAGAAAGGCTATCTCACCATCACCCGTGACTGGATCGATGGCGATGTCATCGACCTCGACCTGCCCATGCCGCCGCGCCGCATCTATGCCAATCCGAAGGTGAAGATGGACCGCCATCGCACCGCCCTGGCGCGCGGTCCGTTGGTGTACTGCGCCGAGCAGGTCGACAACGAAACGCCGATTGCGGATCTGCTTCTGCCCCGCACTGCAGAACTGGTGGAACAGATGCGGCCCGATCTGTTCGGCGGCGTCGTCACCCTGACGACGAAGGCAGAGACCATTGCCCGCGACGATTGGGGGCCCGATCTCTATCGCACGGCCCCGCCAACGCCCGCTCCGACCACGCTCACCGCCATTCCCTATTATCTCTGGGCCAACCGGGAGCCGGGCGCGATGCAGGTGTGGATCCGGGAGTCCTGAGCACAAAAAAGGCGGGGCAATGCCCCGCCTCTCTCGAATTCAGTCGCTGCCTCAACCAGCAGCGGTATAGGCCGTCTTGACCACGGTGAAGAACTCGGCCGCATACTTGCCCTGCTCGCGCGGGCCGTAGGACGAGCCCTTCCGCCCGCCGAACGGCACGTGGAAATCAACGCCTGCCGTCGGCACATTGACCATCACCATGCCCGCCTCGGCATTGCGCTTGAAATGCGTCGCATATTTCAGCGAAGTGGTGACGATACCGGCCGAGAGACCGAACTCGGTGTCATTGGCCGTGGCGAGCGCCTCCTCATAGTCCTTGACCTTGATCACCGCGGCCACCGGCCCGAAGATTTCCTCCCGGGCAATGCGCATCTGGTTGGTGGCGCCCACGAACAGCGCCGGCTGCAGGAAGTGACCTTCGGTCGGCGCATTGACGCGGTTGCCGCCGGCGCGCAGCTCGGCGCCTTCGTTCCGGCCAATGTCGATATAGTCCATGTCCTGCTTGAGCTGGCTGGGATCAACCACCGGGCCAATCTCGGTGTCCTTGGCCAAGGCGTCGCCCACGCGCAGGTTCTTGGTCCGCTCACAGAGAGCATCGACGAAGGCGTCATGAATGCCCTCGGTCACGATCACCCGGCTCGAGGCCGTGCAGCGCTGCCCGGTCGAGAAGAAGGCCGATTGCGCCACGCTTTCGACGGCCACCTTGAGATCGGCATCATCGAGCACGATGGTCGGGTTCTTGCCGCCCATTTCGAGCTGGAACTTGCGGCCAACCTCGATGGAAGCAGCAGCGACGCGCTTGCCGGTGCCCACCGAGCCGGTGAAGGTGATGGCGTTGACGTCCTTGCTGTCCAGCATGGTCTGGCCCACCACCGAGCCCTTGCCCATCACCAGGTTCAACACGCCCTTGGGCAGGCCGGCGCGCACCAGAATATCGACGATCGCCCAGGTCGAGCCCGGCACCAGATCGGCCGGCTTGACCACCACCGTGTTGCCATAGGCCAGGGCCGGGGCGATCTTCCAGGCCGGGATGGCGATGGGGAAGTTCCACGGCGTGATGATGCCGATGACGCCGATCGGCTCGCGGGTGATCTCGACGCCCACGCCCGGGCGCACCGACGGCAGCACCTCGCCGGCAAGGCGCAGCACTTCACCGGCAAAGAAGTCGAAGATCTGCGCGGCGCGGGTCACCTCGCCAATGCCCTCGGGCAGCGTCTTGCCCTCTTCGCGGCTGAGCAGTTCGCCCAGCTCCTGCTTGCGCGCCAGGATTTCCTGGCTCGTCTTGGAGAGGATCGCATGGCGCTCGAGAATCCCCGAGCGCGACCAGGCCGGGAACGCCGCCTTGGCAGCGGCGATGGCCTGCCTGGTTTCCTCGACAGTGGCGCGCGCATAGACGCCCACCACTTCATTGATATTGGACGGGTTGATGTTCTCGACCCCATCCGAGCCGACCCATTCGCCGTCGATCAGGTTCTTGTGCAGTTCGGTCATGGAAAGGCCTTTCGGTTGGTGCGCTGAAGCGGGAGGAACAGCGCGAAACTAGAGGAGGTTGGCGCGTGCAAGGTCGCGCAGCAAATGGCTTGTGCCATAGGTCCAGGGCGGACATTTGGTGGAGAGGTTGACGACATTGGTCAGCTTGCCGAGGCTGGGTGTCGAAATGGAGACACGATCGCCCAGCTTGTGGGTGAAACCCTTGCCGGCGCCATCACGATCCTTCACCGGTGCGAACATGGTGCCCAGATAGAGCACCAGTCCGTCGGGATATTGATGGTGCGCCCCGACCGTGGCGGCAACCAGCGATTCCGGCGTCCGCGAGATCTGCGCCATGTTCGACTGCCCCTCGAGCACGAAGCCATCGGTGCCCTCCACCCGCAGCGCGATCTCGGCCTGCTTGATGGTCTCGAGCGAGAAATCGCCGTCGAACAACCGCACGAACGGCCCCAGCGAGGCTGAGGCATTATTGTCCTTGGCCTTGCCCAGCAGCAGCGCCGAGCGTCCCTCGACGTCGCGCAGATTGACGTCATTGCCCAGCGTGGCGCCGATGATCTCGCCCTTGCTGGTCACCAGCAGCGCCACTTCCGGTTCGGGATTGTTCCAGCTCGAAATCGGATGCAGCCCCACTTCGGCGCCATGGCCCACCGCGCTCATCGGCTGGCCCTTGGTGAAGATTTCCGCATCCGGGCCGATGCCGACTTCCAGATACTGGCTCCACACGCCCTTCTCGATCAGTGCCGCCTTGACCTTCATGGCCGCGTCCGAACCGGGCACGAGCTGTGAAAGATCGGTGCCGATCAGCTCGAGGATTTCGCTGCGCAGCGCGTCGGCACGCGAAATATCGCCCCGCGCCTGCTCTTCGATGACCCGCTCGAGCAGCGACACCACGAAGGTCACCCCCGATGCCTTGATGGCCTGCAGGTCAATGGGAGCCAGGAGGCGCGGCAGCGTCTCGACCTGCCGTCCGGCGACCGCATTATCCAGGATCGCGCCGATCTCGCCGACCGCGCGGCCAGGTGCCGTGCGCACATGCTCGGCCGCGTGCCCGCTTTCGGCAATATCGCGCACGGTGGCCATGCCGCGGGCCGTGATATCGACCAGTTGCCCCTCGCGCACCGTGACAATGCGCGGATGATCAAAACCGGGCACCCAGGCCCGCCCCAAAAGCACGCCTTCGGGTATTTCGTTCACGCTCATGGCTGGCCCCCTGACAAGTTAGAACCGTGACTAGCCCAGGCCGCGGGCCATGCGCAAGCAAACATGCATATAAGTCATACTTTTTACCAATGCCACCCCCGCCCCGCCCGTTCAACTCCGGTTCATCTGCGCCGCAATACTGACGCATTGGCCCGGGACACGTTGGTCCCGGCAGATACTCAAGGAGTTTTCCATGCGTGCCCTCAGCGTCCTCGTTCCCTTCGCCCTGATCGCCACCGCACTTCCGGCCTATGCCGGCACCATCGCCATTGAGGGGCGCGGCGAAGTGCGCGCGGCGCCCGACATGGCCACGATCAATTCCGGTGTCACCACCCAGGGCGCCACCGCCCGCGAAGCGCTCGACGCCAATACCGCCGCCATGTCCGAGCTGATCGCCGCCCTCAAGGCCGCCGGCATCGAGGCGCGCGACATCCAGACCTCAGGCTTCTCGGTCAATCCCAACTATGTCTATTCGGACGCCCGCGATGATCTGGGTTATTCGCTGCCACCCAGGATCAACGGCTACCAGGTATCCAACACGGTTACCGTGGTGGTGCGCGATCTCGAGGATCTGGGCGCCATTCTCGACAAGTCCGTCACCGTCGGCGCCAACACGGTCAATGGCGTCAGCTTCTCTGTCGCGGACCCGTCCGAGCTGCTCGACGAAGCGCGCAAGGCCGCCTTTGCCGACGCCCGCCACAAGGCTGACCTCTATGCCGGTGTCGCCGGCGCAACACTGGGCGAACTGCAGTCAATTTCCGAGCAGCAGAGCTTTGATTCGCCCCAGCCCTACCCCATGTACGCACGAGCAGAGATGTCGGCCGCGGCCGATGTGCCGGTGGAAGCGGGCGAAATGAGCTTCGCCATCACCGTCAACGTGTCGTGGGATTTGAACAACAGCGCCGACTAATCCGTGCACAAACACGGCTTTGCCATGTTTCCGTCAAACCCAGGCGGCCAATCGCGCGTTGTGTTTCATCAGGGGCAAGTTGAGTCTTCGACCTGCCCTTGAGTTACCCGATCCCCTCTTTGAGGGGGCTTGGGCGGTGGGGGCGGTTCCACCGTAGTCACTCCGTCCCCACCAACTTCGCCCCGGCCGCGACGCGGCAGAAACCTTCCGGTGGAAGGTTTCTAGGGGCGAAGGCCATGAGACTTCGATCCGTACCGGAGGGACGATCTCGCCAGTGGCGAGATCGGAGGTGAGAAGGCCACGAGACCTATGGTCGAGTGGCAGCTCGAATGGCATGCACCGGCGGCTGAGTGCTCCCTACCCCGCCAGCACCTTCCACAGCATGTTCAGCCCCACCGCCACCAGAAACACCGCGAACACATATTTCAGCGTCTTCTGGTCCATGCGATGCGCCAGGGCCGCCCCCCAGGGCGCGCAGATGGCCGCCAGTACGCCCACCAGCGCCAGCGCCAGCAGGTTGATATAGCCCACGCTGAGCGGCGGCAGGTTCTCCACGCCCCATCCCGAGATCACGAAGCCGGCCGTCCCCGACAGGGCGATGGCGACACCGATGGCCGCCGACGTGCCGACGGCCTTGTGCATGCTCTGCCCGAAGGCCACCAGCGTCGGCACCGTCAGCGAGCCGCCGCCAATGCCCATCAGCGAGGAGATATAGCCCACAATGAAAGCCGAGACCCGGTGGGTGGGCGCCGAGCCGCTGAGATGCCCCATCAGGCGTGTCTGGAAAGCAAAGATGATATTGGCCGCGATCACGAAGGCCATCACGGCAAAGATGATGCGCAGCACGTCTCCCGAATACCAGCCCGCCATCAGCCCGCCGATGAAGGTGCCCGCGACGATGAAAGGTGCCCAGAGCTTGAGCACGGCCACATCCAGCGCCCCGCGCTTGTGGTGCGCCCGGGCGCTCATGATCCCGGTCGGGATGATGATGGCGAGCGACGTGCCCACCGCCACGTGCTGGACCACTTCGGCATCATAGCCCATCAGCAACAGGGCGTTGGAGAGAGCCGGCACGATCACCGCGCCACCGCCAATGCCCAGTAGGCCCGCTGCGACGCCAGACACCACGCCGGTGGCCATCAGTCCCAGTACGAATGGCCAATAGCCCACCAGCGTGCCCCAATCCATGTTCATTCTCCGATGATGTGAAACACGAGCTCGCGCCGGTGCGGGCGCCTGCGATGCTCGAAAAGATAAAGTCCCTGCCAGGTGCCCAGCACCGGCCGGCCCTGGTTGACGGGAATGCCGATCGACGTCTGCGTCAGCGCTGCCTTGATATGGGCGGGCATGTCGTCCGGTCCCTCGGTGGTGTGCACCAGCCAGTCCATGCCCTCGGGGACGAGGCGTTGGAAGAACCCGTCGAGATCGGTCTGCACATCCGGGTCGGCATTCTCCTGGATCAGCAGCGAACAGGACGTGTGCCGCACAAAGGCCGTCACCAGCCCGGTCTGGATTCCCGCGCCGCTGACAAAATTGCGCAAGGCGGAACTGACCTCATAGAGACCGGGCCCCCGCGTCGAAACAACCACGCTGTCGATGGCTTGCTGCATGCCCACCGGCCTAGCATGTCCGCGCCTCCGGCGGAAAGTCGCTGGTGGGCGGTTCCGTCCAGCCTGCCGCATTGGCGCCGCAATGCTCACATCCTGCTGGCAATAAGTGCGGCGGCGGAACCCGTCGCTTGCCCCCGCGTTCTGGGCATTGCGGGGCCCGACGGACCCATCCATGGCCGGACAGGACTGTTCATACAGCGTTCAGCTACGGCCCACGATGCTCGACGGGAAGTGTTTCAAACACAAAAGGATAAGAACAATGCGCCTCAAAACCTGGCTCCTGACCGGAACCAGCATCGGCCTGCTGGCCCTTGCGCCCATCGCCGCCAATGCCCAGGACGCCGAACTGCAAACGGCCTACCAGGCCTATCTCGAAGCCCAGGCATCGGGCGATGCCGCAGCGCTTGAAACCGCCCAGACCAGCCTGACCGAGCTGTGCATCGTGGGGGGCTATACGAGCCTGGAAGAATGTCTGGCCGCGCTTGAAGCTGCCGCCGCTGCCCCGCCTGCCGCCGAGGAACCGGCAGCTGAAGAGCCGGCTGTCGCCCCGGACGAGGCCGCCCCGGCGGAAGAACCGGCACCGGCCATTGAAGAACCTGCTCCGGCCGAAGAACCGGCCGCGGAAGCGCCGGCTGCCGAGGAGCCCGCTGCTGAACAGCCCGCCGCCGAGGAACCGGTCGCTGAAGAACCCGTGGCTGAAGAACCCGCCATGGAACCCGAACCGGCCGCCGAGGAAATGCCCGCTGCCGAACAGCCAGCAGCTGAACAGCCGGTGGCAGAAGAACCTGTGGCAGAAGAGCCCGTGGCAGAGGACCCCATGGCAGAGGAGCCGGCCGCGCAGGCCGAACAGCCCGCCGAGGACGCTGCCCAGACCGATATCGAGGCCCAGCTTGCGGCTGAGGTTGATGCCTACAACGCCGCCGTTGCCGACCTGTCCGCCGGCGATGCCGACGCACAGGCCCGGATTGACGCGGCACTGGCTGAAATCACGGCCATCTGCGGCACGCTCGGCTACACCGACAACCAGACCTGCGTGGCCGATTTCGGCCTGACCCTGTCGCCGCTGCCCGAGGCTGCGCCGACCGAGGAACAGCCTGCTGTCCCGGCACCGGGCGACGAGCAGCCGGCCCCGGTCGAGGAAACCACGTCTGATGGCCAGCCGGCCGAAATGGTCGAGGACCTGCCCGAAGGCGTGACCGAGGACCAGATCGCGCCCGTGCTCGACAGCGCCAAGGATGAGGAAGCCGCGCCTTCCGAAAGCGCCCAGCCCGTCGAGGGCGAAGCGGCCGTAGAGGCAGAGGCGGAGGCAGCACAGGCTGACGCCGAACCTGCTACTCAGGCTGAAGAGCCTGCTGCCCCGCCGCCGGCCAGTGACGAAGAGGCCCAGGCCGAAATGATCCAGACCATGGCCGCCGAGCCAATGGCTGCGGTCACCGCGGAGGAAGGCACGGCCGTCACGGCCGAGGAAAGCACGACCGTCAACCAGACGATCGTCAACAACTACGTCACCAACATCACCAACAACGTGACGGGCGACAACAACACGGTAACCACGGGTGTCCAGCAGACGCCGGTGACTGTCGTCGAAGCGCCGGTCGTGGAGAGCGATCCCGGCGAAGCGTTCACGCAACTGATCCTGCAGGTCGGGACCCAGCTGTTCGTCAACTCGGTCGGCCTCGACACCGATCGCTTCTATAACCCGCAGGAAGACGAGATCTACTATGAGCGCCTCAGCAATGATCGGATCCGCGAGGTAATCACGCGTCCGGACGGCACACAGATTATCACCGTGCGCAATCGCAACGGCGATATCCTGCGCCGCTCGCGCATCACGCCCGATGGCCGCGAATATGTGCTCGCCTATTTTGACGACCGTTACTATGACGAACTCGCCGAGTGGCGCGACCCGGCCGCCGACCTGCCACCGCTGCGCCTCAACATTCCTGTTCGCGAATATGTGCTGGATGCCAGCTATGCCGACGAGCAGGAACTGGAGGTCTTCTTCAGCCAGCCACCGGTGGAACGCGTTGCGCGTCTCTATTCGATCGACGAGGTGAAGCGTTCGGCTCGCCTGCGTGACAGTGTCCGTCGTCTCGAAGTGGGCAACCTCACCTTCGACACCGGCGCCGCCACCATCGGTCGTGACCAGGTGCGGGCCCTCTCCGGCGTCGCCAACGCCATGCTGGCGCTGCTCGAACGCAACCCCAACGAGACCTTCCTGATCGAAGGCCATACCGATGCGGTTGGTTCGGACATCTCCAACCTGCGCCTGTCGGACCTGCGTGCAGCCACCGTGGCCCGCGTGCTGACCGACTTCTACGGCGTTCCGCCCGAGAACCTGGCCACCCAGGGCTATGGCGAGCGCTATCTCAAGATCCGCACCGAGGCGGCCGAGCGTGAGAATCGTCGCGTCACCATCCGCCGGATCACCCCGCTGATTACGGTCACCTCCCGCTAGGCCGGCCAGAAATCCAGCCACCAGTCACGAAAGGCCGGGCAGTTTGCCCGGCCTTTTTCGCGTCCGCTATCCTGTTCCCCGCCCCCGGGAACACGAAATCTTGAAATTGCCACAATGATTCGTGCCCCAGCACGCCCCAGAACCATCCGCAACCTATTGGCATCGCACAGTTTATCACGCCAGAACGCAATTTTATCGAGCAGTTCACAACTCCGGGAACTCGGCGCTCTGGCCGGCGTTTATTTGCCAGCGTTGAAACATAGGAGCAAATGATGGCTACCCCCGAACGCGATACTGTCTACACCCGTGACGGCAACCGCACCGTCTACACTCGTGAGAGCAACGGCACCGGCTGGTTCGTCGGTATCATCGTTGCCTTGGCCCTGCTGGCCATCGGCTATCTGGTCTTCTCGGCCAATTCCGGCCCGTCGACCACTGTCGATGTCAATGGCGCCCCTGCTGTTGAAACCCCGGCGACCGATCCGGCCATGGCTCCGGCCCCGATGACCGAGGCACCCGCCGTGGAAACCGCTCCGGCCACTGACGCCGCCCCGATGACCGAGGCTGCTCCGGCCGCCCCGGCTGATGCTCCGGCAGAGGCTGCGCCTGCCGAGACCGCCCCGGCCGCTGAACCTGCTGCGCCCGCCAACTAATCGGCGCAGCACCTAAGGGTACTGGCCCCTCCCTCCAGAACCCGATGGCCCCGGCATTGCCGGGGCCGCTTTTTTGTGACGGCCCGTGACATCTTGTTCACCCCGGTTGTGAAACGGATTGAACATCCCCATCTGCCCAGAAAAGCCAAGGGAGACGACATGTTCAACATCGACCAGATCCTCAAGACCCTGCAGACCGACCAGAACGCTCAGCGCACCGCCATGACCGGCGCAGCGGGCTTGGCTGCCGGCATGCTTCTAGCGGGCGGCAAGCCCGGCAAGCTGCTTGGCAACGCCGTCAAGGTCGGCGCCATGGCCGCTGTCGGCGGGCTCGCCTACAAGGCCTGGCAAACCTATCAGCAGGGCCAGTCCGGGCAGGGCCAGCCGCCGGCCGCCCGCGAAGACGCCTTCATCCCGGCCCCCGACAGTGCTGCTCAGGAAGAACTGGGCAAGACGCTGGTGCGGGCGATGATAGCGGCAGCCAAGGCCGATGGGCGGATCGATGCCGAGGAAAAGGAAGCGATCTTCGAGAAGCTCAAGACAATGCCGCTCTCGACCGAGGAAAAGGCGTGGGTGTTCGACGAACTCTCCACCCCACTCGACATCAATGCCGTGGTTGCGCGCGCCGATACGCCCGAACACGCTGCCGAAATCTATGCGGCCTCGCTGGTCGCCATCAGTGCCGATACCGCCTCCGAACAGGCCTATCTCGAAGCCCTGGCCATCAAGCTCAAGCTTGATCCGGCCCTGGTTGCCGAAATCCACCGCCAGGCCGGCGAAAAGGCACCTCAGCCAGCCGCCGCCCCGCCCTCACCCTGGGCCTATACCCCAGACCAGAGCAACGTCTGACCTGGAGCGGCCGCGCTCTAGCCGCGGCCGCGATAGGGTGGCACGCCCTGATCGGGCAGCCAGACATCGGCCGGCGGCGCACCGGACTGCCAGAACACGTCGATGGGGATGCCGCCGCGCGGATACCAATAGCCGCCGATGCGCAACCACCGCGGCTTGACCGTCTCGATGATCCGCTTGGCGATGTCGATGGTGCAGCCCTCGTGGAACGCCCCGTGATTGCGGAACGAGGTCAGGTAGAGCTTGAGCGACTTGCTCTCGACCAGGAACTGGTCCGGCACATAGTCGATCACCAGATGGGCGAAATCGGGCTGCCCGGTCACGGGACACAGCGAGGTGAATTCTGGCGCCACATAGCGGGCGACATAGTTCACATCAGGATGCGGGTTGGGCACCGGGTCGAGCACAGCATCCTCGGGGCGCTGCGGAACCCCGACATCCTTGCCCAGCTGTAGCGTTTCGGCATCCATGGCGCTACTTGCCGCTTCGCTTGATCGACTTGATCGCAAGGGGTGGCACACCTGATTTTTCCGAGATGGCGCGGTCCTGCTCCATAATGGCAGTGCGCGCCGGCTCATCTCCGTCGAGCCCGCCGAGCAGATTGGCATCGACCTTGCGGTTGGAACGCTGCGAGCCGTCTTCATAGACGACGTCGAACATGACGAATTCGGTGCGGGCGGTCGGTTTCTTGGCCATTTCTGGCATCCTTTCAAACAGGAAACCGCGAGCCGGGACGGCTCGCGGTCGTCAATTGCGCAGTTGGAGAAGGGGCCTAGCGGTAGATCTGCTCGCCCTGCTCGTCGATGATCTGCCGGCCTTTCATCAGGGCCAGAGCCACCAGGTCCTCGCGTGAACTCATGCGCTCCGCGCGGATGAAGCGGTAGCTCTTGAGCTCGCCGCCAATGTCCTTCTCGATGAGACCCGCAAGTTGCAGTTCACCGCCCGCCTTCATTTCGATGGCCTTGATCGTGAAGCCTTTGTAGCCCTCTTCGCCCATCACCTTGTCGCCCTGCGGCTCGGGCGCCTCGGAACCGCCTCCAAAAAGCTTCTTGAAGAACGACATGACGGGCCTCCTTACGATCGTGTCCTGCGGGCGGGTCGTGGTCGCTCCAGCTCGCCCCGCTTGTCCATCTCCTCCTGCAACCAAAGCGGGGAGATGTCAAAATAGTTCGGCCAAATCGGCTTGCCGTTGACCAGGTCGACCTTGGCGAAATAGGCGCGGTCGCGCAAGGGTTCGGTCCCCTCGCCCCGCTCGGCCAGCATCGGGGCGGCGTTGAACGTGCCCCAGGTGCCGTCCGAAAAAGTCACGACCAGCTTGAACGGGATGGCCGTGCGCAGGGAGGTGAGCGTGAGACGGGGAGCCGCCATCGGGCAGCTCCTTAATTGTCCAGGAAGCTCCTGAGTTTCCTCGACCGGCTCGGATGCTTGAGCTTGCGCAGCGCCTTGGCCTCGATCTGACGAATACGCTCGCGCGTCACCGAGAATTGCTGGCCCACTTCTTCCAGCGTGTGGTCGGTGTTCATGCCGATACCGAAACGCATGCGCAGCACACGCTCTTCACGCGGGGTCAGCGAGGCCAGCACGCGGGTTGTGGTCTCGCGCAGGTTCGATTGGATCGCCGCGTCGATCGGCTGGATCGCGTTCACGTCCTGGATGAAATCGCCCAGGTTCGAATCTTCCTCGTCGCCGATCGGCGTCTCGAGGCTGATCGGCTCCTTGGCGATCTTGAGGACCTTGCGCACCTTGTCGAGCGGCATCTGCAGCTTTTCGGAAAGCTCTTCCGGCGTCGGCTCGCGGCCGATCTCGTGCAGCATCTGGCGGCTTGTGCGGACGATCTTGTTGATCGTCTCGATCATGTGCACCGGAATACGGATGGTGCGCGCCTGGTCGGCGATCGAGCGGGTAATCGCCTGGCGAATCCACCAGGTCGCATAGGTCGAGAACTTGTAGCCGCGGCGATACTCGAATTTGTCGACCGCCTTCATCAGGCCGATATTGCCTTCCTGGATCAGGTCGAGGAACTGCAGGCCGCGGTTGGTGTACTTCTTTGCAATCGAGATCACCAGGCGAAGGTTGGCTTCCACCATTTCCTTCTTGGCGATGGCCGCCTCGCGCTCACCCTTCTGCACCTTGTGCACGATGCGGCGATATTCCCCGATATCGAGGCCCGCTTCAGTGGCGATGGTCGCGATGTCATTGCGGATTTCGGCAATGGTGTCGGTCTCGCGGCGGGCAAATTCCGCCCAGCCCTTGCCTTCAAAGCTCTCCAGCGACCATTCCCAGCTCGGGTCCAGTTCGCGGCCATAATAGTTTTCGAGGAAGGCTTCACGCTTGACGCCATAGCTTTCGGCCAGGCGCAGCAGGCGCCCTTCGAGACGCACCAGGCGCTTGTTGATGTCGTAGAGCTGCTCCACCAGGCTTTCGATACGACCGGCATTGAGCGAAAGCGACTTCACGTCCGCGATGACTTCGGTGCGCAGCGCGGCCAGCCTGCTGGTCTCGGCCTCCGAGACCGTGGCGGTGCGGTCCTCGGCATGCCGATCCTGCATCTCGCGCATCTGGCCATAGGCATCGGCGATGCGATCGAAAGTCTCCACCACCTGCGGCTTGAGTTCGGCTTCCATGGCCGAAAGCGACAGGGCATTGTCGAATTCGTCGTCGTCGTCCTCGACCGGGTCCTGTGGGGCCTCCGGCTCCTCGGGGACATACTCGTCGTCATCGCCCGACGAGGCGCGCTTGGGGGCGGCCTTGGGCTTTTCCTTGGCCGGCTCGGGCTCCGGCTTGGGCGCAACCTGCACCTCGGGCGCCGCCTGCTTGGCGTCGGGACCGGCATAGGTCGCTTCGAGGTCGATGATGTCGCGCAGCAGGATCTCGCCCTGGGCCAGCTGTTCGCGCCAGATGATGATGGCCTGGAAGGTCAGCGGGCTCTCGCACAGCCCCTCGATCATGGTCTCGCGGCCGGCCTCGATGCGCTTGGCGATGGCGATTTCGCCCTCGCGGCTGAGCAGTTCCACCGAGCCCATTTCGCGCAGATACATGCGCACCGGATCATCGGTGCGGTCAGAACCTGACTTGGTATTGGAGGTATTGGCGACGGCCGTGCCGGTCGAGGTGGCGACTTCGGTGCCGCTATCATCCTCGTCCTTTTCGACCTCGGTCTCCTCGACCTCGTCCTCGTCAACGACATTGATGCCCATTTCCGAGAACATGGACATGAAGTCCTCGATCTGCTCGGAACTCACCTCATCGGACGGCAGGACGGCGTTGAGCTCTTCATAGGTCACATAGCCGCGTTTTTTGGCGACCTTGATCAGCTTTTTGACGGCCGCATCGTTCTGGTCGATCAACGGGCTGTCGTTGGAGGTCTCCGGTGCGCCGGTTTCGGGCTTCTCGGTTTCCTTTGAGGCTTTGTTCGCTGCCTTGGTGGCCATCTGGTACTCCTCGGGACCCACGGGGCGAGTGGTCCCGGCTGTGTCATAGGTGGTGACAACTCAAGACAAGGTAAAGGTTGGTTCACCGGAGCGTTAACGCGCCGAGCGAAAAAGTCCGCCTTCGGGGATCGTGGCAGGTGATTCGCCACAACGCAAAATCGCGCATCGTCGCCAGCCCTTCGGGTTTCCCCTCAAAAACTGCGAGTTGCGCGTCCCGATAGCGAACCAAATCCTTCGATCAATGCCTCTGTGCCATCGACAGTGGTAATCTGGTTCTTGATGTCCCGCAGCCTTTCAAAGGTTTCTTCGCTCGGGTCTTCGCCCAGCGCGGCTTCGGCTGCCTTGAGTTCCCTATTTAGCTGAACTTTCTTGTTATGCAAGGCCAGTGCATGGCTTAATCCGGTTTCCGCGTCCACCAGCGCCGTTTCCGGGCCAACCTGCCACACCCCTTGCCGGGTCAGTGTCTCCGTCATGCGATCGAGGGCCGGGCCATGGCCCCGCGCGCCCAGCGCCGCGCGCAAATCGTCGGCGGAAATATCGTGATGGCGTACCGCCAGCGCCAGGATATCGCCCAGCACCTTCTGGGCCACGGGTGTTTCGCAGTCGAGCGCTGCCAGCGCCTCGAAATGGTCCTCCACCAGCGCCGGATGATTGACCAGCGTCAGGATGATGGCGGCTTCGCGTGGCGATGCATCGGCCACGGCGCCCGAGCGCAGCAGCCGCGAATTGCGCAGTGTGTCCGAGACCACCAGGCGCGGTGTTCCCCGCGCCGGATAGCCATAGGCGCCGCTCTGCCCATAGGCCGGCTTGCCGCCGCCGCGCTGCCAGTTGTCGCGCCCGCCCTGTCGCAGCGGCGCAAAGAACGCCTTCAGCTTTTCGTCGAACGCCTGCTGGTAGTGGAAGCGCACCGTTGCGTCCTGGATGCCGTTGGCCCGTTCGCGCAACCGCGCCTGCAGGGCCGCCCGCTCCTCGGGCGCCTCGGGCACCAGCCCCCCGGTCTCGAAACTCCACACCATGTCCGAAAGGCTGCGGGCCTTGTCGATGACTTCGGCAAAGGCGCCGCGGCCCTGCGCCTTGATAAGGTCATCCGGGTCCTGCCCCTCGGGCAGCGTCGCTATCCTGACGCTCTTGCCGGGCTTGAGATGCGGCAGGATCAGGTCCGCCGCGCGCTCTGCGGCCTTGAGACCTGCCTTGTCGCCGTCAAAACACAGAATGGGATTGTCGCTCATGCGCCAGAGCAGTTGCACATGCTCCTCCGTCAGCGCCGTGCCCAGCGGCGCCACCGTACCCTCGAACCCGGCCGACACCGCCGCGATCACATCGAGATAGCCTTCTACCACCACGACGCTGGCGCCCTCCCGCGCTGCGGTCTTGGCGGTGAAGCCGTTGTAAAGCGTCTGCCGCTTGGAAAAGAGCTGCGTCTCGGGCGAATTGAGATATTTGGCCGGCACATCGGCACTCATCGCCCGGCCGCCAAAGGCAATCACCCGCCCCCGGAAATCGGTGATCGGGAACATCACCCGGTTGCGAAACCGGTCATAGGTAAGCGGGTCGTCGTCGCGACTGGTGACGAGGCCGGTGTCGATCATAGCCTGCGCCGACACCCCATTGGCCGCCAGATGCTCCTTGAGCCCATTGCGGCTGTCCGGCGCAAAGCCGATGCGGAACCGCGCCTGGCTGGCAGGCGACACGCCACGCTCGAACAGATAGCCCCGGGCTCGTGCCCCGATATTATGGGCCAGCGCCGCCTCGAAATATTTCGTCGCCAGTTCCATGACGTCGATCAGCGTCCGCTGCGCCGCTTCGCGCTTCTCGCTGCGTTCGTCCCGCGCCGGCATGGGCACGCCCGCCATGCCTGCCAGCTTTTCCACCGCCTCCGGAAAGCTCATCCCGGCCTTTTCGGTGAGAAACCGGAAATGATCGCCCGTGGCGCCACAGCCAAAGCAGTGATAGATGCCCCGCCGGTCGTCGGCATGAAAACTCGGGCTCTTTTCGGCATGAAAGGGGCAACAGGCCCACATGTCGCCCTTGCCCGGCTGGGATTTGCGCTTGTCCCAGAGCACGTGTTCGCCCACCACCTGCGTGATCGGCAGGCGTTGACGGATCTCGTCCAGGAACTGATCGGAAAAGCGCATGCTATGCTATCTAGGCGTTCGCTGCGCCCAAGTCACCTAAAGAGAGTTTTCCACAGCCATGCCCAAGACCAAGATGCCGGTCCCGATCCTGCTGGCCCTGACCGTCGGCCCGGCGCTCATGATTGGCTCCACGCTCTGGGTGGTCAACGATCTCGTCCCTGCCTGCACTATCACCGAGGCCCAGCGCCTCACATCACCCGACGACCAGTTTGATCTGGTGACGTTCTCGCGCAGCTGCGGCGATACGCCGGCCAATGTTCAGGCTGCGCTGGTGCCGCCCGGGGAGGCAGTCCCCTTCGATGCCGCCAGCTTCGTTTCCGTGGCCGCCGCAGCCGACCTAGCGCCCGCCTGGAACGCCGATGGGTCCATCGGCATCACCCTGCCCAAGGACGCCGAAATCCTACGGCAAGACCCGAACGTGGCCGGGATAGCCGTCTCCTATCGCTAACGCGAAAAACTTCGAGAAATCGTGGTCAGTCGCCTTTTCCAGGTCTGATCGACAGGAAATCCCCCAAAGACCCCGCTGCACGTGAGCCGGCGCCGCCTCGCTCCTCGCGCCCTGTGACATGTCCAGAGTCAGCCTGGTGCTCACTGTCACGCAGGGCGGCGACCTGCCGATGCGGGACCACATGTATGAGCGGCCCCGGATCAGCGATGCGATCACGCTACTCCCGTCCTGACCGGCCTGCTCAGGCCCTGCTGGCCTGGTAGAGACGCCAGGCCCAGCCGAACAGGCCGATCGCAAACACGATCAGCAGGATGCCGCCGATCACCACGCCGATGGAGGCGCTGAGCAGGGGAAAGATCAGGAAGATCAAGCCGAGCAGCACATAGGAAACGCCCGAAAGCACGACCGGCCAGATGCGTGCATAACTTTCGCGCTCCCGCACGATCACCACGATCTGCATGCCGCCCACGAAGATGGCCGCCAGCCCCACCATTGTGGACATGAAGGTCACCGTGAACACCGTCGCCAGCATGGGGCTGATCAGGATGACAATGCCCAGGATGAGCGAGGCGGCATTGGCCACCACGTCGAACCAGTAGTTGCCCGATTTGCCGCCCCCGAAGGTGAGGCTCCAAAGCCCCAGCGCCCCGTCGATGAGCAGCAGCACGCCGCCGAACAGCACCAGCACCGCCAGCGCCTCCAGCGGCCAGATCACCGCATAGAGCCCTGCCAGCAGCATCAGCAGGCCGCGTAGCGCGGTCGCCGCCGCAAAGCGTTTCCTGGTTTGAGACGAAACCGTCATTTCCAACCCTCCTAGCGGCATGCCGCTTCCCGATCCACGAGCCGAGCCTAGCGCGACCCGCGGAGTCGCCCAAGCCCGATCGACAATGCCGATCCACTATAGTTTTTCTATAAAGCAGCAGGCAAATTGTGGATTGTCCTGCGCCACCCTGCATGGAAGAGCTTTCAAGCTCTTCCCGAACGAAATCACCGCCATGTCCCTGCCCCTGTTCGCCCTCTTCCTGGCCGCTTTTG
Source organism: Devosia salina (assembly GCF_019504385.1). Taxonomy (NCBI): domain Bacteria; kingdom Pseudomonadati; phylum Pseudomonadota; class Alphaproteobacteria; order Hyphomicrobiales; family Devosiaceae; genus Devosia; species Devosia salina. Next base: position 2,825,407 of record NZ_CP080590.1, read on the forward strand.
CCTTCGGCACAGCCGAATTCGTCATTGCCGGCGTCTTGCCCGATGTCGCGCTGGGGCTCGGCGTCTCCATTCCGGTCGCCGGCTATCTGGTGTCGGGCTATGCAATCGGCATTGCGCTGGGCGGCCCGCTGCTGGCCGTGCTGACAAAGAAGATGAACCGCAAGCTGCTCGTTCTGCTGCTCGGCATCGGCTTCACCTTCGGTCAGGCCCTGTGTGCCATTGCGCCGAATTTCGAGCTGCTGCTGGCCGCCCGCATCTTTGTCTCGATCCTGCACGGCACCTATTTCGGCATCGCCTTCGTCATTGCCACCAGCATTGTCCCTGCCGACCGGCGCGGCCTTGCCATGGCGCTGATCCTGTCGGGCCTGACCGTCTCCAACGTGCTCGGGGTGCCCGGCGGCACGGCCATCGGCACGGCTTTGGGCTGGCGCGCCACCTTCTGGGCCGTTGGCCTTCTGGGGCTGATTGCCGCGCTGGTGATCGCGGCCGTGCTGCCGCGCCACGCCGGCGCCTCGGCCAGTCAGGGCAGTTTCCGGCGCGAATTCTCGGCTTTGGGGCGCCAGCAGGTCTTTCTCGGCTTCGCCATCGCCATTCTGGTCATGATCGGGCAATACAGCCTCTTCACCTATATCGCGCCGCTGCTGCTCACCGTCACCGGGCTCGAAACCGGAGCCGTACCCGTCGTCCTGCTCCTCTATGGCGTGGGCGCCACCATCGGCGTCTTCGTCGGCGGCCGGCTGGCCGACTGGCGACTGATGCCGTCGCTGATCGCCATTCTCTGCATCCAGGCAATGCTGTTTGGCGGACTCTATCTCCTTGCCCCCTACCCGATCCCGATGTCCATCGCGATTGGCCTCTGGGGTGGCGCAACCTTTGCCTTCGGCTCTCCACTGCAGTCGCGCATGCTGCTCTGGGCCGCCGACGCCCCCAACCTGACATCGGCACTCATCCCGGCAGGGTTCAACTTCGGCATTGCCGTGGGCGCCGTGCTCGGAGCCGCCATGATCGATGCCGGCCTGGGCTATCGCACCCTGCCGCTGATCGGGGCTGTAGCACTGATCCTCGCTGCCGCCATCGCGGCCGGATCCGGCCTTTGGGAGCGTCGTGCCCGGATGGCCCCGCCACTGCCGGCAGGGGTTGCCGCACAATAGAGCGATTGCGGTAAGATTTCGCACACCATCGGCGCAATTGCCGGGATCGGCGTAACGATCCTTTGGCCGAATCCACGCTATGAGGGCGCTTCGTCATGGCCGGGGTTCGGCCAAGGATCACACTTCAATGATCGACAACGCGTCGCTGCTCATCGGCATCGCCTTTTCCGGCGCCTCCCTGGTATTGGCGCTCCTGATAGGCTGGCTGAATGCCCGCACCGAGACCTATCTGATCCATGGCGCCCTCGGCATTGGCCTCATCGTCATGGCGCTGACCGCGCTTGGCCTGCGCAATGGCAGCTATGCCCTCGCCAACCAGCTGGTTCCCTTTTCGGTCATGCTGGCCGGCTTCGCATTCATCCTCTCCGGGTCGCGCCTGTTCAACGGCAGGTCCCCGCTTCAGGCCCTCTGGGTGGCAATGGCGGCTATCCCCCTGACCGCGCTGCCACTGATTCTCGGCCTCTCGGGCACCGGCACCATCATGCTCAATCTGGGCGCAGCAGTGTTCATGCTGCTGTGCGGGTGGGAATACTGGCGGTCCCGCGCCGAATTGCGCATGGCCATGCTCGCCAACGCCACGCTCTACAGCTTGGTATCTGCCTCCTTCCTGGCCTGCGCCGTGGTGCTTCTGGTTCAGCGCGAATGGGTCATCGACGGACCGCCTGACAACCTGGCCGAAGACATTAACTCCATCCTGTCCCTGGTCGGGCTCACCGGCATCGGCGCCATCACCCTGACCATGCATCACGCCCGCGCCGCCCGCCGCCATCACCTGGAAGCCAATACCGATGCCCTGACCGGGGTGCTCAACCGGCGCGCCTTGTTCCAGCGCTTCGGCGAAGACGATCCCGCCACCGGCCTGGCCGTGATCATGTTCGACCTGGATTATTTCAAGCAGATCAACGACAGCCAGGGACACGCCCAGGGCGACCTGGTGCTGCAGCAATTCGCCGATGTGCTGCGCCAGGAACTCCGTCACAGCGACGTCATTGCCCGGCTGGGCGGCGAGGAATTCTGCGCCATTCTCCCCGGCCGCGACCGGGACGCAGCCAGGTCCCTTGCCGAGAGGGTTCGCCAGGCCTTTGCCCGCCTGCAGCTGCCCATCGACGGCAAGGGGCAAGTCGCCACCGTCAGCGCTGGCATGGCGACCGGCGGCGTCCAGGAAACCTTCTCATCGGTCCTCAGCCGCGCCGATGCGGCCCTCTACAAGGCCAAGGAGGCCGGGCGCAACCGCGTCCATGTCGCGCCCTTCCGTCTGGTTGCCTGAACCCGCGACGGTCCGGCTCAGGCGCTGAGCGCCGCGCGCACCTGGCCGCTGGCCTTGCCGAAATCGATTCGCCCCGGATAGTCGGCCTTGAGCTGGGCAATGACCTTGCCCATGTCCTTGGGCCCCTCCGCGCCAGTGGCCGTGATCGACGCTGCGATGGCCGCCGCGACCTCTTCATCGCTCAGGCCCTTGGGCAGGAACTCGTTGAGGATGTCGATCTCTTCCTTTTCCACGGTCGCCAGGTCCGCTCGGCCTGCCTGGGCATAGATGGCGAAACTCTCTTCGCGCTGCTTCACCATCTTCTGGATCATGGCCAGGATTTCGTCATTGGTGGCCGGGCCCTTGCCCTCGCCGCGATTGGCGATATCGCGGTCCTTGATCGCCGAATTGATCGATCGCAACGTCGCGGTGCGCCGCTGGTCACGGGCCTTGAGCGCCAGTTTGAGGCCTTCGCTGATGTCTTCGCGCATGTCCGTTCCGGCTCCTTGATGCAAAAATTGTTGTCCCCATATAGGCAACAAACGCGGGTTTCGCCACTTGCGCTGCCCGCTTCGGCCTTCTATGGAGAGGCCTCAACCGACATCTTCGCCGCACACGTGGGCAGGCCCTTCGCCACCGCTCTCGTCGCGCGCGCCCGATAAACCGAGCTTGGAGACCCAAAGTGACCGGCTGGCAACAGACCCCCGCGACCGCAGTTCTGATCCTGGCAGATGGCACGCGCCTGGAGGGCCATGGGCTTGGCGCGGTTGGCCACGCCGCCGGCGAGGTTTGCTTCAACACCGCCATGACCGGCTACCAGGAAGTGCTGACCGATCCGTCCTATGCCGGGCAGATCATCACCTTCACCTTCCCCCATATCGGCAATGTCGGCACCAATGACGAGGACATCGAGACGGTGAACATGGCCGCCCTCTCGGGCGTCCGCGGCGTCGTGCTCAAGGCCGACATCACCAACCCGTCCAATTACCGCGCCGCCGAAAAGCTCGATGCCTGGCTCAAGAAGCGCAACATCGTGGGCATTGCCGGCATCGACACCCGCGCCCTGACCGCCCGCATCCGCGAAAACGGCATGCCCAATGGCGTCATCGCCCATGAACCGACCGGCGTCTTCGACGAAGGCTCGATCATGGCCGAGCTCAAGGCCTTCCCCGGGCTCGAAGGTCTCGACCTCGCCAAGGAAGTCACCACCGCCCAGACCTATCACTGGGATCAGACGAGCTGGCAGTGGAACAAGGGCTACGGCACGCTCGAAAATCCCGAATTCCACGTGGTCGCCATCGACTACGGCGCCAAGCGCAATATCCTGCGCTGCCTCGCCGATCAGGGTGCCAAGGTGACCGTCGTGCCCGCCACCGCCTCGGCCGCCGATGTGCTGGCGCACAACCCCGACGCCATCTTCCTGTCCAATGGCCCCGGCGATCCGGCCGCCACCGGCAAATATGCCGTTCCCACCATCCAGAAGCTGATGGAAACCGGCAAGCCCATGTTCGGCATCTGCCTGGGGCACCAGTTGATGGGTCTGGCCCTTGGCGGCACCACCTCCAAGATGCACCAGGGCCATCACGGCGCCAATCACCCGGTCAAGGACCTGACCACGGGCAAGGTCGAGATTACCTCGATGAACCACGGCTTTGCCGTGGACGCCGAAAGCCTGCCCGCCGGCGTCACCCAGACCCATGTCTCGCTGTTCGACGGTTCCAATGCGGGTCTGGCGGTCGATGGCAAGCCGATCTTTTCGGTGCAGTACCATCCGGAGGCCAGCCCCGGCCCCAAGGACAGCCATTACCTCTTTACGCGCTTCCTCAATCTGGTGCGCAAGCAGAAGGGGCAGGCCGAAAAGCCCGAATATGTCGCCCCCGGCGCCGCCGCCTGATCAAACGACCGCAAGACCCCGGCCTCCCGCCGGGGTTTTTCTTATCCCCACTTCTCGATGACCGGCCCGCCCTGTCCGCCGACAGGATCGGTCTTGGGCAATGGCACCTGCGCGATGCGCTTGTCGGCCCCGGGCCGCTCGCCCGCCTCGCCCCGCATCTGGTCCGGACTGCAGCCGGGTGGATAGGCGCCCACCACCAGGAAGTCGGGGCTGGAGCCCACATTCTTGTGACCAGTGCCAGCCGGCAGGACGATCACATCGCCCGCGCCGACCTCGAACACGCGCCCCTGCGGCCCGCCCAGTTGCAGCCGCGCCGTCCCCTGGACCACGCCCAGGCACTCATGCGTGTTGGAATGATAGTGGTGATAGTCATAAACGCCCCAGCGCCAGGCGCTCGGCCAGCCATTGCCGTCAAACAGCGCCTCCATTGCCTCCGCCGAAACCTCTTCGCCCGCAATCGCCTGCCGATAGATCACGACGGGCAGCACATTGTTCGGAATGCTGCCATCATCGGCAAAGTGCTCGAGCGAAATGGCGCTGATATTTCCGGGCATGGCGATCTCCTCGTCTCGACAGGTCCTGGTGGCAACGTTGCGCACGCCGCGATGTTCCGGCACATCGGCAGCCCATGAGCTCAACCCTTCGCGGCCTCTACCCGCCGGCGGCCTCCGGGGACGTCCGAACCACCTCAAGGTCGGTCAGGCCGCACACTTCAAAGCCTCGGTCCCGCGCCATGATCCCGAAGGCCTCGGCGCCGAGATGGAGTTTGTATGGCGTCACGCCAAAGCGTACGCCCGCCTCGACAACCGGCCGGGCAATCAGCACGAAGCTCTCACCCACGCCATCGAGCGGCAGCAGCACGAAGGTCCTCTGGTCGGTGAGCTGTGTCCGGAAGCCTTTGTCACGCCGCACCACGCCGTCCCGACCGCCATCCTTGTAAAGCACCTTGAACGGCGCACCTTTCTCGTAGCGGAACAATTGGTCGTCGGCGGGCGCACCAGCCGCATCGATCACATTGGCGGCCACCACCGGCCGTCCCGTCCCCAGCATCCGCTGCAGAGCGTCTGCGGGAATGGACCGCACCGCGCCATCCACCAGCAGCACATGCTCCGCCTCGGGCATCATCCCGTCCAGAATACCATTGTCCCGCACGGCGTTGGCGGTCACCGCATGGTCCACAATTCTGGCCTCGACACCGGCGCCCCCCAGCACTGCCGAGATCGCGTCCCGCTCCATCCCGGCCGGACCGTGAATTGTCACCGTCAGCCGATCCCGCGGATAGTCCAGCCCCGCAAGGGCCCGCGCCAGTTCCGGCGCAAGACCACCCTCTCCAATCCGAACCGCCACCTGGATAGGTGGCCGTTCCGATGCAGGCACCACGATCTGGTCCGTATAGGGGCGGATGGGGTCGGGAATGACGACATTGGCAAACGACGGATTGCGCAGGCGGCGCCACGCCCACTTGGCCAATGTGGGCAATTGCAGGATGTCCACCATACGATTGCTGCGCTTGTGCCAGGGCACCCAGGTCGTCATCCACACATGCGACACCAGCGTGCCGCCGCTGGCGGGGACCACGGTCCCGATCGGCTCGAGCATCGCGATCGCTTCGGCATCGCGCTGCGTCCTGCGCCCGTCCGCCAGCAAAGGCGACCAGACAAGCGGTGACAGCAGCGTTGGCCGGTCCTCCTGCTTCAACCGCAACACCGACGCCGTCACCATGGATGGGCCGGTGGAATAGAAGGTCTCCTGGTCGGCAAGACTCGGCAGTCGCGAGATGATCTCACGCCACAGCCGATGCCCGGGCACCGAGCCCATGAAGGCATTGGTCAGGAGGAATGGCACGCCCTGGTGGTGGCGGTCCGGAAAGATATGCTCCAGCGGCTCGATGCCGAGAAAGCACGGATAGGCCAGCAGTCTCTCGATGGACTGCAGCGGCTCCACGTCGAGATCGGCATAGACCCCGCCCAGCGCCCCCAGCACCAGATAGCGGAAGGCATCCGCCCGCTGGATCATCTTGGGATAGCCGTCATAGGTGGCGAGGAATTCCGGATAGGTGCTGGCGACGAAAGCCCGCATGCTCTCATCCGTCCACAAACGGATGTCCCAATCCGGGTGCAGCCGCCGCCAGGCGTCGTAATAGGCCTGCATCTGGCGGGGGAGCTGTTCGGATTTCCAGGTGAAATGGAGAAGCTTGGGGATCATGGCCGACCGGTGCGTGAGGGACCTGCCGGGTTTACCCAGCAAAGGCCCGCCCGGCTACCCCAACAGTGCGTCCTGCCGGCCGGCTCGCTCAGACACTGCCCGAAAACGTGTCGCAATCTCCTGGATTGCCGGAGCGATAGCCGCGCTCGAACCATGTCCGGCGCTGTTCCGAGGTGCCGTGGTTGAAGGTCTTGGGCACCGCATAGCCCTGCATGCGCTTCTGCAACGTGTCGTCGCCGATCTGCTCGGCTGCGTTGAGCGCCTCCGCGACATCGCCGCTCTCGAGCAGGTTCTCCTGCCCGGCATAGTTGGCCCAGACCCCCGCATAGCAGTCGGCCTGCAACTCCACGCGCACCGACCAGGCATTGGCCTCCGCCTGGCTCATGGATTGGCGGCGCTGGTTGAAATCGGGCAGCACCCCGGTCAGGTTCTGTACATGGTGGCCCACTTCATGGGCCAGCACGTAGGCCTGCGCGAAATCGCCCGGCGCGCCGAACTGCCGATGCAGCTGGTCGTAGAAGCTGAGGTCGATATAGACCTTCTGGTCGCCCGGACAGTAGAACGGCCCCGTCGAGGCATCCGCCGCGCCGCAGGCGGTATTCACCGCATCGGTGAACAGCACCACCTTGGGTTCCGGATAGTCCTCCCCGATCGCTGCGAATTGCTCGTTCCAGAGATTCTCTGTTTCCTTGACCACCACGCCGACGAAATCGGCCAGTTCGTCCTCGCCCTGGGCCGGCAATTGCGTCGATGTCGCACTCGACGATGGCCCCACGCCGGAGCCACCGGTGAGCATGTCGAGCGGGTTCTGGCCGGTCGCGAACCAGATGATGCCCAGCACCACCACGATGCCGATCAGGCTCGAAATCCCGCCGCGCGAGCCACGCCCGCCCGTAGGAATGCGAAAGCCGCCGCGATTGCCCCCGAGCCCGCCAAGGCCACCCAGGCCGCCGAGCCCGCCCGTCCGTTGTCCGCGCCGATCCTCGATATTGGAGCTGCGCTCCCGACCCTGCCACTTCATGCTCGACGCCTTTCAGAAATCCCGCTGGACGCTAGCAGTAAGTGTGGCGCGGGGAAACGGGTTCCACTTCCCTTCTCCCTCAAAGGGAGAGGAGAAGGCTGGTGCCTAGCCCGCCACCTTCTTCACCGTCGCCCGCGCACCCTCGTCGAACAGGCTCTCCAGATGCCCGATCACGGCCGCCCGGAACACCGCATTCCCGGCAAGGTCACTTCCAAACACCTCGCTCAGCGCCACCAGCCCGTCGAACAGCGCCTCGGGGTCGTCACCGGCATCGGCGGCAATGGCATGCATCTTGAGCGCATGCGGGTCACGCACATCGATCTCGCTGCCGTCCTCCGCCACGCCGGTCACATAGCGCATCCACGCCGCCACCCCCAGCGCCAGCCGCTCGATCCCCTGCCCCGCCTTGAGCCTGTCGCGGATCGTGCCGAGCAGGCGCTGCGGCAGCTTCTGGCTCCCGTCCATGGCAATCTGCCAGGTCCGGTGCTTCAGCGCCGGATTGCGGAACCGCTCCAGCAACTGGTCGCGATAGGCGCCCAGGTCGACGCCCGGCATGTCCAGCGTCGGCATGGCCTCCTCGGTCATCAACCCGTGGATCAGCTTCACATAGGCCGGGTCGCCCATCACCTCGGCGATATATTCGTAGCCGCCCAGATAGCCCGTATAGGCCATGGTCGAATGCGAGCCATTGAGCATCCTCAGCTTCATGTGCTCGAAGGGCTCGACATCCTCGACCAGTTGCGCCCCCACCGTTTCGAACGCCGGCCGGCCACCTGGGAAATAATCCTCGATCACCCATTGGGTAAACGGCTCGGTCATGATCGGCCAGGCATCCTCTGCCCCGATCAACCCGGCCACCTCCGCCCGGTCGGCATCGGTGGTCGAGGGTACGATCCGGTCCACCATTGTCGAGGGGAAAGCCACATCCTTGACCCACGCGCCCAGGCTGGCATCCCGCAGCGCGGCAAATTTCGTCACGATCCGCTTGGCCGTCTCGCCATTGCTCGGCAGGTTGTCGCAGCTCATCACCGTGAATGGCGCCACGCCCGCCGCCTTGCGCCGCGCCAGCGCCTCGACCAGCATGCCCGGCGCCGATTTCGGCGTCGTCGGATTGGCCAGGTCATGGACGATGTCCGGGTGCTTCTGGTCCAGTTCCCCCGTGGCCGGATCGTGGCAATAGCCCTTTTCCGTCACCGTTAGCGACACAATGCGAATGGCCGGGTCCGCCATCAGCGCCAGCAGCTCCTCGCGCTCGCTATTGGCATCCATGACCGACAGGATCGACCCGATCACCCGCGGATGCGTCCCCTCCGCATCGCGCACGGCAATGGTGTAGAGCCCGTCCTGCGGCTCCAGCGCCTCCTTGGTGTCGGGACGCCTCAGACTGGCGCCCACAATGCCCCAGCTTGGGTCCTTGGCCAGCAGATCGTCGACATAGACCGCCATATGTGCGCGATGGAACGCCCCGATCCCCAGATGCACGATGCCCGGCGTCACCTTGCTCCGGTCATAGCCGGGGACCTTGGTCCCCTTGGCGACGCTGGCAAGACTCTTGTTGCTAAGGCGTACGCTGCTCACGGCATCTCTCCCAATCTTTGCGCGCCATCTTGTATGGAAGTTTGACGCGGGTTAGGAGCCTCTTTAGTGGGAAGCCCTTGCCGGGGCAAGCCCGCAGCGGCATAAGCCAGTGGAGCTTTCGGAGGAGCAGGCATTGACCAGGCGCATCGTCTCAATCGGGGAATGCATGATCGAGATGAGCGGCGGCGAAGACCGCTCCTATCGCCTCGGCTATGCCGGCGACACGCTCAACACCGCCTGGTACCTGCGGGCCCTGCTCGACAAGGACTGGTCGGTCGATTACGCCACTGCGCTCGGCGAAGACCGCTACTCCGGCGACATCCGGGACTTCCTGGATGCTAACGGGATCGGCACCGGCCATATTCAGACCGTTCATAATCGCCGTCCTGGCCTCTATTTGATCCACCAGGAAAAGGGTGACCGGCACTTCACCTATTGGCGCGACACCTCCGCCGCCAAGCTTCTCGCCGACGACAAGCCGGCGCTCGCCCGGGCCGTCGAGGGCGCAGAACTCGTTTATTTCTCGGGCATTACCCTCGCCATCCTCGCCCCCCGCGCCCGCGGTCGCCTGCTCGGCGCCATCGTCAAGGCGCGCGACAATGGCGCAAAGATCGCCTTCGACACGAACCTCCGCCCCGCCCTATGGTCCTCGCCCCGCGTCATGGCCGGCGTCCTCACCGCCGCCGCGAGCCTTTGCGACATCGTCCTGCCCACCCATACCGACGAGGCTCCCCTCTTCGGTGACAAGTCCATTGACGACACCGCAGATCGTTATCTCGAACTCGGCGTTGAGGAAGTCGTGGTCAAGGACGGCGCCAAGGAAGCCCTGATCGCCACCGCCAGCGAACGCGTGCGCCTCGCCCCGCCACCCGGAGCGAAAGTGGTGGACGCCACCGGCGCTGGCGACAGCTTCAACGGCGCCTATCTCTCGGCCCGCCTCAACGGCAAGTCCCTGCGCGAAGCCGCCGCGGCCGCCCATCGCACCGCCGGCATCGTCATCGGCCACAAGGGCGCATTGGTCGATCCAAAGCTGGTGCAGTAGAAGAACACCGACCCTACCTCCCCCGCGAGCGGGGGAGGGGGACCGCCATCAGGCGGTGGAGGGGGGTGCCGCCCGCACGATGCCAGCCACGACGACCGCAGGCCGACGCTCCACATCCTCCGCAGTAAACCTCAGAACACGAATGCCCTCTCGCTCGAGCCATTCAGTCCAGCGCTGGTCATATTCTGCCTGTTCCATATGCACCGGACCATCAATCTCGACACAAAGCTTCGCCTTCGCGCAATAGAAGTCGAGGATGAACGGCCCAATCGGGTGCTGCCGCCTAAAGTGCAGGTTGAGCTGATCCCGTCGAAGCAACGCCCATAGGGTCCGTTCCGGGCCTGTCATCGACCGCCGCAGAGACTTGGCACGCTCCCGGATAAAGTCTGGTGCCCGCAACCATGCCTCCCGCCATTGCGTCCCCTTCCACCACGCTAGGCGTGGTCCCCCTCCCCCGCAAGCTTGGGAGGAACCCGCACCCACCTCCACCCTTGTTCACCCCCCCGGTGTCTACCGTCAGCAATGAAGATATCCCCGCCCCCTCAACCATCCCCCATACTCCCCCCATCACTCCCGCGCGGACGGACTGCAGCGAACTTTGCGGGGGGAGCCGGGCGCAACCGGGTCGCTCCAGTTGCGCGTCCAGGAAGCGGTCACCCTGCGACGAGCGTTCAATGGGGGCCGAGACCTTTACGAAAAACCGGCATCCCGAGGCGGCGACGTCTCTATCTATTAAAACTTACTGAGACGCACGCGCCTCGGGATACGTCCACACCCAGGACAACCGGAGGCGAAGGCCGGCCGGCGCTCAGCCATGCCCTCACTGTCATCCAAATGTCATAAATTGACCAATCGGTAAAAACTTCATAGCGTCTCGCCTCAGCCGTCATCCGCCCGTCATTTGAAGAGGGCATGAGCGGTCTGCTCCCCGTGGACGGGGAAGCGCCAAGAACCGGTCGAAAACCGGCAGCCGGGAGCACGCCCCCGGCGTAGCGGCACTTCATTGGAGACGATCAGATGAACTTCTTCCCGAATATTTCGCGGCGCAGCTTCCTCGCGGGCTCGGCCAGCGTCGGCGCCATGGTCGCCATGCACCCCTTCGCGGTCCTGGCCCAGGCCAACCAGGCGCATCTGCGCATCATCGAGACGACCGATATTCACGTCGCCATCCTGCCCTATGACTATTATGCCGACGCCCCCAACGACACGATGGGTCTGGCGCGCACCGCCTCGATCATCGAATCCATCCGCGCCGAAGCCGGCAATGCCGTGCTCTTCGACAATGGCGACCTGATCCAGGGCAACCCGATGGGCGATTACATGGCCTATGAGAAGGGCCTCAACCAGGGCGACGTCCACCCCGCTGTCGCCGCGCTCAACACGCTCGGCTATGACGCCGCTACCCTGGGCAATCACGAATTCAATTATGGCCTCGACTTCCTCGACCGTGCCCTGGAAGGCGCCAACTTCCCGCTGGTCTCGGCCAACCTCGTGCGCGGCACCGATCTTGGCGAAGACCCCACCAATGACGAAACCTATCTCGAACCCTACCGCATCTTCGAGAAGGAACTGACCGACGGCTCGGGCGCCACCCACACCATTCGCATCGGCGTCATCGGCTTCCTGCCGCCCCAGATCATGACCTGGGACGCGACCCACCTGACCGGCAAGGTCGTGGTCCGCGACATCGTCGAGACCGCCCAGGCCTGGGTACCGAAAATTCGCGAGGAAGGCGCCGATATCGTCGTGGCGCTCTCCCACTCCGGCATCACCGGCGGTGAACACGTCCCGGGCATGGAAAACGCCTCGCTCCAGCTCGCGGCCGTCGAAGGCATCGACGTGGTTCTCACCGGCCACCATCACCTGGTCTTCCCCGGTCCGAACTATGAGGGCATCGAAGGCGTCGACACCGTCGCTGGTACGCTCAATGGCAAGCCGGCCGTCATGCCCGGCTTCTGGGGCTCGCATATGGGCCTGGTCGATCTGCTGCTCGAAGTCGATGCCGATGGCAAATGGTCGGTCGTCTCGCACACCGCCGAGGCCCGCCCGATCGTCGAGCGCGTTGACAACAAGAACGTGCCGACCGTCGAATCCCTGCCCGTGGTCGAGGAAGCCGTCGCCGACGAGCACACCGAGACACTTGACTATATTCGTCGCCCGGTTGGCGAAACCGCCGCGCCGCTGCATTCCTATTTCGCGCTCGTTGCCGACGATCCGTCCGTGCAGATCGTCTCCCAGGCCCAGTCCTGGTACATCGAGCAGATGATGAAGGGGACCGAATGGGAGGGCCTGCCGATCCTCTCGGCGGCCGCGCCCTTCAAGGCCGGTGGCCGTGGCGGCCCGGAATATTATACCGATGTGCCGGTGGGTCCTGTCGCCATCAAGAACGTGGCCGACCTCTACCTCTACCCCAACACCATCCAGGCGCTGGTCGTCACCGGCGAGAATGTCAAGAACTGGCTCGAGCGCTCGGCCGGCATCTTCAACCAGGTCGAGGCTGGCGCCACCGATGCGGCCCTGATCAACCCCGATTTCCCGTCCTACAATTTCGACGTCATCGATGGGGTCACCTATAAGATCGACCTGACCCAGCCCTCGAAATATTCTTCGGACGGCAAGGAAGTTCTCAATCCCGACGCCAACCGCATCGTCGACCTGATGTTCGACGGCAAGCCGATCGACCCGGCCCAGAAATTCGTCATCGCCTCCAACAACTACCGTGCTGGCGGCGGCGGTTCTTTCCCCGGCACCGGTGCCGAAAACATCATCTTCATCGGCCCCGATACCAATCGCGACATCATTGTCCGCTTCATCATCGAGAACGGCACCATCAACCCCAAGGCGGACAGCAATTGGTCGCTGGCCCCCATCGGGGACACCACGGTGCTCTTCGCCACCGGTCCCAAGGCCGCCGAACATGTTGCCGACGTCACCGCCGTCAGCATCGAGGCGACCGGTGAAACCGACGAGGCCGGCTTCGGCATCTACCGCATCACGCTCTGAGCCGAACCGCACATAAAAACGGGCGCCCCATCAGGGCGCCCGAACTATTTTTCCGGCTTGGCTCTGCCTATTGACCGTCCGGAGCCACATCGACACTGACCGCCGGGACATCCACATCGACCGTGCCACCGCCCGATCCATCGCCATTGAAGAACACCAGATATCCGATTGCCAGCAGCGCCACCACGACGATGATGCCAACCAGCATGCCGGCGCCACTGCCGCCGCGGTCAACGATAACGGTTTCACGATCCGGTTCAGACATGTCATGCCTCCATTGAATGTGACACAACAACGGCAACCACCCTGCCATGGTTCCGGTCCACCACCACCGGGGCCCGGCGGTCGAGGAGCCAACATGTTGAAACATCTGCTGATCCTGCTCGCCCTCGGCCTCGGCGTCATCCCGGCCAATGCCGAAGTGCCCCTCTCCGGCACCCTTGTGGCGACCCGGCCCTGCCCGGCCTACCAGTCCATCAGCCGCCAGACCAATCCCGGCGACGTCGCCCTCGTCCCCGGGCGGTCCTACACGCTCGTCGCCGCCAACAAGACACCGGCAACCCATCTCTGGGTCGTCGTGCCCGGCGCCCAGCCGGACCGCCGCTGGGTCGAAACCGCCTGCGGCACCACCACTGCCGATCTCGGTGCGACATCCTCGGAGCCGTCCTTGTCGCCCACCTATCGCGGCACCCAATATGTGCTGGCGATCAACTGGCAACCCGCCTTTTGCGAGACGGCACCGCAGGTGACCGAATGCCGCGACCAGCGCCCGAACAGCTTCGAGGCCAGTCATTTCACCCTGCACGGCCTATGGCCGCAGCCGCGCAACAATGAATATTGCGGCGTGTCCGATCGCGACATCTGGGCCAGCCGCGATGGCCGCTGGCACGATCTGCCGCGGCTCGACCTCACTATCGCCCAGCGCCGCGATCTTGATCAGGTCATGCCGGGCAGCCGGTCAGGTCTCGACCGGCACGAATGGACCAAGCACGGCACCTGCTACGGCGCCGATCAGCGTGAATACATAGCTGACTCGCTCGACCTCATGCTGGCGCTCAATACCTCCAGGGTCGTCGAACTCTTCGCCGGCAATATCGGCAAGCGCGTCACTCTGGCCCAGATTCGCGAAGCCTTCGATGCCACTTTCGGTCCGGGAGCCGGCGAACGCGTCAGTCTTTCCTGCGAAAGGGATGGCAACCGCATCCTCATCACCGAACTGCAGATCAATCTCACCGGCGACATCACGGGGCCCGACGACCTCGGCGCGCTGATGCTGGCGGCCGATCCGGCGGACAGCGACTGTCGGTCGGGGCAGGTCGATGCCGTCGGGCTGCGCTGAGGCAGCCGAGCTGCGATGCTAGACCAGCCGGTCCACCAGCGCCTGCGGTCCCGCTGCGGCGGGCACGGGCGACACACTGCGCCCCGCCAGGCTACCCCCGAAGGCAACCGCCGGATCGACGTGCCCGGCGGCCTGCGCCGGATCCTCGCCCCGCTTGGCCGCGCTGACGTCCTTGCAATTGTGGCATGGGTAGCCATTGACCATTACGGGTCTGGGATAATCGGTACCGACCTGCACGGCGACCTCCATTCGTTCCCAGCCTATTCGCTCTTCCCTTCCCCGCCGTTACCTGGGATTGCCGCCATGGTTAGCGAAGCGTAATCGACGCTATCCGGCGACGCTGTCCAGCCGCTCCCGCAGCGCCAGCAATTCGCGCCGCAGCGCATCGACGCCTTCCAGCGACAGCCCGCTTCCCTCGACCGCCGCGAGCGGAATGGCAGCGGCCCTGGCCTTGAGGGCCCTGCCCTCGCCGGTCAGACGAATGCGAACCTGCCGCTCATCGTCCTCATCGCGTCGGCGCTCGACAAGGCCACGGGCCTCCAGCCTCTTGATCAGCGGCGTGATGGTCCCGGAGTCGAGAAACAACTTGTCCCCCAGCGCCTTGACCGTGAGATCATCCTTCTCCCACAGCACCAGGAAGACGAGATATTGGGGATAGGTCAGCTCCAGCGCATCGAGCCGCGGCTTGTAGAACCGCGTAAAGGCATGCCCCGCCGAGTACACGGCAAAACACAGCATCTGGTCGATCGTCGGCATCGTTTCTTCGGTCATTGCGCGCCCCGCTCCTTTCACCAAATCTAGCACACAAAATTCTATTGTACACAATTCAATTGTGCACTATGTATCTTGTCATCACCAACAGGGAGTTCCCCAATGAGCATCAAGTCAGCCATCTACACCGCCCATGCCCACACCACCGGCGGCCGCACCGGCACCAGCAGGACCGACGATGGGCGGCTCGAGGTCAGCCTGGACACGCCAAAGGCCATGGGCGGCAATGATGGCCCCGGCACCAATCCCGAACAGCTCTTCGCGGCCGGTTACTCGGCCTGTTTCCTGGGCGCCCTCAAGGCCGTCGCCCGTGGCGAAAAGGTCAAGATTCCCGACGATACCACCATCGACGCTGCCATTTCCTTCGGCGAGAACGCTAGTGGTGCGGGCTATAACATCGCGGTCGAACTCAAGGTGACCATTCCCGGTTTCGAGCCGGCCCAGGCCGAAGACCTGGCCCACAAGGCCCACCAGGTCTGCCCCTATTCCAACGCCACCCGCGGCAATGTCGATGTCACGCTGACTGTCGTCGACAGCGCGCTCGAAGCCGCCTGATCCATTTCGTTAACGATTGCCGTTCATCGGCCCGAAAGGGCGGCGAGGATAGCGTCTCCGCACTTATTGGAGCACGCCATGCCCGCCGCCCTTGCCATTTCCGGACTCGAAAAGGCCTTCGACAGGCCCGTGGTCAAGGGCGTTGACCTGACCATCCAGTCCGGCGAATTCTATGCCCTGCTCGGCCCCAATGGCGCGGGCAAGACCACGATCTTGCGCATGGTCGCCGGCCTTCTGAAGCCCGATGCGGGCTCGATCTCGGTCTTCGGTGTCGATGCACTGTCCGACCCCGTCTCCGCCAAGCGCGTCATGGCTTGGGTGTCTGACGAACCGATGGTTTATGACCGGCTGACACCCCTTGAATATCTCGACTTCGTTGCCGGGCTCTGGCAGGTCGAGCCCGCCCGCGCCCGCCAGTCCGCCAATGACCTGATCGACTGGCTCGGCCTTGGCCCGCATGCCAATGAACTCTGCGGCGGTTTCTCCAAGGGCATGCTGCAAAAAGTCGCCCTGGCCGGTGCCCTGGTACACGACCCGCAATTGATCATTCTCGACGAACCGCTGACAGGTCTCGATGCCGGCTCCGCCCGCCAGGTCAAGGACGTTTTGCGCCAGCGCACCGCAGCGGGCGTCACGGTGATCATGACCACCCACATTCTCGAGGTGGCCGAACGCATGGCCGAGCGCATCGGCATCATCGCCCAGGGTCGTCTGATCGCAGAGGGCAACCTGGCTGAACTCCGAACCCGCCTGGGCCGCGAATCCTCGCTCGAAGACATCTTCCTCGATCTGGTCGCCCAGGGTCAGGACGAAGATCAGGACGCCGCGTGAGCTTCGCCCCCGCCTCCCTGCCCTGGCTTGCCGCCCATGAACTCCGCCTCGCCTGGCGCGACGCCATGGCGATGATGACGGGCGGCCGGCGCACGCGCCTCGTCGGCTGGATCGTCGGCGGGGGCGCCATCTATGGGCTTATGCTGGTCATCGCCTGGTTTTCCATCCGCCCCTGGACCGCGGCGGGGATCATCCTCGACAAACAGGCCCTGGTGCTGATTTCCGGCATGGGTGCCCTGTTCTGGGCCGTCACCCTGTCGCAGGCACTCGAAGCGGTGACCCGCGTCTACTATGGCCGCTCCGACCTGGACCTCATCCTGTCCTCGCCCACCTCCAGCAACCGGCTCTTTGCCGTGCGTGCTGGCGCCGTCTTCGTTTCGACCGCAGCGCTCGGCGCCGTGCTTGTCAGCCCGCTGGTCATCGCCCTCGCCCTGCAGGACGGGCCGCGCTGGCTATCCGCTTTCCTGGTGCTGGCCGCCCTGGCGGCCCTGTCCGTCGCCCTTGCCATGGCAATCACCCGCCTGCTGTTTCGCCTCGCCGGACCCCGCCGCACCCGTCTCATCGCCCAGATCGTCGCCGGCATTGTCGGCGCCGGTTTTGTCATTGGCATACAGGCGGCTGCGATCCTCTCGCATGAGGGGTTTTCCCGCCTCGCCTTCTTCCAGTCCGAAACGCTGATCGCCGCCGCGCCCGCGCCGGATAGCCTCCTTTGGCTTCCGGTCCGCGCCGCTTTGGGTGAACCAGTGTCGGCCCTCCTGCTTGTGGTCACCGCATTGGCCATCCTGGGCGTCACCATAGCCCTCGTCGCCCCCAGCTATGGGCTCCTTGCCACGTCGGCCGCCGGTCTCAATCATGTCGGCAGCCAGCGCCGCGCCCCCAGGCACGCCTTCGCCGCAACGACCCAACGTCAGGCGCTCCGCCGCAAGGAATGGAAGCTGCTCCAGCGCGACCCATGGCTTCTCTCCCAAACCCTGATGCAGCTTCTCTATCTGGTGCCGCCGGCCCTGCTGCTCTGGGTCAACTATGGCGCGGGTTCGGGCGAGGCCAGCTTCGTGGTCATCGTTCCGGTTCTGGTCATGGCTTGCGGACAACTGGCCGGCGGCCTCGCCTGGCTGGCCATTTCGGGTGAAGACGCGCACGATCTGGTCGCCACCGCCCCGCTGCGTCCGGGCACCATCCTGCGCGCCAAGATCGAGGCCGTGCTGGCCGTGATCCTCGCCGTTCTGGTGCCCATCCTGATACTGCTGACGCTCGCCGCCTGGCCGATGGCCGTGGTCACTGCCGTCTGCGCCCTCCTCGCTGCCTCGGCTTCCACCGCCATCCAGCTCTGGTTCCGCATCGCCGCCAAGCGGTCCATGTTCCGCCGCCGCCAGGTCGCCTCCCGGGCAGCGACGCTCAGCGAGGCCTTTTCCTCAATCCTCTGGGCCGCCACCGGAGCGCTCTGGGCCGCAGACTCCATACTGGCCATCGGCCCGGCCCTACTTGCACTTGCCGTGCTCGGCCTGGCTCGGCTACTCGCGCCCGGGAAGCCCTGAATGCCTGTTCTCACATTTCGCGACGCTAATCCGGCCGATATCGGCACCATGCTCGAACTCAGCCATGCCGGTGACGCGCGAGGGCCAGACACGCCACCGCTTGACCCCGCAACGCTAGCCGATCCGCGCTATCGTGCCGCCTTCGAGGCCATAGCAGCCGATCCCAACACTCGCCTGATCGTCGCCGAGCGCGATGGGCAGGTGGTGGGCACGCTCCAGATCACCATGATCCCCGGCCTGCCCCGCTTCGGCATGACGCGCGGCCTGCTCGAAAACGTCCATATCCGTGCCGATCAGCGCGGCAATGGTCTGGGATCGGAAATGGTGCTCTGGGCGGTTCAGCAGTGCCGTGAGGCCGGTTGCGGCATGGTGCAGCTGACCTCCAACAAGGTCAGGCTCGACGCCCATCGCTTCTATAAGCGCCTGGGCTTTGCCGCCTCGCATGAAGGGTTCAAGCTCTACTTCTGAGACGCGCCGGGCCTAGAACAGCACAGCCAGTCCCATGAAGGCGAGGAGCAGGATGAGCACGATGCCGATCAACATGATGCCGGCCACCACCTTGGCCAGTGTCGCGGCGGCCCCCGCAAGGCCGGTGAAGCCCATGGCACCGGCGACCAGCGCCACGACGATGAGGATAAGCAGCAATTGCAGCATGGTTCGGTCCGGCCTTCCTGTTTGAACATTTTGAGAACGGACCGCACCGTCCGTGCGTTCCATGCATGCGCGCAAACGCCGGCACTCCTTAACCTGCTGTCAGTGCCCCACTGTCACATTAGGGCGCTTGGAGGCGGTACGCGTGCGGCAATTGATCAGATGGAGCGCTGCCCTGGCAGCGATGCTGGCGCTGTGGGCTCTCGCCCAGGGCGGCATGCTGGCATCGCTCGACAGCCGCCTTGGTGACTGGCGCCTCGCCGGCCACGCCATCGCGCCGTCGGGCAACACCGTCGTCGTCGCGATCGACAGCCAGAGCCTTGAAGAAGTCGGCGTCTGGCCCTGGCCGCGCACCCTCTATGCCAGCCTGCTCGACCGGCTTATGGACGCCGGCGCCGACGAGGTCGCCTTCGACATCGACTTCTCCAGCGCCAGCAACACCTTCGACGACGCCATCTTCGCCGCCGCCCTGGAGCGGGCCGGCGGTTACGCCTGGCTGGCCGCCTTCGCCCAGGCCGAGGCCAATGGTACGATGGCCTTTGCCCGCCCGCTGTCCGAATTTGCCGCGGTTGCCGACCCGGTTCTGGTCAATGTGCTGCTCGACCCCATGACAGCCCGCGCCCGCAGCATCCCAACCGCCGCGTCCGACGACGAGGGCACTATCCCGGCGCTGGCCGTCCAGCTCGCCCGGCCGGCAGATACGCTGCCGGAAGTACTGGACATCGATTTCGGCATCGACCTCTCCGCCATCGAGCGTCTGAGCTTCACCGATGTCCTCTATGGGCGTGTGGACCCGGCCATCCTCGCGGGTAAGCAGGTCCTTGTCGGCGCCAGTGCCATCGAACTGCGCGACTTCTTCACGGTCCCGCGCTATGGCGTGATCCCGGGACCGATGCTTCAGGCGCTGGCGCTTGAAACGCTCAAGATCGGCCGCATCCCCGACAATTGGGGCAGCGCCCCAGGCATCTTTGTCACCGCTATCCTGGGCTTCGCTCTGCTGCTTCGACGCCGCCGGCTCAGCATTCCCTTTGCCGCCCTGCTTTTCGTGGTGACCGCGATCTTCGGAGAAGCCTTGGCCTTCTTCGCCTACGGCCAGTCCGGCATCATGATCGACACGGCCAGCCTCCATATCGGCCTGACCTTCCTCTTTGGCCTGGCCCTGGCCGACAACGGCTATCACCATTTTCTGGCGCGCCGGACCGCACAGCAGCGCCTGGAATTCCTGGCGACCCACGATCCCGAGACCGGGCTGCTGTCCCGTCAGGGTCTGCTCGACCGGCCTGACACCAATGTCCGCCTGGTATTGGTCCTGCTGCAGATCCAGGGCCTGGACGAGTTGCGCGCCACGCTGGGGCATGAAGTGGTCGAACGGCTGCTCGTCCGCTTTTCCCATCGCCTTGCCCATGCCGGCTTCCAGCAAACCGCCCGGACCGCTCCGGCCAATTTCGCCCTTGTCGATATGGACGATGGCGACAGTGATCGTCTCGCCGCCGCAGTGAGGCAGCTCCAGGGTGAATATTCGGGTATCTACACCGTCGCCGGCCACAGCCTGCACGTTGAGGTGCTCGCCGGCTATGCCGCCGGATCCCGCTCGCGTACCGAATTGCTCAACCAGGCCGAAATCGCCCTCATTCAGGCGCGTACAAACCGCATGGCCACGCGCGGTTTCACCCCCGCCGACCAGGTGGCACTGGACCGCCAGGGCCGCCTCGACCGCGATCTGCGCCAGGCCCTGGACCGCAACCAGCTTCATCTCGTGTTCCAGCCTCAGGTCGACCTGCGCAGCCGCCGGATCACGGGCGCGGAAACGCTGCTCCGCTGGAAACACCCAGAACTGGGCATGATCTCGCCCGCAGAATTCATCCCGCTGGCCGAGGAAACAGGCCTCATCGTCGATATCGGGCGTTGGGTCATGTGGGCTGCATGCGAGCAGGCGATGCTTTGGCCGGAGCCGATCACGGTGGCCGTCAACGTGTCACCGGTACAGTTCCAGCAGGCCGACATGATGGCCACTGTCGAGGCGGCACTGCGGCGCTCCGGCCTGCCGGCGTCACGCCTGGAGCTCGAGATCACCGAGAGTGAGCGCATCGCCGAGCCCGGCCGCACCCGCGCGGTTATCGGCCGCCTTCAGGAGCTAGGGGTGCGTCTATCCATCGACGATTTCGGAACCGGCTATTCTTCGCTCAGCTATTTCCGCGATCTCCCGTTCGAGATCGTCAAGATCGACCAGAGCTTTGTGCGCGGCCGCTCCGGGCCAACGGACGACGCACTTCTGGCGGGCATCATCGGGCTCGCCCACAGCCTCGGCAAAATGACCATTGCCGAGGGCATTGAGGACGAAGCGACGGCAGCCATGCTGGCGAAAATGGGCTGCACCCTCGGCCAGGGCTATCATTTCAGCCGCCCGATACCGGCCGCGGATTTCGCGGCCCTGCTGAGCGAGGCCAACAAGCGCGCGATCGGCTAATCGGCCAGCGGGCCCGGCCCGTCAACTCTTCCCGCTATTGCCCTTGCCACTATTGCCGTTTCCGTTGCCGCCACCATTGCCGTTGCCGTTGCCGCTGTTCCCGTTGCCGTTTCCGTTGGTCCCGTTGCCGTCGCTGCCCGCGTCGTTCCCGTTCCCGTTTCCGTTCCCGTTGCCGCTGTTGCCGTTTCCGTTCCCGTTGCCGTTTCCGTTGTTCCCGTTGCCGTTCTCTTTCGTGCTTGCGCCATTGCCGTTCCCATTATTGCTGGTCCGTGCATTGGCGCTTACCGCATTGCCCTGCCCCCCGGCATGGGCCCGCGCATTGGCATTGGCGTGCTCATTGGGGACATGACCGTTCCGCACCGCGTCCAGCGCGTCTTCCGCCGCCACATCGCCGCGCAACACGGCTTCACGCGCCGCCGCCGGCACCACATTGCCCTCGATGAGATAAACCACCCGGTCCGAGCCGGGCCCGCTCACATCCACCGGCGCCGTCTGGCTGGCTTCCGCTGCTTGGCCCGGCGTCACGTCCACGACCATGTCATGGCCGTTGTCCTGCACCTGCACCACGCCGCGGTCCACGTCCACACGGGCCAGTCCATTGCGATAGGTCACGGTGAACTGCGTGCCCTTGACGACGGCGGCGAGCACGGGCGTCTGTACTGAAAAATGCTGCACATTGCGCCGTTCGGCCTCGATGGTGACGCTGCCGTGGAACTGCAGGACGCTGGTCATCCTTTGCCCGCCGGCATCGCGCACCGCCACTTCCGTATTGCCGGCGAGGGCGATCCGCTCCGCGCCACGCACCAGTTCGACCCGGCCACTCGCCCCGGTTCGGATCTTGCGGCCATCCGGCACGACGTCGCCCCGCTCCAGCGCCGTCCAGTCCCCATGCTCGAACTGCAGCACCTGACCGCGCAAGCGCTCGGCGATCCAGTCCTCGGCCAAGGCCGACGTGCTGACAGACGAGAAGATGAGCGCGGCCAGAAGGGCCGTCTTGCCGAAATGCATGGTTCCTACCTCCAGATCGGGCTCCTGCCCGTGTTTTGGAGGCTATTTCGCGGCCTGAACCGTTAACCGGGTCCTAGCGGGGGCGCTTGGGCGGCCGTCGGAGCACTCACGTTCGCAGTGAGGGTTAATGCCAGCTACCGGAATTATCCCGGTGTTTCAGGGTTCCAGTCCCGTCGGCACCGGCGGCGGCGCGTGCAGCACCGTGATCCGAACCCGCTCATTGGCGGCCATATAGGGATCATTGGGGAAGAACGGTTCATCGGTGGCCCGACCCGAGACCGCCTTGAAGCGATCCTCGCTCATGCCGAACTCGCCCAGTATCGAGCGCACCACATTGGCCCGGTCGGCCGATAATTCCCACGGGCCATAGCGCGGATTGTCATAGCGCCCACCGGCGGCAGTGTGCCCCGATATCGTCACCTGCGCATTGAGCTGCTGCAGGATTGGCCCGATCGCGGCAATGGCGGCGCGCGTCTGCTCGAGCGGATATTTGGACCCTTCCGGGAACATCGGCCGCCCCTGCTGGTCTATGATCTGGATATCGAGGCCCTCTTCGGTCTCCTCGATCAGCAGATTGTCCATGAAGGGCGTCACTTCCGGCAGCGACTGCCAGGCCTGCTTGATACTGGCGGCGGCGCTATGGAACGCCTGGGCATCGATGGACTTGAGGTTGAATTCGCTGTCGCTGCTGGCCTTACGTTCACTGCCCTGTTCGCGGGCCGGCCCACCGATATGGGTTTCCACGGTTCCGTCGGTCGAGCTCTGGGGCGACGCAGGCGCATCCTTGATGATGTCGGCCGACGAGCCGGACATCTGATTGCCCGAATTGTCCATGGCATTGCCGCCCATGACCCCGCCGGCGCCGCTGGTGGTCATGCTTAGCGAAGCGGGCGCGAAGTAGTTGGCCAGCCCTTCCTTCTGCTCAGGCGTGGTCATGCTGATGAGCCACATGAGCAGGAAGAATGCCATCATCGCCGTCACGAAGTCGGCATAGGCGATCTTCCAGGCGCCGCCATGATGAGCGTGCCCCTTCTTCTTGACCTTCTTGATGATGATCGGCTGGTCGTAATTCGCCATTCTGGCTTACCGGCTTTCTGGAAGGATCAGGTGGTGGCCGGCAGGGCGGCCGTGGCGGCCTCCACTTCGGCAAAGGTCGGACGCACCTCGCTCATCAGTGCCTTGCGCGCAAATTCGATGGCCATCACTGGTGGCTGTCCGCCGATATGGGCGAGCAGACCCACCTTGAGCGAGAGGTAGTATTTCGACTCCGCCTCGAAGATGTTCTTGAGCGATTGGGCCATCGGGCCGAAAAAGCCATAGGCAACGAAAACACCGAAGAAGGTACCCACCAGCGCGCCGCCGATCAGGTGGCCCAGCACCTCGGGCGGTTCGGTAATGGCACCCATGGTCTTGATCACGCCCAGCACGGCGGCCACGATACCCAGTGCTGGCGTGCCGTCGGCAATCGACTGCATGGCCGATACGATCCGTTCCTGCTCCTGATGATGGGTCTCCAGTTCCTCGTCCATCAAGGCTTCCATCTCATGCACATTGTTGGACCCCATGGTCACCATGCGCATGTAGTCGCACACGAATTCCACCGCGTGGTGGTTCTTGGCGAAAGTGGGAAAGGCGTTGAACAGGGTCGAGTTGTGCGGGTCCTCGATATGCGGCTCGATCCCCAGAATACCCTTCTGCTGGATCAGCTTGTACATTGAGAACTGCAGGCCCAGCAGCTCGACATAGGCGGCCTTGTTATACTTCGGTCCCTTGAACAGTGTACCGAACATTGAAGGGACGGCCTTGAGGACCGGGCCAGTATTGCCGATGATGAAGGCGCCGATCGCAGCGCCCAGAATGATGACGAATTCGAAGGGCTGCCATAGCACCTCCACATGCCCACCCATCGCCGAATAGCCGCCGAACACACAGGCAAAGACGACGACAATACCGGCAATCAGACGCATGGACTTACTCGAACTCGAACGCAACAAGCGCAGGACCGGGGCAGGAACACGCCCCCTCCGCGCGGCCATATTGGTTCAGTCAGGCTTAACAGGGGGTGTATGATGGGCCTGCGCGGCAGTCAGTCGCGGTCCAGCGCAAACTCCGGCCTCTGCTCTCCGCTCCGGCTATGCGTGTGCACCACCAGGGGCCGGATCTCCATTCGGCCGTATTTGAGGATCGGGTCATCCTCGAACAGCGGCATGAGTGCCTCCATGCTCTCCGCCTCGAGCAGCAGAAACCCGCCGACCACTTCCTTGGCCTCGGCATAGGGACCGTCGATGGAAATAAGCGCTCCATCCTGGAAGCGCAGGCTGCGCGCTGTCTCCAGTCCGGCCAGTGGTGAGGCGTAGATCAGGTGCCCGCTTTGGCGCAGCTTGTGGTCATGCGCGATCGTCGCGTCATCGAGCTGCCGGAAATCCTCTGCCGTCAGATGATCCATCGAACCGGGTTCGAAATAGACCAGGGCCATGAAACGCATCGCGTCCTCCATTTCTGCTTCTGGTCATGCGACGAACGAGGGCGGCAGATTTCGACAGGCATCCCGACTTTTTGGGCGTTCCAACCATCTGCGCGGGCCGCGGCCAGCGGTCCCCGGGTCGCCCCCCGGGGACAGATCGATGTTGCGCCGCCCTGGCGCCCGGTCCCTAGACCGTTCCGCGCGCCTTGCGCACGGCCAGCACCTTGTCGATGTCTGCAGCCGAGTGGCGCTCATGCAATTGCTCGTCTTCCGGGCCATTCCCGGCATTGACACAGCGGCCGCGTTTCACCGGCTCGCGTGCATCGACCTGCTTGGCCCAGCGCAGCACATTCTTGTAGGTGCCCACATCGAGGAATTCGGCCGCATTGTAGGAACGGCCCAGCACCAGCCCGCCATACCAGGGAAAGATGGCCATGTCGGCAATGGTGTACGCGCTGCCCGAGACATATTCCTGCTCGCCCAACTGCCGGTCCAGCACGTCAAGCTGGCGCTTGGTCTCCATGGCATAGCGGTTGATCGGATATTCTTGCTTGGTCGGCGCATAGGCGTAGAAGTGCCCGAACCCGCCCCCGACAAACGGCGCACTGCCCATCTGCCAGAACAGCCAGTTCAGCGTCTCGGTACGTTGTGCGATGTCCTTGGACAGGAAGGCGTCGAACTTGTCGGCGAGATAGACCATCATCGACCCGCTCTCGAACAGGCGGATTGGCTCGGCCGGACCGTAGTCAACCATCGCCGGGATCTTCGAGTTCGGGTTCACCGAAACAAAGCCCGAGCCGAACTGGTCACCCTTGCCGATATTGATGAGATAGGCGTCATATTCCGCATCATGCCCAGCTGCCAGAAGCTCTTCGAGCAGTATGGTCACCTTCTGCCCGTTCGGGGTCGCCAGCGAATAGAGCTGCAGCGGATGCTTGCCGCGTGGCAGCTCCTTGTCGTGCGTCGCCCCGGCAATGGGTCTGTTGGTACTGGCGAAGGCGCCTCCGTTTTCCTTGTCCCAGGTCCAGACTTTGGGCGGCACGTATTCGTTCATGACGAGGCTCTCCGGCTGTGTGCTGATTGCTGGCGATTCATCCATCGCCTTTCACCGATATAAGCACAGAAAGTCGCGGCCGTAACCCACTCCTCCGCAACCTTGCCAGTCGATCCGCGCACAGCTACTGGTCAGCCATGCACAGCCCCGCCTCCCACGACCCCTTCGACATCTTCCTGGTTGCCACGCCCGGCCTCGAGGCACCGCTGTGCGAAGAAGCCCTTGCCGCGGGCTTCTCCGGCGCTGTCGTGACCGATGGCGGCGTCACTTTTCCGGGCACCTGGCCCGATGTGTGGCGCGCCAATCTGATGCTTCGCGGCGCCACCCGGGTCCTGGCGCGGGTCGCGTCCTTCCGCGCCATGCACCTCGCCCAGCTCGACAAGCGGGCGCGCAAGGTCGACTGGACCAGCGTGCTGCGACCCGATATTCCCGTGCATGTCGAAGCCAGTTGCAGGCGCTCGCGCATCTATCACGCCGGGGCGGCCGCCCAGCGCGTCGCCACCGCCATCACGCAAACCCTGGGCGCCCCGATCGCCGAGGATGCAGCCCTGCGCATGCTGGTGCGGATCGAGGATGACCTCGTCACCATCAGCATCGACACCACCGGCGCCTCCCTCCACAAACGCGGCTTCAAGGAGGGCGTCGCCAAGGCCCCGATGCGCGAAACCATGGCCGCGATGTTCCTCAGGCAATGCGGATATTCCGGCACCGAACCCGTGCTCGATCCCATGTGTGGCTCGGCCACCTTCGTCATCGAGGCGGCCGAGATTGCCCTGGGTCTGCGCCCCGGTCGCGAGCGCGATTTTGCCTTCGAGCACCTCCCCGGTTTCGACCCCGATGCCTGGACCGATCTGCGCAAGCCCGCCGCGCTGACCCCGACCGCGCTGCGCTTCCATGGCACCGACCGCGATCCCGGCGCCATCCGCATGGCCACCGAGAACGCCGCGCGCGCCGGCGTCGCGGACCTCACGCGTTTCGAACAGAAATCCATCGAGGATTTGACCCCGCCCGATGGCCCGGCCGGCCTGGTCATCGTCAATCCGCCCTATGGCACGCGCATCGGCAGCAAGGGGCCGCTGATCGGCCTGCACCGCACCCTTGGCACAGTGCTCAAGACCCGCTTTGCCGGCTGGCGCGTCGGCATTGTCACCGCGGACAAGCAGTTGGCCCAGGCCACCGGCCTGAGTTTCGATACGCCATTGCCACCCGTCCTGCATGGCGGCATCCGCGTGGCGCTTTATCGGGCCAGTCTCTAGGCCGCCTGTTCCCCGGCTTCGGCCACGCCCTCGAGGCGAACAAAACCACGCTGCAGTGCCGCGAACACGTCCGGGTCAATGCCGGAGCCGACTTCTTTTTCCATGATCTCGAAGGCCGCCGAAACCGGCATTGCCTTGCGATAGGGCCGGTCTGCCGTCAGCGCGTCGAAAATGTCGGCCACCGTCACGATGCGCGTATCGAGGTCGATGACCTCCGCCCTGATCCCGCGCGGATAACCCCGCCCATCAAGCTTTTCGTGGTGGTCTCCGGCAATGCGGGCCAGGTCCTGAAAGGCCGCGATCTTGTTCAGGATCACCCGCCCAAGTTCCGGGTGCCGGCGGATCTGGGCCCATTCGTCCTCGTCCGGCTTGCCGTTCTTGTCGAGCACGCTGTTGGACACGCCCAGCTTGCCGATATCATGCAGCAGCGCCGCCCGTTTCAGCCAGCGCCGCCGCTCCGGGGCATACCCCATCTCCTCGGCGATCAGCTCGGTAAACAGCGCCACCCGGTCGCTGTGTCCGGCCGTGAACGGGCTCTTGGCGTCCACCACCTGGGCAAACCCGGCCGCGATATCATCGAGATAATCCTCATCCACGGCCCGGGCCAGGGCGGCCGGTTCCAGCGCGACCACCCGCTCGGCCAGGTCATTGGCCAGCAACGCCGACCAGAACGCATCATCCGCGCGCAGGGCCACAATCTGCTCCACCAGCGCCGGATCGAACCAGCGCCCGGCCCGCTCCGTGACTTCGGCCAGCGCCGCCTCGGCTCCGCCCCGCATGAAGAACACATCCAGCACCTGCGCCAAAAGCGCGATCCGCCCAAACAGCGAAATTGCCGGGCCTGCCAGCCCCAGCGGTTGCCCGCTGCCGTCCCAGTGTTCGTCGAGGTCGAGAATGCCCTGCGCCACCGCTTCGGAGAACCGCATGCTGCGCGCGATCTCGGCGCCGCGCTGGCAGCGCGTTTCGATCAGTTCCTTCGAGATTTCCCCGCCATTGCGCGCTATGTGCACCAGCGTCTGCAACCGTTCGACAAAGCCCGATTTCCGCGCCGTGTTGGCCAGAAGGAACCGCAGGATTTCGGGCAGCTTGTTGTCGACGACCTTGTAGGCGCCCTTGAAGCTCAGATCGTCGGCCAGATAGAGCTGGCAGATACGGGCGGCGTTGGAGCTGCAGCCGATATCCTTGAGCAGAAGCGTATAATAGAGGTCCGACAGCGCGGCCTCATCCAGGCCGAGGCCCCGGCCCACATGCATGCCGATCCAGCAGCATCTCAGGCTATGGCCCACCGGCTGCCCCTCGGTGATATCGAGCGCAAAGCTCAGCGCCCCGACCACTTCAGACAGATGGATGTTCCGCTCGTCCATGGCTTTCCTCTCCATTGGACCAAAGCCTATCCGGGAATCCTTAAGCGACCGTCGTGACCTGCGCGCCGCCATATCCGTGACAATTTGAACCAAATGCTAACCATGTGATCAGCCATGCGGCGCGCGCATGCAACGATTGGCCTCCCAGCGGCTTCCCCTCCCAGGTACCGCGTAACGAGGGGAACCGAAATGACCGAGCTGTCGCGCATACTTGTCGTCGAGGATCAGCCCCTGCTGCTGCTCGATCTCATCGACCAGTTGGCCGAGCTGGGCTTCGAGGCCCTGCCCGCCGGCAGCGCGCGCACCGCCGCACGGCTCCTCGATACCGGGATTGACGCGCTGGTCACCGATATCGAACTGGGCAGTGGTCCCGATGGCCTCGCTCTGGCGCGGCTTGCCGCCCGCGCCCATCCCGGCCTGCCCATCGTGGTGGTCTCCGGCGGCATCTGCCCCAGCCCGGCCGAACTGCCGCCCGGCGCCATGTTCATCGCCAAGCCCTATTCGGTCGACGCCATCCTCGCCGCCCTCCGCCGCCAGGCCTTGTGCCGCGCCGCCTGAGCGTCGCCCCGGCATCCGCATCTCCCCGATCCGATCACTTATTGGAACGTCCCCCGAGCCCGGACGTTCTTCCACCACACCCAAACAAGGAGTTTGATCATGGACTGGAACCGTATCGAAGGCAGCTGGAAACAGTTTTCGGGCAAGGCCAAGGAAAACTGGGGCAAGCTTACCGATGACGATATCGCCCAGATCAACGGCAATCGCGAGCAGCTCGAAGGCAAGATCCAGGAGCGCTATGGCAAGGCCAAGGACGACGTCCGCAAGGAAGTGGACGACTGGTCCAGCCAGATGAACTGATCGATCCCTGATCATGAAAAGGGCCCGGTTCACCGACCGGACTTTTTTGTCGTCCCAACCATGCTAGCTTTCCCGCACAACCGACACCGCTTGGAGGGGCAAGCCATGCCCGGGCACAAGATCTATGCCATGAGCGTCGCCAGCGTTTACCCGCTCTATATCAAGAAGGTCGAGCGCAAGGGCCGCAGCAAGGACGAGGTCGATCAGGTCATCCGCTGGCTCACCGGCTTCGACCAGGCCGCGCTCGAGACCGAGCTGGACAGCAAGACCAGCTTCGAGGACTTCTTCTCCAGGGCCCCCGCGCTCAACCCCAATAGATCCCTCATCAAGGGCACCATCTGCGGCGTCCGCATCGAGGAGATCGAGGAAGAAACCATGCGCGAAATCCGCTACCTCGACAAACTCGTCGACGAACTCGCCAAGGGCCGCCCGATGGAAAAGATACTTCGCAACTAGCACCGCGTTGCACGCACCCGCCCCAACCCCTTTCTCCTCCCCCTGGATGGGGGAGGTAGCGTCGCTAGGCCCGCAGGGCCGTAGCAAAGCTAGGTGGGGGTGCGCACACTCTCAAAATGACAGCCGCCCCCGCGCCGGCCGTTTCACATCATCCCCAGACCGCCTACATAATGGCGACCCCAGCCTGCGCCGCGATAATGCGTGCCCGAGGCCCCCTCGCCTAAGCTTGAACCAGGATTTTCTCAGTGAGCGTAGCTTTTACCAAGGAAGACAGCGCCGAGACGGCCGCCGAAACCATGCTGCCGGAAAAGCCCGTGCCCGCCGGCCCGAATCTCGTGACCGCCAACGGGCTGGCGCAACTCCAGCGACAACTGGCCGAAGCCAGTGCCGCTTATGAAGCCGCCCTCGCCATCGAAGACATCAACGAGCGCCGCCGCCATTCCGCCAATCCCTGGCGCGACCTGCGCTACCTCAACGAGCGCATCCGCACCGCCCAGCTCGTCCCGCCGCCTGAAAGCAACGACACCGTCGCCTTCGGCTCCCGCGTGACGTTTCAACGCGACGACGGCCGCACCCAGACCTTCACTATCGTCGGCGAAGACGAAGCCGACCCCAAGGCGGGCACCTTGTCCTTCGCTTCGCCCCTGGCCCGGGCGCTGATGGGCAAGGCTGTGGGGGATGTGGCCACGCTAGGCGAGGCCGAGGTGGAGATTGTGGGGATCGGGTGATGGGAGTGCGATCTTCACCTCCCCCTTGACGGGGGAGGTAGCGCCGCTAGGCCCAAAGGGCCGTAGCAGAGCTAGGAGGGGGTGCCGACGCGCACGACATCTCGCGAGAGCTAAGCCTCCGTAAGCGCCCGCAAAACCGCCTCAGGCTCCTTCTCCATCACCCGCAACAGCGTCCGCGCCGCGCCGCTTGGCTGCCGCTCCCCCTGCTCCCACTTGCGATAGCCAGACGTGCTAGTGCCCAGCATGAGCGCCATCTGCTCCTGCGTCAGGTTGAGCGACTTGCGGATAGACCGGGCATCAATGGCTTCAAGATCGACCCGATGCTCGACCACACCCGTTTTCGCGCCCTCGACATGTGCCAGCGCTTCACCCATCGCCTCGATCAGGTCTTTGCCAAACTTGCTCATGCCTTGCTCCTGTATGCAGTCTTGATCGCGACCGCGATCGCCTTGACGGCCGCCTTTTCGTCAGCCGTCAGATTGGTCTTGTCGCCCTTGCCATAGACCAGCAGGGCAAAAATCGGCGCGTTCTCGTCGAACACATAATAGATGACGCGCGCACCGCCCCGCTTGCCCCTGCCATGCGCCGCCACACGAACCTTGCGCACACCCGCCGTGCCGGGGATTTCATCGCCGGCATAGGGATTGCTCGCCAGAAACGCGATTACCGCCGCCTTCTCATCCGGATCGAACAGACGCTCGGCTTGGCGGACGAAAAGAGAGGTTTCAGCAACGGTCTGCATGAAAGAACATATACCCCATTGGGGTAGTTACATCAAGCCGGCGATTTGATGAGCCACGGCCCTCAGCTTGATGTGCCGCGAAGCGTTCCAGACAGACCCACCCACAACACGATTTATCCCCGCTGTCTCGACCGGTGAGAACATCGCTTGAAAATACAAACGGTGACGACGGTGACGACGATGACGAAGCTCCCCACCCTGGAATATCTTCTAAGTGCTCGCAGTTCGCTGCTAGACTTGAAGATGCACGCCCTGTCCCTTCAAATTCAGTCGTTGCTGAGCAAGTATCGGCCGGACCAGCCGAGAGTTCCGGCTGGCAATCCTGATGGTGGACAATGGACTTTTGGCGACGCCAATGTCGAAAGCATTCATGTAGCCGGCAGGTATGATCCCGCTCGCGCCGAGCTATGCGATGCCCAACTTCAGTTGGACGAGGAGCTGTGCAGAATGGCCGGAAGCGCGAAATGCTGGTCCCTCTCAATGGATAGGCACGCAGCATGCATGAAGGGCAACTTCGTTCCCAAACTGAGGTTCTAGATTCAGATGACTTTGATCACCCGAATTCTGACCGCCACAACGCCTCACGGTAACGTTGCCGTTCCCATCCACATCCAAGCCCCCACCGAAGGCGACCGATGCTGGGAGTGCAGCTACTCAATCAGTTGGCCCGAGGGTCAACGCATGGGCATCGTGCGGGGGTACGACAGCGTGCAGGCCGTCTATCTTACCCTGCAGCGCATCGCCGTGGAAATCTATGGCAGCCGCTACCACGCGTCGGGGGCCCTGCGCTGGGACAAGCCGGGAGATGGCTACGGCTTCCCCATGCCCAAACATGGTTATGAGGACCTCGTTGGCGAGGACCGCATTGCACAGGTGCCCGATTGAACCCTCCCCCCTTCCCTTCCGCCTCCTCTTCCGCTAGACAGCCCGCTTAACCACCATGTTCGGTCTTTTCCCCTGCGGCGCAGTGCTCAACTGCAGCGCGGGTTTCGCGCGGACGGGTGTGTCCGGGCGATTCTCCCTGTCGTCCGGTTCCGGAGCGTTGCCAGAAAAAGTGGCTCCCACTTTTTGGTTCGGCAGCGCGACCAACAGTGAACTGAACGAGCCAGAGCGAGCCCCGAATGCCAAAGCGTACCGACATCAAATCGATCCTCATCATCGGTGCCGGCCCGATCATCATCGGCCAGGCCTGCGAGTTCGACTATTCGGGCACCCAGGCCTGCAAGGCGCTCAAGGAAGAGGGCTACCGGATCATTCTGGTGAACTCGAACCCGGCGACGATCATGACCGATCCGGACCTGGCCGACGCCACCTATATGGAGCCGATCACCCCCGAAGTGGTCGCAAAAATCATCGAGAAGGAGCGCCCCGACGCGCTGCTCCCCACCATGGGCGGCCAGACTGCGCTCAACTGCGCCCTCTCGCTGCGCAAAATGGGTGTGCTCGAAAAATTCGGCGTCGAGATGATCGGCGCCACCGCCGAGGCCATCGACAAGGCCGAGGACCGCGAGCTGTTCCGCGACGCCATGAAGAAGATCGGGCTCGAAACCCCGCGCTCCATGCTCGCCCACAACACCATCGAAGCCCTGCAGGCGCTCGAAGTCATTGGCCTGCCCGCCATCATCCGCCCCAGCTTCACCCTCGGCGGCACCGGCGGCGGCATTGCCTACAATCGCGAGGAATATCTTGCCATCTGCGAAAGCGGCATCGACGCCTCGCCCACCAATGAAGTGCTCGTCGAAGAAAGCGTGCTCGGCTGGAAAGAGTACGAAATGGAAGTTGTCCGCGACAAGAAGGACAACTGCATCATCATCTGCTCGATCGAGAACATCGACCCGATGGGCGTCCATACCGGCGACTCGATCACCGTCGCCCCGGCCCTGACGCTGACCGACAAGGAATACCAGATCATGCGCGACGCCTCGCTGGCGGTTCTGCGCGAGATCGGGGTGGAAACCGGCGGCTCCAACGTCCAGTTCGGCATCAATCCCAAGGACGGCCGCATGGTCGTCATCGAGATGAACCCGCGCGTCTCGCGCTCCTCGGCACTGGCCTCCAAGGCCACCGGCTTCCCCATTGCCAAGGTCGCGGCGCGCCTCGCCGTCGGCTATACGCTCGATGAACTCGAAAACGACATCACCGGCGGCGCCACCCCGGCCTCGTTCGAGCCCACCATCGACTATGTCGTCACCAAAATTCCGCGTTTCGCCTTCGAAAAATTCCCCGGCTCGGACAATCGCCTTACCACCTCGATGAAGTCGGTGGGCGAAGCCATGGCCATCGGCCGCACCTTCCAGGAATCGCTGCAAAAGGCCCTGCGTTCGCTCGAAACCGGCCTCACCGGCCTCAACGAGGTCGGCATTCCGGGCCTCGGCGAAGGCGAGGACAAGAACGCCATCAAGGCCGCCCTCGGCACCGCCACGCCCCAGCGCCTGCTGCACGTGGCCGAAGCCATGCGCCTGGGCGTCTCCAACGAGGACATCTACGAAGCCTGCAAGATCGACCCCTGGTTCCTCGAACAGATGCGCGGCATCGTCGACATGGAAGCCAAGGTCAAGGAGTACGGCCTGCCGCAGGACGCAGCGACCCTGCGCCAGCTCAAGTCCATGGGCTTCTCCGATGCGCGCCTCGCCCAGTTGGCTGGCCTCAAGCCCTCCGACGTCCGCAAGCTGCGCCACAGCCTCGAAGTGCGTCCCGCCTACAAGCGTATCGACACCTCCGCGGCCGAATTCGCTTCGCCCACCGCCTATATGTATTCGACCTATGAAGCCCCCTTCGCCGGCAAGGTCGATGACGAGGCCCGCCCCTCCGACCGCAAGAAGGTCGTCATTCTCGGCGGCGGCCCGAACCGCATCGGCCAGGGCATCGAATTCGACTATTGCTGCTGCCATGCCGCCTTCGCGCTGGCCGATGCCGGCTACGAGACCATCATGGTCAACTGCAATCCCGAAACCGTCTCGACCGACTATGACACCTCCGACCGCCTCTATTTCGAGCCGCTGACCGAGGAAGACGTCATCGAGATCCTGCTCACCGAAAAGCAGAATGGCACCCTTCACGGCGTCATCGTGCAGTTCGGCGGCCAGACCCCGCTGAACCTGGCCGAAGCCGTCGCCAAGGCCGGTGTGCCGATCCTGGGCACCCAGCCGGAGGCCATCGATCTGGCCGAAGACCGCGACCTCTTCATGAAGCTCTTGAACAAGCTCGAGCTGACCCAGCCCAAGAATGGCATTGCCTATAGCCTCGAACAGGCCCGCCTCGTCGCCGAGCGCCTGGGCTATCCGCTGGTCATCCGCCCGTCCTATGTGCTGGGCGGCCGCGCCATGGCCATCGTCCATTCAGCCAGCGAGTTCGAGCGCTATGTGCAGGACACCCTCACCGGCCTGGTCCCGCCCGATATTCTCCAGCGCTATCCCAACGACAAGACCGGCCAGATCAACTCGGTCCTCTCCGACAACCCGCTGCTGTTCGACGCCTATCTCTCCGGCGCCACCGAAATCGACGTCGATGCCCTCTCCGATGGCACGGATGTCTTCGTCGCCGGCATCATGGAGCATATCGAAGAAGCCGGCATCCACTCGGGTGACTCGGCCTGCTCGCTGCCCCCGCGCACCCTGCCGCCCGCGATCATCGACGAGCTCAAGCGCCAGACCCGCGAACTGGCCTTCGCGCTCAAGGTCGGCGGCCTGATGAACGTGCAGTTCGCCTATAAGGACGACACCATCTACCTCATCGAGGTCAATCCGCGCGCCTCCCGTACCGTGCCCTTCGTCGCCAAGGTGATCGGCCAGCCTATCGCCAAGATTGCCTCGCGCATCATGGCCGGCGAGAGCCTGGCCAGCTTCGGCCTCGTCGAAAAGAAGCTCGCGCACATCGCCGTCAAGGAAGCCGTGTTCCCGTTCAACCGCTTCCCCGGCGTCGATACCGTCCTCGGCCCCGAGATGAAGTCGACCGGCGAAGTCATCGGGCTGGACACCGATTTCGCCATGGCCTTCGCCAAATCGCAGATGGGTGCCGGCTCCAAGG
The DNA here is from genome assembly GCF_019504385.1 of Devosia salina. Classification (NCBI taxonomy): domain Bacteria; kingdom Pseudomonadati; phylum Pseudomonadota; class Alphaproteobacteria; order Hyphomicrobiales; family Devosiaceae; genus Devosia; species Devosia salina. The sequence goes on from NZ_CP080590.1 coordinate 2,860,652, forward strand.
TTCCCGCCTCGGGCAAGGCCTTCATTTCGGTTCGCGATGCCGACAAGGAACATATCGTCGATATGGCCCGTCACCTGGTGGAAGCCGGGTTCGAAATCCTCGCCACCGGCGGCACCCAGCGCTATCTGGTCGACAACAATGTCCCGGCCACCAAGATCAACAAGGTGCTCGAAGGCCGTCCGCACATCGTCGACTCCATGAAGAATGGCGGCGTGCAGCTGGTCATCAACACCACCGATGGTCTCAAGTCGATCTCCGACAGCCGCGACATCCGCCGCACCGCGCTCCTGTCCAAGATCCCCTATTACACCACCATCGACGGCGCCCTCGCCGCCGTGGAAGGGATCATCGCCTACCGCCAGGGCGGCCTGCAGGTCCGCGCCCTGCAGGACTACTTCGCGGCATGAGTTCGGGCGCGCCTTCGCCCGAAGTGGAGGCGCGCATCACTCGCATTCTTGGCTGGCGGCCAGACGATTGGCGACCGGTCGCCGGAGGTTACACGGCTGCCGCTCGCTTTCGGGTGAGCGACGAAAGGCGCAGCGCGTTCGTCAAAATCGCCACCACCCCGACGACCGCAGCCATGTTACATCGTGAGATCAAGGCCTACGACTCGATCTCAGCGCCATTCATGCCGCCGCTGTATGGCGTGGATGCCGACACGGACCGGCCCATGCTGGTCATTGAAGACCTGAGCGACGCGACTTGGCCGCCGCCCTGGACAAAACCCCACATTCGGCAGGTTTTCGATGCGATCGCCCAACTCCATCAAACCACCGCTGCGCTCCCGGCTGCAGGAACTCTGTCCGGCCAGCACGCAGGATGGCCTCAAATTGCCAGGGACCCCGATCCCTTTCTCTCTCTGAATCTGGTCACGTCCGCCTGGCTGGACAGATGGCTGCAAACGCTCGTTGACGCCGAGGCAGCTTGCGTCCAGACCGGCGACGCACTCGTTCATCTCGATCTCAGAAGCGACAACATCTGTATCGCGCCCGACGGGGTCAAGTTCATAGACTGGAGCGAAGCGGGCCTCGGCAATCCCGCCGTAGATCTTGGTGGATTCCTGCCAAGCCTGGCGTATGAAGGTGGCCCCTTACCCGATCAGGTCATGCCAGATGCCCCTGAAGTTGCTGCGCTGATCTCAGGGTATTTCGCTGCCCGTGCCGGCCAGCCGACGATACCCGATGCCCCCTTTGTCCGTCGCGTCCAGCAGCAGCAATTGTCAACGGCCTTTCCATGGGCCATTCGCGCGCTTGGAATTACGACGCCTTAGCCGACCCTCGACACCTCTGGGTTTCGGGCTTACAACCACCCCACCATGAAGTCCGCAGACCGAACCAGCGCATAGCGCTTCTGCCCGCATGACAGGCGGGAGGAAGCGCCCTTTCACCGGCCGACGCGCCGGCGATTGCTGCTGCGCATCCGGTTCTCTGCACATCCGCGCCATCCGGCGCACCTTCATGGAACAATCATGTCCAATTTCTTCGAAAGCCCGTTCCTGGGCATCCCGCTCGACCGCCAGGTCACCAATCCCAACATCGTGGTCGGCCGCTACAGCTACTATTCGGGCTATTATCACGGCCATTCCTTTGACGACTGCGCCCGCTACCTGATGACGACGCCCGGCGTCGATCGGCTCATTGTCGGCGCCTTCTGCTCCATCGGCTCGGGTGCCGCCTTCATCATGGCGGGCAATCAGGGCCACCGGAACGACTGGATCTCGACCTTCCCCTTCGCCTTCGTCCCCGATGCGCCCGAATTCGCCACGGCCAACAATGCCTTTCGGCCCGCCGGCGACACCGTCATCGGCAACGATGTCTGGATCGGTTCGGAAGCCATCATCATGCCCGGCGTCACCATCGGCCATGGCGCCATCATCGGCACCCGCGCCCTGGTGACCAGGGATGTCGAGCCCTACACGATCGTCGGCGGCAACCCGGCGAAACCCATCCGCAAGCGCTTCAGCGACGCTGAAATCGGCATGCTGCTGGAATTGGCCTGGTGGGACTGGCCGGTCGAGAGCCTCACTTCAGCCATGCCGCTGCTCACCTCGGCCGATATTGCCGGCCTTTACGCGTTCTGGCGCTGAACCGGCGGCTCCTGCGCGCCTCCCCCTTCTCAGGGGGAGGTAGCGCCACTCGGCCCAAAGGGCCTGGCAGAACTAAGCGGGGCGTTCGTCGCCAGCCCCCGCAACCATCCCTGCAATCGCCGCCCCTCGCGCACCAGCAGGTCCGGATCACCCAGGCTATGCGCCAGGATCGACGCCCCCTGCAATGACGATTGCAGCTGTAGCGCCAGGTCGGCGGCTTCCCCGCCGAACCCCATCTCGGCAAACTGGCTTTCCATCCAAGTCATCGGGCCACCCAGCAGCCCCCTGGCCGGCGCCGTCCAGTCACCCTCATCCTTGCTGAGTTCTGCGCTCAGCGTGCCCAACGGGCACCCAAGCTCTGCCACCAGCGCCGCATTGCCGATCGAGTTTTCGACGAAGGCCAGCAACCGCTCCAGCGGCGAGGGCAGTGCCGACAGCATCTGCTCCATCATGGCGACTTCGCCTAGCCGCTGCTCCAGCACCGCCCGGCCGATATCGTCCTTGCTCTTGAAGTAATAGTAGATATTGCCCAGCGGCACGTCCGAGGCCTGCGCCAGGTCGGCCAATGTCGTGCTCCGGTAGCCCTGCCGATGCGCCAGCTCTACCGCCGCCTGGGTTAGCCGCTCGCGTTTGCCGCGAGGGGCCGGTTTGCTCTTGTCAGCCAAGGGCTGCTCCTAACCAACGAATGTCGTGCTTTGCCGCATCATATTCGCGGTCATCGCCCGCACCAAGCTGTGCGGCATCACCGCATTCATGATCCTGTAAAGCCGCCCGGGCACCACCACCATTTTGCGCCGCTTCACCCCCTCCAGCGCCTCGCCGACGCATTGGGCCACCGGCATCGGCTTCATCGGCATGGGTGAGGCATCGAGCCCCATCTTCTTGATCAGCGGCGTTTCGGTCGGAGTGACGATCAGCACCGTTATGCCGACGCCATGCTCCCTGAGTTCGGCATGCAGGCTCCGCCCCAGCGCATTGACCATGCCTTTCGCCGCCGCTGGATTGGCGTGGAAGGGAATACCGCTATCCGCCCCCAGCGCCGAAACCAGCAATGTCGCACCCCGTTTTCGGGCCGCAAAGCGCCGGCTGAAGTGATGGGTCAACAGCATGTGCGACACGCCCATCAGCTGGGTCTGGCGGAGCAATTGAGCTGGCTGGAACGCCAGGAATGCCCCCGGCTGCCCCGTCCCGGCGGCGGAGACGAACAGGCCGATCTCGAGGTCCTCAGTCTGGTCCATCACCAGGTGCTCGTTTCCCGGCTCGCCGAGGTCGGCCGCAACCACCCGATAGTCGATCCCGTGCTCGCGGCTCAGGTCCTGCCCGACGGTCTCCAGCGCTTCCGCGCGCCGCGAAACCAGCACCAGGTTGATCCCCGATGCGGCAATCTGCCGGGCAAATTCGCGCCCGATCCCGGAACTGGCACCCGTCACCACCGCCCACGGCCCGAACCGCCTTGCGTCGAGCCGCACCATCCACTTTTCCATGCCCATTCATCCTGCTCCCGTAAATTTAGTTATTCAACTAACTCACTAATTGGAGACACTGTCAAGCTCTCTTCCCTTCCCGGTCATCTCCGGTTCATTTTCCTCGCGCTATCAAGGCGTATCACGCCCGGGGGACACGATGATCCGCACTGCTGCCGCTACCGCCGCCATCCTGCTCGCCACCACGACCCTGGCCGCGGCCCAGCCGCTGGACCAAGCAATCCATGATTTCATCTATGCGCAAGGCTTTGCCGCCGAAGATATCCCAGGGCTCGAGGTGCGGCTGATCGACCAGTGGTTCGATCTCACGGTCACCACGCCCGGCGGCACCGTCGGTCCGCTCGAAAAAGCCATGCTGATTGCCGACAAGTCCATCGAAAGCGGCCGCACCCGCACCGCCATCGCCTATGGCGAAATGATCGCCGAGAACGGTGCGCCCTACAGCTTCATCGAAGTCCGCCACTACAACATGGCCGCCGTCATCCACGCCGAAACCGCGGACGCCTATGGCATCGAAAACACCGCGCCGGTCGAGGAGTTCGGCCGCGGGCCGCATATGGCTTGGCGCTTCGTCTTCACGCCGGAAATGAACAATGCCGCCATCCTGCTCGAGGCCAGCAGCCGCATCATTTCCGACAAGGAAGCCAGCAAGGCCGATTGCATGGGCCGGCCCTGCCTCGACCCCTATGCCGGTTTTGACACCGTCGAATGGACCGAAATCGAGGGCCAGGTCGCCGACTGGCCCGAACTCTATGCGACCCAGTCCGACGAGACCTCGACCCCGGCCCATGCAATTGCCCAACTGGCGGTATTCGGTTTCTGGGCCAATGCCGAGAGCGGCGACTACCAGTGGACCGGTGGCGAGCACCCCGAGGCTGCGCGCGGCGCCGAGCCCTATCGTTTCATCGGCATCGACCGAAACCTGGGCCAGGAAGCCTCGATCGACGCGGTCTGGCAGGAAACCCTGCTCAATGACGACGCCCTCTCGGAGATCGCCTTCCGCCGCGCCGAAGTCGGCGGCACGGTCTATCTCATGCGATCCAGCGTTTCGCGCTGAGCAGATCGCTCAACTGAAAAACCGGTCGACCAGCGCCAGCGCGGCGGCCACATCCGCGTCGCCGGCATCGAGGTGGCTCACCCAGCGTTGCTGGCCATAGCGACCTGTGATGCCCACGCCATTCTCTCCCAGATAGGCGGTGAATCGCTCGCCCAGGGCCGCATCCATGTCGATCCAGAGGATATTCGTGTCGGGCATCGTCACCCGCAGCGCCTCGTGTCGCGCCAGGCCCTCCGCCAGCGCCTTGGCACGCCTGTGGTCATCGGCCAGACGCGCCACATTATGCTCAACTGCAAAGAGCCCGGCTGCTGCGAGCACGCCCGACTGCCTCAACCCTCCGCCCAGCATCTTGCGATTGCGCCTTGCGGTCTCGATCAGGTCACCCCGGCCCACCAGCACCGATCCCACGGGCGCGCCGAGTCCCTTGGACAGGCAGATCGAAACCGTATCGAAGGGCGCGGCAAAATCCTTGATATCCAGGCCAAGTGCCACGCAGGCATTGAAGGCGCGCGCACCATCCAGATGCAGCCCCAGCCCATGCCGCCCGGCAATCTCTGCAACCGCCTTCATATAGGCCACCGGCAGCACCCGCCCGCCAAAGGTATTCTCCAGCGCAATGACCCGTGTCGTGGCGAAGTGGCTGTCGCCAGATTTTATCGCCGCTTCGATGTCATTGAGTTCCATCGTGCCATCCGCCCGGTGCGCAATCGGCTGCGGCTGGATCGAGCCCAATACCGCCGCGCCCCCGGCTTCATACTTGTAGCAATGCGCATTCTGCCCGGCGATGAACTCGTCACCGCGACCGCAATGGCTCATCAGGGCCAAAAGGTTCGACATCGTCCCCGAGGGCACGAACAGCGCCGCGTCCTTCCCCAGCATGCCGGCCATGCGCTGTTCCAGCCGGTTGACGGTCGGATCATCGCCAAACACATCGTCGCCCACTTCGGCCGCGGCCATGGCCGCACGCATTCCGGCGCTGGGCTTGGTCACCGTGTCGGACCGGAAATCGTAGCGAATGGCATTCATGGCAGGCTCCCGAAGAATCCTCCCCCTTCTGCCAAGCCCGGGCGCAAATTGCTAGGCCGCGACGTCGCCGCCCTCGGCTTCGTCATTGGCGGCGGTCAGTTCCACCACCGGCTTGCGGGCCACCACGAGAATGCCTGTGATCGGAGCGCCGCGGTCGAAACGCAGCACCGCGGTCTCGAACCGCAACACTTCCAGCCCGGCAACAACCAGCGCGTTCCGCGTGGCTTCCACGCCATGCGCATAGCGCAGGCTGGGGCGCAGGAACACCTCTTCGGCGCCGTCGTGGGCCTCCAGCGAAAAGGCCACCAGCCCGCCCGCCTTCAAGGCCGGCACCAGCGCCGCCAGCACCGGTTGCAGCGCGCCGCAATAGATCAGCACGTCTGCCGCCGTCATCAGGTCCGCATCGGCCCGCCGCGCGTTGAGCGCCGCGACCAGTTCCGCCTTCTGCAGGCTGTCATAAATGCCCTTGCGCGCCGTCTCCGCGATCATTGCGGCGGAAATGTCGATCCCTTCGAGATAGCCGACCTTCTTGCGCAGCCGCTCCCCCATCAGCCCGGTGCCGCAGCCCAGGTCCAGCGCGCGCTGGAAATGCGCAATGCCAAGACGCGCCATCTCTTCGTCCACCAGCGCGTCGAGCATGTCCGGCACGCGATAGCCGAGCTTGCCCACCAGCGCTGCCTCGAATTGCGGAGCATATTGGTCGAACAGCGCCTCGACATAGCCCACCGCCGTCCCCTCGCCCGCAGGACCGGCATCATGCGCCGCAAGCTTCAGCCGCGCACCGAACACGCCATCGTCGTCCAGCGCTTCAAGATGCCGCCAGGCAGCGATCGCCGCCGACAGATTGCCCGCCTTCTCATGGTAGCTGCCCGCCAGGTCCCAGCCCGCGGCCCAGTCCGGCGCCAGCTCCAGTGCCTGGCCCATCAGCTCGGCCGCAGCCGCATGGTCACCCTGTTCGGCCAGCATGCGGGCATAGTCCGCGCGCCGGTCGGCGATCACGTCGCCGGAAGAAAAGAACGCCTTGGTCAAGACGAAATGCTTTCGAGAACACCGGCCCGTCTGGCGCGGCGCGCGGGATGTGCCGCAAAGCGCGACGAAACGCAAGCAAATTGCATTTGCCGGTAATTGGGCAAATGTTCACTTTCCATCCACACAGACTCGTCTAGAATGGAAGGCGACCAATCCCCGGCGGCGCATCCGCCTCGCGATTGGCCGCTACGCACCTTCGCGTCGGCCCGTCCGGGTCCTCTCGACGCCGGATGCCATTGAGCCTAAGTGGTTGTCGCCCCGTCAGAACTTCCTGTTCCGCCGGGCGTTTTGTAGCGCCTACACGACATATTGATGCCTCGCGCATTTCAGGCTACGCTTCCCTGCATCGAATATTGCGGCCGACTGATCTGAAGACGCGAATTCCATTCGCAACTGCTGACGTCATCTTCCGATATTTCGATATCAACTAGGTTCTGGCCGGGTGCATGGCCAGGGCCGCTCCAGCAGCGACTGCACGAGGGAACGCGCATCATGGCAACTGGTACCGTTAAATGGTTCAACGGCCAAAAAGGCTATGGCTTCATTCAGCCTGACGAGGGTGGGGCGGACGTGTTCGTCCACATCTCCGCCGTCCAGCGCTCGGGTCTCAATGGCCTGGATGAAGGCCAGAAGATCAGCTACGAGATCGTCAAGGACAAGCGGACCGGCAAGTCCGCGGCCGACAATCTCACGGCCTCCTGATCCATCCGCACAGAATGACAAGGGGCGCGCCTGGCAACGGGCGCGCCCCTTGCTTTGACCTCAGACCGCCTCGAACGGTTCGTAGCAGTCATAATTGCGCTGCTGCACGATGCGCCCCTGCTGGACCTCGAACACCATGCAGATATGCGCCACCATTGTGCCGCCGGCCGGCAACGCTCCCACGGGCACCACGAGGTCGCCCTCCCACCGCGCTTCCACCACCACCCGCTCGCCGCTGGCGATGATGTCGCCCAGCACATAACGCTGCCCCGAAAGGAGCTTGCGCTCGCCGGAGCGCCTCAGCGCCGCCATCATGGCGGCCTTTCCATCCACTCCGCCCTTGGGCCGGATGCGGTTGGGCAATTCCTCGAACTGCATCTCCTCGGCGAGCAGCGGCGCCGCCGCCTCCGCATCGAAGGCCTCGACGGCCCGGATATAGGCTTGCACTAGCGCTACGGCATCGATCATTGCACCCTCCCTGGAACGGCGTTCTAGAAAACACACTAGAACAGCATTCTAGGATCGTCTAGTCTTCAGCATGCCCAAGTCCGCACCAGACCGTCGCCGCCAGATTCTTGACGCAGCCCTCGCCTGTTTCCTGGCCAAGGGATATCTGGCGACCTCCATGAGCGACATAAGGCAACGCAGTGGCGCCAGCACCGGCAGCATCTACCACTTCTTTGCCGGCAAGGCCGGCCTGGCCGAGGCCCTGCTGCGCGAGGCCATTGCCGGCTGGTCGGAGCGAACGGTCTTGCCAGGCCAGTCCGCCGAGGCGGACATCAAGGCGTCGGTGCGGGGGCTCGCACTCTGGGGACTGGCCCATCCCGATCAGGCGCGCTTTCTCGATGAACTGCGCGGCCTGGCAATGATCGACCCTGAACTGGGGGCCATCAGGGCGCTGCTCACCGAGGGCCACGCCGCCGCTGCGGCACGTTTCGCCCAGATGCAGTCGGAGGGCACCGTCCGCGACCTGCCCTTCGAGATCGCCCATTCACTGATGCTTGGCCCGGTCTATAGCTATCTGCGCCAGGCGCCACCAACCGCACCGGACGCGGCGGAACGCATTGCCGACCTCTTCGCCGATGCCGCCTGGCAGGCCGTCCGCCGCTAGCAGCCCGTCGACTGCGCCTCACTCTCCTTCCGGCGCCACCCGTATGAGCCGGCCATTGTCCGCATCGGTCACCAGGTAAATGGCGCCATCGGGGCCCACCCCGACATCGCGGATGCGCCCCAGCTGCCCTTCGAACAACCGCTCCTCCCCGACCACGGCATCGCCTTCCATGTCGAGCCGCACCAATAGCTGGCCACTCAGCCCGCCCAGCAGCAAATCCCCGTTCCATGCGGGAAACAGCTCGCCTTCATAAAAGGCCAGGCCCGACGGCGAGATAGAGGGATCCCAAAAGTGCAGCGGCTGTTCCAGGCCCGGCTGGGCCTGCCCGACGCCGATCGGCGAGCCATCATAATTGGTGCCATAGGCGATCTCCGGCCAGCCGTAATTGCGCCCCGGCCGGACCAGGTTCAGTTCGTCCCCGCCCCGCGCGCCATGCTCCACCGCGAACAGCGCGCCGTCGCTGTCCCGCACCGCCGCGCCCTGCGGATTGCGATGGCCAATGCTCCACAATTCCGGCGCCCAGCCCTCAGGCTTCGGATTATCCGCCGGCACCGATCCGTCGGGCGCAATGCGCACCACCGCGCCAGCCAGGTCCTGCGGGTCCTGCGCACGTGCAGCGGTGCCACGCTCGCCCAGCGTCACGAACAGATTGCCGTCATTGCCCACCACCGCGCGCGACCCGAAATGCCGCGTCGAACCATCGAAATGGTTCATCCGGAAGATGACCTGCTGATCCACCAGCCGCGCCCGCTCACCGGATAGGTCGAGCCGCGCGGAGAGCACCGCAGTGCCGGAACCGCTGTCCATTCCCGCATCGGCGGCGGGCTCGGAAAAGCTCATATAGAGCCTGCCGCTCTCCTCAAAATCGCGCGCCAGCGTCACGTCAAGCAATCCGCCCTGCCCCCGCGCGACCACAGCGGGCACGCCCTCCACTGGCGGACCGATTGCGCCATCGCTGACAATGCGTAACTGGCCGGACCGCTCGGTCACCAGAAACCGCCCATCGGGCAGGAAAGCCAGCGCCCAGGGATGGTCGAGCCCCTCCGCCAGCACCATGGCCTGCACCCGCCCGGCGCTGCTCCCGATTGTCTGCGCCTGCACCCCGGCCGGCGGCAGCGCCAGCAATCCGGCAAGGGCGAGCGTGGCGGCGATCCCTCGTTGAAACATCCTGCGTCCGTCCTCCGCTTCGTTGGCCTGTCCCTGCAGACACCCTGCCGCCATGGCAGGGGCAAGGCGACAACGCAATTTTGAACGGCGACCGCCACTTCGGCCCGCATCGTCCACAGCCCCGCACGAGAATGTGGAGACCCCGCGCGCTTGTCGAACGGCGGCTTGACCGCAAGGCGCGGCGCGGGCAAGCTTGTCCCATCTCCCGAAAAGACGTGTCGTGAAGCAGTGGCCGAACGCAGCTTGGCAGGGAGACGCCATGCCGGAGCCAGGATGCACCGGCAGGGCCCCACATCATTTATGACCTGTCGCGGCCCGGCAAACCCGGCCACGCGGCGGTTCTTGTTATGCCGAGCCGATTGGAGGCAGCACAATTATGGACAAGATCCCGATGACGGTTCAGGGCCACAAGGCCCTTTCCGCAGAGTTCGAGCACCGCACCAGCACCGAGCGTCGCCGCATCATCGACGCCATCGCCGAAGCGCGCGCCCACGGCGATTTGTCCGAAAACGCCGAATATTCCGCCGCCAAGGAACAGCAGAGCCTCAACGAGGGCCGGATCAAGGAACTCGAGACCATCCTGGCGCTGGCCGACATCATCGACGTGACCAAGCTCAGCGGCGACAAGGTCAAGTTCGGCGCCACCGTCACCTATATCGATGAGGATACCGAGGAAGAAAAGACCTATCAGGTCGTCGGCGATCCGGAGGCCGACGCCTCGGCCGGACGCATTTCGATCTCCTCGCCCATCGCCCGCGCCATGATCGGCAAGGAAGAAGGCGATTCGTTCGAAGTGGCCGCCCCGGGCGGCTCCCGGAGCTACGAGATCCTCAAGATTCGCTATATCTGAGAATCGGCGCCGCCCGGCGGGGTGAGCAGCCCGCATTTTCGCCGCCCGGCGCGTTCCATCGCGTCTCAGGTGCCGGTTTATTGGGCATCTCCGCAAATATCTGTGTCTTTCATGTGCACTCCCGCGAGCAACTGCCCTGCGGGAGTGAGTTTGCCTTGAAACCTCTCCCCTTCGACCATTAATTAGAGGCGAGGGAGAATTCCTGGAATCTGTTGGAGAGGCGTCGCGATGCACGCGAAAGTCATCATCATTGGCTCCGGCCCGGCCGGCTACACCGCTGCCATCTATGCGGCGCGCGCCATGCTCGAACCGGTGATGATCCAGGGCCTGCAGCCCGGCGGCCAGCTGACCATCACCACCGATGTCGAGAACTATCCCGGCTTTGCCGATGTCATCCAGGGCCCCTGGCTGATGGACCAGATGAAGGCGCAGGCCGAACATGTCGGCACGCGCATCGTCAACGACATCATCGCCTCGGTCGATCTCGATGTCCGGCCCTTCGTGCTGCATGGCGACAGCGGCGACACCTACACCGCCGACAGCCTGATCATCGCCACCGGCGCCCAGGCCAAGTGGCTCGGCCTGCCTTCCGAGCAGAAATTCCAGGGCTTTGGCGTTTCCGCCTGCGCCACCTGCGATGGCTTTTTCTATCGCGGCAAGCAGGTCCTGGTGGTCGGCGGCGGCAATACCGCCGTCGAGGAAGCCCTGTTCCTCACCAATTTCGCCGAGAAGGTCATCGTGGTGCATCGCCGGGACGAATTCCGCGCCGAACGCATCCTGCAGGACCGCCTGTTCAAGAACCCCAAGATCGAGGTGCGCTGGAACACCGAAGTGGCCGAAGTCGGCGGCACGCCCATGCCGCCATCGGTCAATACCGTCACTCTGCGCAATACCATCACCGGCGAGACCTATGAGCAGCCGATTGACGGCATCTTCGTCGCCATCGGCCATGCTCCGGCCACTGCCATCTTTGCGGGCAAGCTCGACATGAAGCCCGGCGGTTATCTGCAGGTGAAGCCCGGCTCCACCGAGACCAATGTGCCCGGCGTCTTTGCCGCTGGCGACGTGACCGATGATGTCTACCGCCAGGCCGTCACCGCCGCCGGGATGGGCTGTATGGCCGCGCTTGATGCCGAACGGTTCCTCGCCGCGCACGAATTGGCGGAGGCAGCCGAATAGACGTGCAAAATCAAAGGCCAAGTCACGCTGCTGTCACAATTCCTGTGCCTCCCTCGCCGCAGGCGAGGGGCAGTGTTCGACCTGGCTGAGAAAATACAGGGAAAGCGTCACCACCATGCTCGACTGGGACAAGCTACGGATCTTCCACACCGCCGCCGAGTCGGGCAGTTTCACCCATGCCGCGGAAAAGCTCGGCATGAGCCAGTCCGCCGTCAGTCGGCAAATTTCCGCCCTGGAAGATGATCTGGGCCTCAAGCTCTTCATCCGCCACGCCCGCGGCCTGGTGCTGACCGAGGTGGGCGAGCAGCTGTTCCGCACCGCCCACCGCATGCACTGGGAATTGCAGCAGGTGGAAACCCAGATGTCCGAAAGCCAGGACGTCCCCACCGGACCGCTGATCGTCACCACCACCGTGGGTATCGGTTCCACCTGGCTCTCCTCGCGGCTCGACGAATTCCTCAAGCTCTATCCCCTGATCCAGCTTGAAATCCGCCTCAACGACGCCGAACTGGACCTGGCCATGCGCGAGGCCGACGTGGCCATCCGCCTGCACCGGCCCAACCAGTCCGAAATGATCCAGCGCAAGCTGTTCACCGTGCACAACCATTTCTATGCCGCCGACACCTATGTGGACGAGCACGGCATGCCCAAATCGCCCGAGGACCTCGACAATCACCGCATCATCAGCTTCGGTGAGCCGGTGCCCTCCTATCTGGGCGACATCAACTATCTCGAACGCATGGGCCGCGCCGATTCCAGCCCGCGCCGCGCTGCCCTGCGCGTCAACGCCATCTATGGCATGATGCAGGCCTGTCGTGCCGGCATCGGCATCGCCATGCTGCCCGACTATGTGACCGAGAAGGAAGATGGCCTCGTCCAGATTCTCCCCGAGATCGAATTGCCCGCCTACGAAGCCTATTTCGTCTATCCGCCCGCCCTCAAAAACTCCAAGCGCGTCGGCGTTTTCCGCGACTTCCTGGTCTCCAAGGCCCGCGAGTGGTCGTTCTGACACCCGCCTGATCCGACTTCAATCTCTCGGCCCCATCACCACCCTCCCCCCCCTGTGGGGAGGGAAGCGAGATAGGACTTGGCCCTTCGCTAAGTCCGTTGAATCGAGCAGGGTGGGGGTGTCCTTTCCGCGAGGACTGCACATGCCCCGCATCACCACCATCGCCCTCGATGCCGACGACACCCTCTGGCAGAACGAGCAGTTCTTCCGCCTCACCGAGCAGCGCTTTTCCGATCTGCTGCGCGATTACACCGACGCACCGGACCTCACCGAACGGCTGATTTCCGCCACCGCCCGCAACCTGCAGTTCTACGGTTTCGGCGCCAAGGGATTTGCGCTCTCCATGGTCGAGACGGCGCTGGAGGTCACCGAGCATCGCGTGCCCGGCACCGTCATCGCCGAAATCCTCGCCGCCGGCCGCGAACTCTTGAACTTTCCCATCGAGACCCTGCCCTATGTCGACCAGGCGCTTGAGCACCTGCAGGACCGCTACCGGCTGATCCTGGTCACCAAGGGCGACATTTTCGATCAGGAACGCAAGCTGGCCGCCTCGGGCCTGGCCGATTACTTCGCCGCGGTCGAAGTGGTCGCCGACAAGACCGAGGCCGTCTATCGCCGCATCTTCGAGCGTCACACCGAGGGGCCCGAACACACCATCATGGCCGGCAATTCGCTCAAATCCGACATCCTGCCGGCCCTGGCGACGGGCGCCTGCGCCGCCTATGTCCCGCACGACCTCACCTGGTCCTATGAACATGCCGAGGAGCCGGAGGGCGAGCCGCGCTATACCCGCATCGAACATCTCGGCCAGCTTCAGAGCGCCATCGACCGGTTTGAGGCCTTGCGCTAGTCTGCCGCCATTCTGGAGGCACAGATGCATCGAAGCCTGCTTGTCGTCGCCCTCGCCTTTGCCGTGGCCACCCCCGCCCTCGCCGCCCCATCCACCCCCGACGCGTTGGGCAGCGCCTTTTGCGTCGCCATGATGGACGGCACGGCCGATCCCCTGGATCTGCTCACGCCTTCACTGAACCAGGCGATAGAGGTCGCCATGGCCCGCAATGCCGAACTGCAGGCCGCCGCGCCCGACGAGAAGCCGCCTTTGGGCGATGGCGTTCCCTGGTCGAGCTGGCCGGACAAGCCTGACACTTGCGAGACGGAAGTCACCGAAGCCTATGATGGCGCGGCCATGGTCAACGTCACCTATGGCTTCGCCGGTGCACCGGAGGCGACCTATACCGATACGCTGATCCTGCTGCAGCAGGGGGAGGTCTGGGCCCTCGACAATATCGTCCTGACCGACAACCTGACATTGCGCGGCCTTCTGGAATCCGCCTTCGAGCCCCGAGACCCCTGTGGCAGCCCGCCGCAGCCTAAAGTGGTAGCATTGAAATTGTTGCGAAATTTCGCCTCGCATGCGCAAGGCGCATGGCTGACATAACCCCAGCCGGATTGGCGAAACCACCGGACACCCCTATATGCCCCTTCATCACAGCGGGTGTTTTCTCCTCCCTCCCTTGCGCCTGCTGCGTTCCCTCCTGACAGGTCCCTGACCTGTCCTCCTTAGGGCTCCGCTCTCCCCTCGAGCGGGGCCTTTCTTTTTTGTCCGGTGCCATGACAGTCCCCCGCAAAAACGCATGGCTGACATGTCAGTTTCGGGATTGTCTATCAAACCAGTAGAGTTCATATAGGTCTCGTTGCTGAGGCGCGCTCCGATCTCCTCCTCCCTTCGGACCCCGTATCGCAACAGCGGACTTAGGATCATCTCCTCCTCCCTTGATCCGAGGTCCATGGCAGAGCGGCATACTCCTCCTCCCTTGCTCTCTGCCCCACTTTCGATTTGGCTCCGGCCCAATCATCAGGCCCCATCCTCGGATGGGGCCTTTTTTTCGTCCCGGCGCCGCCAGGCGGGAACCTGTCGCCACCCTGTCTCGTTGCCTAGAAATTGGACAGTTTGTCGCTGTGCCTATTGCATAGCTGTCATGACGATCCATGCATTGCTGACCAAACGGTCAAAACCTATATTCGTAAACGTCGCTGGTGAAGCCGCTCCGTATCCTCCTCCCTCGGACCCGCTTCTTGCGACACCGGATCGAAACCGAATCCTCCTCCCTCGGCGACGATCCACCGGTCTGGCGCATATCCTCCTCCCATGCGCAGGACCAAAACTTGCGATTTGGCTTCGGCCCTATCATCAGGCTCCAACTTCGGTTGGAGCCTCTTTTTTTGCCCGCAACCCAGGGCTTCAGCACGCGACGGACGGGTGCCTTTCCGGCCATTCGCGCCCGGGCCGTGCCCCTCGCGAATCTGCATGGCAGCACTTCCCATTGCGCGTTTGTGCCGCAGGCGGCCTTGTTGGATATTGCCCTCAACGGCGGCGTTCGTGGTGACCCGCCCCTCCAAGGTCAGCGGCTCTGCCGTAGGCCGAACGGCCCCGCCCATCCCCTCGGGCGGGGCCATTTTTTTAACCGCAGCGTTGGCCGCAGTTTCTCACCGGCGCTATCGGTCCACATCAGGAAGTCGTGCCTGATCCCGCCTCGGATAATTGGTCGAGCGCCTGCTCCAGCGCCGCAAACGCGTCGTCGCCCAACCGGGCCCGATACCGCGCCTCAATGTCGAGCTTGATTGCATTGCTGTCCCCCAGGGCCGCAGCCCCCTTCTCCGTCAGGCGCACAAGGCGCGCGCGGGCGTCGGCAGGATCGGGCACCCTTTCCACCACGCCCAGCGCCACCAGGTCGTCGACATGCTGCTGCACAGCCTGTTTGCTGATCCCCAGCAACCCCGCCAGCTTGCCCTGTGGCACCCCGGCATTGCGCAGATGCCCCACGACACTGCCCTGGGCCTGGGTCATCCAGTCATGACCACGCGCCACCATTGCCGCGTCGAACTCTGCCTTCCAAAGGCGGCTCAACCGCGTCAGCCGCCAGCCGATATGATCGATGAGCGGCGGCAAATTATCGTCAAGTTGCTTGACCAAATTGAAATCCTCTATTAGTCAAGTTGCTTGACGGAATAGCAGCCGCTGCCGTCCAGTTCAACTGACATGAGTCACATCCATGCCCATCACCAAGGCTTCGGCCGCGCCGACCTTCCAGCTACCTGGCACGATCTTCACCGGACTGGCCTCGCCCAGCCGCGGCTCAACCAGCAACGCCGTCTGGCACCTGCGCATCGCGCCCGGCACCAAGGCAACGCCACATCGCCTCACCCATGAGGAAATATTCGTCTGCACTGCGGGGCAAGGCTCGGCGCAGATCGGCACCGAGACCCACGACATCGAAGAGGGCGACACCCTGATCGTCCCGCCCGATACTGACCTGACGCTCACCAATGTCGGCAACACGGATTTCTGCGCCGTGACCATATTCCCCGTTGGCGGCCAGGCCATCCTGCCCGGACAGGCACCTTTCACGCCACCCTGGGCACAATAAGGGTTCAGTGGATCCCGGCGCAGAACGCCTGGATCCGCTTGACCGCCTCTTCCAGTTCCGCATTGCTGGCCGCATAGCTGAGGCGGAAATGCCCCGGCAGGCCGAAAGCCGTGCCATGCACCAGCGCCACGCCGGTCTCTTCGAGCAGCGCCAGCACGAAATCCTCGTCGGTATCGAGTTTCGTGCCCCCGGCACTGGTCTTGCCCAGCAGCCGCTGGCACGAGGGGAACACATAGAACGCTCCCTCCGGCGTCAGGCAGTCGAGCCCGGTATTGGCATTGAGCCCCGCCACCACAAGATCGCGCCGCGCCTGGAACGCGTCCCGCCACTCCTTGAGGAAATCCTGCGGCCCGTTCAGCGCCTCGACCGCCGCCCATTGCGAGATCGAGCTGGGATTGGTGGTCGACTGGCTCTGCAGCTTCACCATCGCGGCCAGCAATTCCTTGGGCCCCGTGCAATAGCCGATGCGCCAGCCCGTCATGGCATGCGACTTGGAAACGCCGTTCATGGTGAGGGTCCTGGCCTGCAGCCGGGGCTCCACCTGGGCGATCGTGGCGAAGGTCTTGCCGTCATAGACCAGCACTTCGTAGATGTCGTCGGTGAGGATATGCACATGCGGATGGCGCATCAGCACCTCCGCCAACCCCTTCAATTCATTAGCCGAATAGGCCGC
This sequence comes from Devosia salina, assembly GCF_019504385.1. Lineage (NCBI taxonomy): Bacteria > Pseudomonadati > Pseudomonadota > Alphaproteobacteria > Hyphomicrobiales > Devosiaceae > Devosia > Devosia salina. The sequence continues at coordinate 2,877,453 of NZ_CP080590.1, forward strand.
GCCCGTCGGGTTGGACGGCGTATTGAGGATCAGCCACTTGGTCTTTTCCGAGATCGCCGCCTCCAGCGCCTCGGGCGTCAGCTTGAACCCGGTCAAGGCATCCGCCACCGCAAACACCGGCTCCGCCCCACACAACCGCACGATTTCGGGGTAGCTCACCCAATAGGGCACCGGCACCACGACCTCGTCGCCCGGATTGAGCGTCGCCATCAAGGCATTGAAAATGATCTGCTTTCCACCCGACCCGACAAAGCAGTCTGCCGCCGTTACGTCGAGCCCGTTGTCGCGCCGGAATTTTGCCGCCACCGCTTCCTTGAGCTCGGCAATGCCATCCACATTGGTATAGCGCGTCTTGCCCTCGTCCATGGCCCGCTTGGCGGCGTCACGGACGTTCTCCGGCGTGTCGAAATCCGGTTCACCCGCCGAAAGCGCGATGATGTCCTTGCCCTCGGCGGCCATCACCCGCGCCTTCTGGCTGATCGCCACGGTTGCTGACGGCGCCACGCGCCCCAGTGCATCGGACAAGAAACCCATCTACGCCTCCCATTCGGCATGTCACGGGCCAAGACGCAGCATCATGGCCCCGCATGCACACAGCCGTTCCGCTTCTAGCGGCCCGAGCAGGGACTGCGAAGGGGGTAAGTGGCTCTGCCGGTCAAATTCCGATACCGGACGTGCTGCGCAGCACCACGCCCTGCACCCGCCAGCCTTCGTCGCGCTCGTCCGCGAGCTGATAGATCGCCTCCCAGACGCGACCGTCCTTGTCGACCAGCTCGACCGATTGCACCACCACGCCCGGCGCGAGCTCGCGGAACGCACCGAAGCTATGGGATCGCGACGTGGCAATCGGGGCATAGCCGGAGCGGGCAATATCGTCTGCGAAGCGCTGCGGATCGCCTTGGTAGGCGGCCCGGAACCCTGCCCCCGCAAAGGACAGGGCCGCTTCAGCGTCGCCATCGCGCAGTGCCACGATCTGGCCGGTGACCGTGGCGCGCCAGGCCGCTTCGGCCTCCTGCGCCCAGCCTGGCATCAGCATCAAAACACTCAGTAACAGTCCCAGAAATACGCGCATCACTCAGCCTCCCTTGGCTCGGACAGCCGGCCGGCTGCCACAGTTCTGCCCTCAAATGGTCCCGCCCTGTCCCCCTTCGGTTCATAGTCGAACCGTTTTTGCGTGGTGATCTTACCACCATCGGAAACGAGGATACGACGTCGATCCCATGCACAAATCTACGTCCCCCCAGCGCAAAAGTTTCAGGCTGACGGCCGCCTTCGGCGCATTCGGTGCGACCCTGGCAATGGCGGGAGCGCTGTTTGTCGGCGTTTCACCCGCCCAGGCCGCCGAATTTGCCACGCAGCCTGATACACAGATTGCGGTCTTCATGGTGCCGCTGACCCTGCTCGTGCTGGTCCTGCTTTTCGAGGTGGCGCGCTTTGCCTGGCGCGGCACACTTCCGGCTCACGCACCCGCCCGCGCGCCGCGCCCCACCGATTGGGCCCGTTCGCCGGAGGACAATCGAGCCGCTTGACTGTGTTTCCCCCTGACGAATGACTTGGCCGGCGCTTGCGTCGGCCATTCTTTTTGACTTTCGGCCTATTGCGGTGGACCCGGCTCGGGTCCACACTTCCGGTCTCACCAGGAGGAATGACCAATGCATGTCGATGCCATCCTGAAGACCAAAGGGTCAGACGTCTTTACCTTGCCCAGGACGGGCACGCTGGCAGACGCGGTTGCCATGCTCAACGCTCACAATATCGGCGCCATCGTCATTACCGAGGATGCAGGCCGCATCGTCGGCATCCTGTCCGAGCGCGACATTGTCCGCCAGTTGGGCAAGAATCCCAGCGGCGCGCTGTCCCTGTCCATCGCTGATTGCATGACCAAAGGCGTGGTCACGTGCGAACGCACCACCACCATAGACGATGTCATGGAATCGATGACCCAGCGTCGCATCCGCCACATGCCGGTGGCCGCGGACGGCAAGCTGATCGGCATCATCTCGATCGGCGACGTCGTCAAGCTCAAGATCGCCGAGGTCGAGCACGAGGCCGAGTCGCTGCGCGAATATATCGCCGGCTAGCGGTCTCGGGTCTCAGGGAGCCAGCCGCATCAACCCGGCACTGGTGGGCGCGAACCCGCACGCCCGATAGAAGCCCTCGAGCCGGAGTTCGAAATCCACGTGCAGCCAATGCACGCCCTGTTGACGGGCAGTTTCGACCGCGCGCCGCACCAGTTCGGTTGCGATGCCCCGCCGGCGATAATCAGGATCCACCGCCGTATCGAGGATGAAGGCGTGAATGCCGCCATCCCAGGCGACATTGACAAAGCCGACAAGCCGATCGCCATCGCGCGCAATCACATAGGCAAGGCTCCGGGCCAACACGGCCCCGTAATCCGTCGGCGGCGGCGCGCCCCAGGAGCGACGCCAGAATGCCGCCAGGGTATCGAGCTCTAGCCGCTCGCCAATGCCATAGCTGATCGCGCTGCCCACCTTACCAACCTCTCCAAAGCTTCATTCAGTCGCAAGGTCGTGAAGAGCTTGCCTTGCCTATGGTCGTGCTCATGCCGGTTCCCGGCGATCCCATGCAAAGGATGAACGACCATGAAGACGATTTCCACCACTGCCATCGTGGCCCTGATGACCGCCTCCATCGGCCTTGGTGCCGTGGCGCCGGCTATGGCCCAGAATGCCACTCCGGCGACGCCGGCCGCACAGTCCCAGTCTGACGCCTCGGCCCCCGGCGCCGAACACGGCTTCCGCAAAGGTCCGGGCATGCGCCAGGGCGGCGGCATGATGGGCGGCGGCCTGTTCAGCATCGAGCACGGCGCGGAAGCCATCGAGATTGCCATTGTCCGGCTCAGCCATGCCATCGATTTGACCGACGAGCAGACTGTGCTGCTCGAGGCCCTCAAGACCGATGCCTTGGCTGCCGCTTCCGCCTTCGATGCCGCCACCGAGGGTCTGCGCCCCACCCCTCCGGCCCAGGGCGACACGGCCGCGGTCCCGGACATCTCCGAGCGTTTCGACAATCGCATCGCCATCGAGACCGCCCGTCTTGCGGCCCTCGAAGCCGTGCAGCCCGCCTTCACCGCCTTCTTCGACAGCCTGACTGACGAGCAGAAGGCGGCCCTCATCCCCGAGCGTGGCGAGCGCATGGGACAGATGGGCATGCAGCAGGGTGGCCCCGGCCAACGCGACGGCAGCCATCGCCCCATGGGTCAGGGCAACCGCTAGGCCAGCGAGAACCGGCCGCCGCGCTCCTTCGTCGGCGGCCATAGCGGCACCCCCTCCGCCCCCATTATTGTGGGTGCTGCCGAACCCCGGCTCTCAACAGCCGGGGTTTGCTTTTGCCTGCGCCTCGACTACGAGAAGGGTACCACTCCCTGCAGGCCGTCCATGACCCGTCTCCCCCTCGATCCCGCGCGCATCCGCTCTCTCTTCCCGGCCTTCTCCGAGCCCAGCCTGGCAGGTCAGGCCTTCTTCGAAAACGCCGGCGGCTCCTATACCGCCCAGGCCACGCTTGACCGGCTCGACCACTATTATCGCGCCACCAAGGTGCAGCCCTATGGCGTCTATTCCGCCTCGGAAGCGGCTGGGGCGGCCATGGACCTCGCCTATGAACGTCTCGCCCGGGCACTCAACGTCCCATCGGACTGGATCCATATCGGCCCTTCGAGTTCCGCCAATACCTATGTGCTGGCCAATGCGTTCGGTGCCTGGCTCAAGCCCGGCGACGCCATCATCGTCACCAATCAGGATCACGAGGCCAATACCGGCAATTGGCGGCGCCTTGCCGCGCGCGGCATCGAGGTGCGCGAATGGCAGGTGGATACCGAAACCGCCCGTCTCTCGCTGGACGCGCTCGATGTCCTGCTCGATGAGCGGGTCAAGCTGGTCGCCGCCCCGCATTGCTCCAATATCGTGGGCGACATCAACCCCATCGCCGACATCGCCACCCGCGCCCATGCCGTGGGCGCCGTGCTTGCGGTCGATGGCGTCAGCTATGCCCCGCACGGCCTGCCCGATCTCGCCGCTTTGGGCGCCGACATCTATTTCTTCTCAGCCTACAAGACCTATGGTCCGCATCAGGGCGTCATGGCCATCCGCCCCGAACTGGCTCGCGCCCTGCCCAATCAGGGCCATTATTTCAACGACACCAAGCTGCGCTACCGCCTGACCCCTTCTGGTCCCGACCATGCGCAGATCGCCGCCACCGCCGGCATCGTCGACTATCTCGAACAGGTCGCCGCGCTCGCCCCGGCCACCGTCGAAGGCGTCGACCCCTTCCGCCGCGCCCATGCCGCCATGCGCGCCCAGGAAATCGCCCTCGCCACCCCGCTGCTCGATTACCTGCGCACCCGCAACGATATCCGCCTCATCGGCCCGTCCGATCCGGCCGTCCGCGCCCCGACCATTTCAGTCCTGCACGCCGAACCCGGCATCGACATTGCCCGCCGCCTGGCCCGGCATGGCATCATGGCCTCGGGTGGCAATTTCTACGCCGTACGCCTGCTCGAAGCCCTGGGCATCGACCCGCACAATCACGGTGTCCTCCGCCTCTCCTTCGTGCACTACACCACGCCCGACGAAATCCAGCGGCTGATCACGGCACTCGACACAGAGCTTTAGCCCTGCCACGACCACCAGCCCCCACCCTCCCCCTTGTGGGGAGGGAAGCGAGATAGGACTTGGCTCGCTAAGTCCGTTGAATCGAGCAGGGTGGGGGTGTCGGCCCATCGTTTTGCACCGCCTCGAGATCATCTCCCCATGTCCCGTCCCCTCGCCTCCGCGCTTCTCCTGCTCTGCACCATGTTCTGGGGCTTTGCCTTCATCGCCCAGAAATCGGCCATGGATTCCATGGGACCGCTCACCTTTGCCGGCGTCCGTTTCCTCATCGGCGGCCTGCTCATCCTGCCGCTGGCTCTGCATGAACTGCGCCGCAAGGCGATCCGGCTCACCGGCACGCACTGGTTCTTCATCCTGGCCATGAGCACGGTGTTCTTTCTCGGCTCCTGGCTGCAGCAGGCGGGCTTGGCGACCACCACGGCCACCAATGGCGGCTTCCTCACCGGGCTCTACGTCTTCTTCGTGCCGCTGCTTGGCTTCCTGCTGTTTCGCACACGGCCGCACCCGGTGGTTTATGCCGGCGTGCCGCTGGCACTGGTCGGCATCTACTTCCTCAACGGCGGCGGTCTCGACACCTTCAATGGTGGCGACTGGCTGATCGTGGCCAGCGCCGTCTTCTGGGCCATGCACGTCATCCTGCTGGGCCATGTCGCGCGCATGACCGGCCTGCCTGTCTTCGTATCCTCCATCAGCTTCCTGTTCGCCGGCATCGCCGCCAGCGCCATTGCGCTCGGCACCGAGGCCCCGACATTGGAAGCCATTTCCGTCGGCTGGATCGAGATCGCCTATGCGGCCGTGCTCTCGACCGCTGTCGGCTTCACGTTGCAAGCCATCGGCCAGCAGCATGTGCCGCCGGCCAATGCCGCCATCATCCTGTCGGCAGAAAGCCTGTTCGCGGCTCTGGGTGGCGCGGTGGTGCTGGGTGAAAGGCTGCCGGCGATCGGCTATGCCGGTGCTGCGCTCATCTTCACCGCCATCCTGCTCGTCGAGGCCATCCCGGCCCTCTGGGCCCGGCGCAAGCCGCACGAGCCGCGCATCGTCAACTAGAGCGTTATCAGCAAACGCGGACACCACTTTTGCGGTTCGAAAGCGCGACAAACAGATGACCTTCCCGCTCTGATTTCAATCAGAACGGGAAATTTTCTAGCGCTTGTGCGGCAGCCGCAGCCGCTACTCCACATACCGATACATCTGGTAGCTTTTGCAGATCACGAAGGCGACGCAGCCCTTGAGCGTAATCTGGTCGGCGCTGACCTGGGTAATGGTCCCCGCCGCCGTCTGCCCATAGATATGCAGGTCTCCCTTCCACTGATTGGGCCGGGTCTGCTGCGCATGATCGATCAGCAGCGTGTTGAGATAGGGCAGGTTTTCCGCATTGTCGGCGCCATTGCCCAGCCACACCAGTTCGGCGCAAAGTTGCGTGCCATCGCCGCATAGGGTCACGTCATAACGCGAATCGCGCATCTCGATTTCCCACAAGCCCACCGGCGAGGCCACTGCCGGCGCAGCGGCCAGGAGCGCGGCGGCTATTCCCAGTCCCGCCCGCCTCATGGGACGAGCCGATACATCTGATAGGTCTTGCAGACCACCAGGAAGGCGCAGCCGGATAGGGTCAACTGGTTCTCGCTGCGTTGGGTAATGGTGCCGCTGAACCTTTGTCCGAACAGATGCAGCGTACCCTTCCACTGATTGGCGCCCACGGGCGTCAGCATCTCGGCCATGGGCCGGTTGAGATAGGGCTTGTACTGCTCGTTATAGTCGACGTCGGACAGCCAGACGAGCTGGCCGCACAACCTTGTGCCGTCCCCGCACAGATTGAGCGAGAAACGGGTGTCGCGGGTTTCCAGCTCCCACACGCCCTCGGGTGAGGCCAGGGCCGGCAGGGTCGGCGCAAGGGAAACAAGTGCGACAGCAAGCCATCGGGTAAAGTTGTGCATTGGGGGCCTCTGGAAGTTCTGCTGCATCAAGCCTGGCGTCCGCCATCTGAACCCAAGCTGAACGGACTCTCCAGGCAATAAATGCGGCCCTGCAATAGTGTCGTCACGTCTCTGTCATTTACCATCTCTAGGGTCCGCCCTGTCCCGGCTCCCCCCATTGGCCAGGATCGCCGACCCCGCGTTCCCCAACGCCGCGCCGGCATCGGAAGGCCCCGGACCGCCAACTCCCGGCCTTCCCGACCGATCCATTCGGTCCTGGCCGCCTGCGGGCGGCCTCTTTTTTTGTGGAGCGGGACGGTTTTTGCCTCGCCCCCATCTCCGCCCTGCGCCAAAACAGAACTCGAACTTTCGGGCGCGAGAATGGCCAAGCTCTACTTTTCCTATGCTGCGATGAATGCAGGCAAGTCGACCCTGCTGCTGCAGGCGGCCTACAATTATCGCGAGCGGGGCATGCGCCCCCTGCTCTACACATCCGCCCTCTACGCCGAGGAAGGGGTGGGCCTCATCACGTCACGCATCGGCATCGCCGAGGAGGCCGAACTCTATGCGGCCGGTGACGACCTCTACCAGTCCGTCCGCGACTACCACGAGGAATCCAAGGTCGACTGCGTCTTTGTCGACGAGGCCCAGTTCCTCACCCGCGACCAGGTCTGGCAATTGGCGCGCGTCGCCGACCGGCTCAACATCCCCATCATGTGCTATGGCCTGCGGACCGATTTTCAGGGCAAGCTCTTTCCCGGCTCCATGGAGCTTCTGGCTGTCGCCGATGCCCTGCGCGAAATCCGCACCATCTGTACCTGCGGCGCCAAGGCCACCATGGTGGTCCGCCAGGACATGTCCGGTCGCGTCCTCACCGATGGCGACCAGGTGTCGATCGAAAAGTCCGTCTATCTCTCCCTCTGCCGCAAGCATTGGGAAGAGGCGGTTGGCCGCTGGCCGGTGAAAGGACCCTGACAAATGCACACAGACGCGACCGAGCCGAAGGGCGCCCTCACCATCCGCACCCTCGCCATGCCCGCCGATACCAATCCGGCCGGTGACATCTTCGGCGGCTGGGTGATGAGCCAGATGGACATTGCCGGGGCCATTGCCGCGGTCGAGCGCGTCAAGGGCCGCGTCGTCACCGTGGCCGTGGACTCCATGACCTTCATCGCCCCGGTCAAGGTGGGTGACGTACTCTGCATCTATACCGACATCCAGCGCATCGGCACCACCTCGATCACCGTGGGCCTCGAAGCCTGGGTGCGCCGCAATCGCCTAGACGACCGCACCAAGGTCACCGAGGCGCGCTTCGTCTATGTCTCGCTCGACGAGAACGGCCAGAAGCGCCCCATTCCAGCCACCTGAACGGCTCCGCTCTCGTTCAGACTGCGTTCAGCCAGACTTTGCTTATCTCCGTCTCAACACACCGCTGGTGCGTTGGGGCAATTCTTCTGTTCGCAAGTAAACGCACCGCCGGAACTCTTTACCCATCGACTTCGTTTCTGGAGTCACGAACAAAATGGCAAGGCTGCCGCACAGCGTCGTTCCGGAGGTCCGGAACCGGAAAAGCCGCGCCGGAGGGAGCATGTCATGCATCGTCAGACCCGCAAGAGAATTCTGAACCTGGCCACTGGCGTCGCCGTCGCCGCCGCGGCGGTCGTGGTCTTCCTGCCCGCCGCCCAGGCCGCGCCGGGTACCGTCACCACCAATGTGAATGTGCGCTCCGGCCCCGGCACCAACTACGCCGTGGTCGATGTCGCGCGCGCCGGCCAGCAGGTCGATGTGCAGCGCTGCCAGGGTTCCTGGTGCTATGTGGTCAAGTCCGGCCCCGACGGCTGGGTCTCGGCCAGCTATCTCAGCGCCAGCGGCCGTCCGGTCAACCCGTCCAATCCAGGCATTTCCTTCGGCTTCACCATTGGTGGTCCCGATGGCCCGCAGATCAGCATCGGCGTGGGCAACCAGCCCCAGCCGCCGCGTCCCGGGCCGCGCCCGCCCGTCATCCAGCCCGTGTATGACGATGTCTGCTTCTACGACCGCACCCGCTTCCGGGGCGACAGCTTCTGCATGAGCGATGGCGAGGCTATCCGTGACCTGCGCGGCTGGACCGACCGCATCTCGTCTTTCGACAATCCCGATGGCCTGGAAGTTCAGGTGTGCTCGCAGCCCAATTTCCGCTCCTGCCGCACCTATACCACCGGCGCTTCCTCGCTGGGTGATTTCGACGACTACATCGCCTCGGTCCGTGTGCGGTAACGCCCAGCACCTGCCCTCTATCGCGCCGCCCTCCTGGGCGGCGCTTTGCTTTGCATCGCGGCACGCGCCGCGCTAAGTTCGGCCCGCTCACAAAGGTGGATATTGCCATGCGCTCGATACTTGCCCTTGGACTAGCCTTCGCCCTCTGCCTGCTCCCCGCCACCCCCGCTTTGTCCGAAACCGCTGCCGGCAGCCACGGCTGGAGCCGCGAAACGCTGGTCCTGCGCAGCGGCCCCGGCGCTGCCTATGACATTACCGGCGAGATCCCCGCCGAAGTCGCCATCAAGGTCCTGCGCTGCCAGAAATTCTGGTGCAATGTCGATGGCCCGGGCGGCCGCGGCTGGACCGGCAAGGCCGCCGTCGATTTCGGCAAGGACCCCTATTGGCCGATCCTCGACCCCGATAATGAATGGCCCGATCTCGAGGGCGGCCAGATGTGCTTCTTCGAGGGCACAAACTATACTGGGCGCTCCTTCTGCGCCGGCACCGGCGAAGTCTTTCTCGACCTCGCCACCTGGGGCTGGGACAACCGCATCTCCTCGATCCAGGTGACGACCGCCACCAGCGCCGCCATCTGCCGCGACCGCTTCTTCCAGTCCTATTGCGAACGTATCGTCGAGAGCCAACCCGTGCTCACCCGCTATCTGCGCGACAGCCTGTCCTCCATTCGCGTCTATTGACTCCACGTTCAGTTTCGACCCGTGAAAGGCCCGGTCTCCGGGCCTTTCCTGTTTTCGCGCCTAAATGCGGCATTCAGCCAGGGTTCAGCGCAGAAACCGCCTAATCCCCTCAGAAACGGGCCGCCCCGCGGCCTGTCACAACAGATGAGGGAAACCCAATGTCCATCCAGCGCATCACCTTTGGCGCCAGTCTCGCCGCCATCACCCTGCTCTCCACCCTGGCCGCTTCGGCCGCCCCCGGCATCGCCACCGGTGCCGTCAATGTCCGGACCGGCCCCGGCACCGGCTATGCCAAGGTCGGCACCCTGGCCAAGAACGAAGTCGTCGATGTCAAGCAATGCCAGGGCTCCTGGTGTTTCGTCGATCGCGACGCCGGCACCGATGGCTGGGTGTCCAAGAACTACCTGGCCGCCTATGAGGGTGGCGGGGGCGGCGGTGGCAGCACCGATATCCCGTTCAATTTCGGCATGAGCGTCGGCCCGGGCGGCCCGAGCTTCTCCTTCGGCATCGGCGAGGCACCCCCGCCGCCCCCGCCGCCAGCCCCACCGGTTCCGGCCAAGGCCTGCTTCTTCAAGGGCAACAATTTCACCGGGGCCCAGTTCTGCGTCGCGGTCGGCAATGACGATCCGCACCTGCCCGGCGGCTGGAACGACACCATCTCGTCCATTCGCCTCCAGGGCGGCGCCCAGGTCACCGTGTGCAAGAACAACTGGTATGCCGGCGCCTGCACCACCTATTCGGCCGACAAGCCCTCGCTGGGCGGCTACAACAACGCCATCTCCAGCTACCAGGTCTTCTGATCCGGTCACCCCACCCGGACGCAAACAGGCGCCGCCCAGCAGGCGGCGCCTGTTCTCTCGGGGCGCAAGGAGCCCTTTCAGCAAAAGTGGACGCCACTCTTGCGGTTCGAAAGCGCGACAAGGCAGGCAGATGAGGCCCTGTCCCATGGCCCATAGGAGCCACTTCCGCGCCAAAGGGCGCAGTATTATCTTGGGCGCCGCGCGCAGAGTCGTCAGCCCGGCGCCTCGCGCCAATTGGGGGGAAATTCATCATGCCAGCCATGGCACACCTTTACTTCCGCACGGCCATACTCTTCCTGATCGCAGGCATCTGCATCGGCATCTACATGTCCATGAGCGGCAATTATGCCGTGGTGGGCGCCCACGCCCATATCAACCTGCTCGGCTGGGTCACCAGCGCCCTGTTCGGCACCTATCTGGCGCTCAACCCGGCCAAGGCGACCGGCCTGCTGCCCCGCCTGCAATACATCATTTATGTGCTGGGCGTGGTGGTCATGGGCGGCTCGCTCTACCTGATGCTCGATGGCAATACCGCCATGACGCCGGTGGTCGCGGCGGCCTCGCTGATCGCCTTTGCCGGCGTCCTGCTCTTTGCCGTCATCATCTTCATGCCGGCCCGCAAATAGCGGGTCACGGCGCGCTGGCAGACGTCAGCGCGCCTCTGCCACCGCGGCGGGCGTGGCCCGCCCGATCACCCTGCTGGTGAGTTTGTCGAGGTCGCCCAGCAAGGGCGCGTAGGGCTGCAGGTCGCAGCCCCGGCACATATCCTGCTCGGCAAACACCAGCGCATCGGCATAGCACGCCGCTTCCTCGACCCGCATCTCGGCTCCGTCGATGACCACGGCGTCCAGGCAATCGAAGCAATGCATGGCGACCTCGGTCAAGAGGTGCCGGCCGGCCAGCCCTGCCAGGTCGCGCGTCAGCGCGGCCCATTCGCAACCCTTTACGGCGTCCCCCTCGCCCCAATTGCGCAGCAACGCCACCAGCGGGGCGACGGCACCGGCAATCTGGGAATCCACCTCGGCCCTGAGCGCCGCGATCGAGCGGTCCGCGGACATGTTCGCGCCACTGCGATTGATCCCACCGGGACGCACCGCCTCGCGATGAAACTTGGTCTTGACCGTCACCAGGCGGCCGGTTTCCTCATTGGGCATCGGCGTCCTCCAGTGAAATGATCTGCTCGTCGCCCTGCCGGCGCTTGGGCACGCCCTCATGGTCTTCCTCGCGGAAGCGACGGTCCGGGCCGAAATAGGTCGGGCTGTCCCAGAACGGCCGAGGCCGGCGGGCAATCCAGTTGATGCGGTCGTAGAGCACCACGGGCGCCACCGGCTTGGACAGCACGAAATTGGCCCCGCAATCGCGCGCCTGGCCCACGCTGATGCGCCGCGCCGTGCCCATGGTGATGATCATGGGAATGGCACGGCGGGGATGCTTGGCATCGAGCCGGATGGAGCGCACAAAATCGATCCCGCTGCCCATCCGCCGTTCCTTGCCCGGCCCGGGCAGGTCGACCGCGCAGATCAGGAAGTCGACGTCGCGATCGTTGAGCAGCCGCACCGCCGTCTGCGCATTGGCGGCCTCATGCACCGTCTTGGCGCCGAAGCCATAGAGCAGGCGCCGGAACAGTTCGCGATACAAATCGCTCGGCTCGGCTACCAGAAAGCCGATTTCCGAGAGATTGACCGAGTCTTCCGCAAATTTGAGCGCCATGATGAATACGTAGTCTAGCGGAAAACTGCTGATACTCCCTTAAGGACGCGCCCCAATTTGCGGCGCGCCGATCAGCGCAGCAGCGGAAACACCATCCGCGCCCTTTCCTCGCGCAGCCACAGCGCCACCCACACCGCGATCCCCAGATAGATCGAAAACAGCGTGTGGCTGAACAGTGGATTGTCGACCCGCAGATTGGCCGCCAGCGAACCACCCAGCAGTCCCGTCGTCAGCACCGCGCCCAGCAGCGCCGTGCGCGGAATGAGGAACAGCACCATGCAGCCCAGCTCGATGCAGCCGATCAGCACCAGATATTTGGCAGGCCAACCCACCACCTCCATGGGCTGCAGCGCCACCTCCAGCCCCATCAATTTCGGCGCCGCCGACGCTACCGCCAGAAACAGCGCGATCAACCCGCTCAGAACCCAGCCTGCGATCTTCATGTTCTCGTCCCCCGGATGTGGCAGCCCCTTGCTGCGCTCCTGCCGTGATGACGAACCAGCTTCTGAGGTTTCGACATTGCCCCAGCGCGGCTCCCTGCCCTTGCGGGTGCCACGGCCTTCCTGCTACCCCACATCCGATCCCCCGGCCCACAGGACCCTGCCCATGCTGCCCTGGCAAAAACTCGGCGAGACCACCATGCCCGGCGGTGGACCGATGACACTGATGCAGCGCGGCACGGAGTTTTCCGTCATGTCCGGCACCATCACCCTGATGAACAGCCGCATGAGCAATTCGGAAGAGCAGCTCGCCAATCTGTCGGCGGCCCGCCTCGGCGCCCGTCCGAAGGCGCGAATTCTCATTGGGGGCCTTGGCCTGGGCTTCACCCTCCGCGCCGCACTCAAATGCTTCGCCGCCGACAGCGAGATTGTCGTGGCAGAATTGGTACCCGAGATCGTCGAATGGGCGCGTGGGCCGCTGTCACCCCTGCACGGCGACAGCCTCGACGATCCCCGCGTCCACATTCACCTTGGCGATGTCGCCACCGCCATCAATGGCGGCAAGCCGTTCGACGCGATCCTGCTCGATGTCGATAACGGCCCCGATGGTCTGTTCCGACCCGCCAATGACCGGCTCTACAATGCCGCAGGTCTCGCCACGGCCCGCGCTGCGTTGACGCCGGGCGGCCATCTGGCGATCTGGTCGTCTCACCCCGACGCCCGCTTCACCAAACGCCTCAGGCAGACCGGCATGCAGGTCGACGAAGTCCCCGTCCGCGCCAGGAGCAACGGCAAGGGCGACCGCCACACGCTCTGGTTCGCGACCAAGGCGGGCGGCTGACGCATCGGGGAGCCCGGGCCGCTGGTCAGCCAGTGGCCTCACCCGCCTGTGCCGTCAGCGTCGAAATGAAGGTTCGGGTCCTGGGGTCCGCCGGTGCGCCGAACACCTGCCGGGCCGGCCCGGCCTCAACGACATGGCCGCCATCGAGATAGACGACATTGCTGGCAATCGTGGATGCCAGGCGCAAGTCATGCGTGGCCATCAGCATGGTGGTGCCCTCGCGGGCCAGCTGCGCCAGCACTTCCACCACCTCGACGGCCAGTTGCGGGTCGAGCGCCGATGTCGGTTCGTCACAGAGCAGCACCTTGGGCGATGGCGCCAGCGCCCGCGCAATGGCGACGCGCTGCTGCTGCCCACCCGAAAGGCTCGCGGGCCAGGCGTCGGCCTTGGCTGTCATGCCCACCTTGTCGAGCAGTTCCAGCGCGCGCTGGCGGGCCTTGTCCCGGGGCCATTTCTTTACCGTCACCAGCGCTTCCATCACATTCTCCACCACCGTGCGGTGCGGAAAGAGCTGGAAGTTCTGGAACACCATGCCGGTCTTGCGCCGCAGTGCCAGCATGGCGGTGCGGTCCGGCTTGCCGTCGGGCGTGAAGCTGATGCTTGTATCGTCGATGGAGACGCGGCCAGCCTGCGGAATTTCCAGCAGGTTGACGCAGCGCAGCAGCGTGCTCTTGCCGCTGCCCGAAGCGCCGATCAGCGCCGTCACATTGCCTTCGGGCACCACGACGCTCACACCCTTGAGCACCGGATTGTCGCCGAAGCTCTTCTCGATGTTTTCCAGCGCGATCATGATGCGGCCCCGATGAACCCGCCATAGCGGGAAAAGCGCCGCTCGACATGCCCTTGGAGCGATGACAGCACCGAGCTCACCAGCAGATAGACCAGTGCCACCTCGATATAGAGGATCAGCGGCTCATAGGTCGTCGCCACGATTCGCTGTCCGGCACGGAACAGCTCCGGCACGGTGATCGCGGCCGCCAGCGACGTATCCTTCACGAGCGAGATGAATGTGTTCGACAGCGGCGGCACGGCAATCCGCGTGGCCTGCGGCAGGATGGTGCGGCGCATGGCCTGCGCCCAGGTCATGCCCACCGAATAGGCGGCCTCCCACTGCCCCTTGGGCACGGCCAGCAGCACGGCCCGCACGATTTCGGAGGTATAGGCCCCCACATTGAGCGTGAAGCCGATCAGCGCGGCGGGAAATGCATCGAGCACGATGCCGACGCTCGGCAGGCCATAGAAGATCAGGAACAGCTGCACCAGCAGCGGCGTGCCGCGAATGATCCACACATAGAAGCGCACCAGTGCCGCAATCGGCCAGGGCGCGAACAGCCGCGCCAGTGCCGCGACGAAGCCGACGCCAAGTCCCAGCACAAAGGACAATAGCGTCAGCGGCACGGTGAACAGCAGGCATGCCCACAACAGCGAGGGCAGCGACTCGATCATCAGGGAAAGCCAGTGCGGCATCGCGCATTCCTGCAAAAACAAGAAGGATCGGTCGACCCTTGACCGATCCTTCTAAAGCCTGGTTACAGCCGGTGCTACTGCGAGACGTCTTCGCCGAAATACTTTTGCGAGATGTCCGCATAGGTGCCATCGGCCTTGATGGCCGCCAGTGCCTCGTTGATCGCGGCGAGAAGTTCCGGCTTGCCCTTGGCCAGGATCACGCCCGAGAAGTCGGCATCCTCGGCGGTGGCGACCACCTTGACCGGCGCGTCGGGCTGCTGCGTCTTGAAGTCGAAGAACGACAGGCTGTCATTGATGGTGGCATCGGCGCGGCCCTGGATCACCAGCGCGATCGACTGGTCGAAGCCCTCGGTGCCGACCAGTTCGGCACCATAGCTCTCGGCCAGCTTGCCGAAATTCGAGGTCAGCGTCTGTGCCGACTTCTTGCCCGCCAGGTCTTCGAAGCCGGCAATATCGGTATTGTCGGCTTTCACGATCAGCGCCGCCTTGGAGGCGATATAGGGATCGGAGAAGTCGTACTTGGCCTGGCGCTCCGCATTGATGCCCACCTGGTTGATCACCACGTCATAGCGGTTGGCGTCGATACCGGCGATCAGCCCATCCCACGGACCTTCGACGAATTCGGCCTCGACGCCGAGCTTGTCGGCGATGGCGCGGCCGATCTCGACATCGAAGCCGACCAGGGCGCCGCTGTCATCGTGGAAGGTGAACGGGGCATAGGTACCCTCGGTGCCGATCCGCAGCGTGCCGGTATCCTTGATCTGGTCCAGTGCCGTCTGCGCGAACGCGGGCGTGGCCAGTGCCACAAGCCCGAGGGCGAGGAAAACGTTCGAGAGCTTCATGTCATGTCCTTCTTTCGCCTCGCCCATAGGTCTGCGGGAGAGGTCATTCTGGCCTGAAATCTGCGCCTGGCCACGTCCGGTTTCAACCGCCTGGATGGATGTTTCCCTTCCGCCCGATGGCCGAGGCGACCATGCTCGCAGGAGCCCTGTCCGGAGCCGGCCATTGCCCGGTTTGGGGCAAAGCGCGCAAGCCATCCCGGCGGCCCCCGCCGCCATGGCACCGCCCTGTTCCCATTCCGTTCGCGTCGTGCTAACAACCGTGATCCATTCCCCTGCTGACATTGCGTGACAGAGCGCCCATCTATGGGTTCATCTGTACCCGCCCCTGTTGCTGACCTCGCGAGCGCGCCATGGCCCCCAAATCGACACGCCCCGGTAAAGCCGAATTCTCCATCGACGAGTTCTTCGCCGAGATCGAGAAGGCCGAGGATATCGCTGCGTCCAAGCCGCTCTATGCCGAGCGCATGAAGAACAAGCGCGCCCTCGATCGTGCCGAGGCGGCAGAAAAGGCAGCCGCGGCCGAACCCAAGACCGCGCTCGAAAAGCGCCGCACCACCAAGGCCAGCCACGACACCGCCACCGGCATGGCGAAAAAGACCGGCAAGACCAGGATCAACTCGGTCGACCGCGTCGATTTCGATGGCATGGGCGAGGCCCCGCAGGCCGGCTTCGGCCACGTCCCGAGCAAGCCTCTTACGGCCCGCGACATTTCCCGCACCGCCGCCGCCGATCCCGAAACCCAGGCCAAGCTGCGCGAAGCGCTCGACGCCTCGGTGAAGAAGAACAAGGCCCGCAAGAACGAGGACGCTTCCAACGCCACCACCGTCGGCGTCACTGCCACGGTCAAGGCGCTCGAGCAGATCATCCTGCATGGCCGCAAGGAGGTGGAAGGCTCCGCCCCCTGGGTGCCGCATCGCCCCGAGCGCCCGGCCAAGTCCGGCGAGAGCAAGCCCTTCCGCCTCGCCACCGACTATGTCCCCGCCGGCGACCAGCCCACCGCGATTGCCGAGCTGGTGGAGGGCGTCGAAAACGGCGAGACCGACCAGGTCCTGCTCGGCGTCACCGGCAGTGGTAAAACCTTCACCGCCGCCCAGGTCATCGCCCGCACCCAGCGTCCGGCGCTGATCCTGGCCCCCAACAAGACCCTCGCCGCCCAGCTCTATTCCGAGTTCAAGGGCTTCTTCCCCGACAATGCGGTCGAGTATTTCGTCTCCTACTACGACTATTACCAGCCCGAGGCCTACGTCCCGCGCACCGATACCTATATCGAGAAGGAATCCACCATCAACGAGCAGATCGACCGCATGCGCCACTCGGCCACGCGCGCGATCCTCGAACGCGACGACGTCATCATCGTCGCCTCGGTCTCCTGCATCTACGGCATCGGCTCGGTGGAAGACTACACCGCCATGACCATCGACGTGCAGAAGGGCCAGCAGATCGACCAGCGCCAGCTCCTCGCCAAGCTCGTTGCCCTGCAATACAAGCGCGGCGATACCGGCTTCGTGCGCGGCACCTTCCGCGTGCGCGGCGATACCGTCGAGATCTTCCCGGCCCACTATGAGGCCGCCGCCTGGCGCGTTTCCCTCTTCGGCAACGAGATCGAGTCGATCACCGAATTCGATCCGCTGACCGGCAAGAAAAGCGCCGACCTCACCTTCATCCGCGTCTATGCGAATTCACACCACGTGACGCCGCGCACCACCATGAACCAGGCCATCAAGCAGATCCGCTCGGACCTCGCCGCGCGCCTGCAGGAGCTCAACGGCGCCGGCCGTTTCCTCGAAGCCCAGCGCCTCGAACAGCGCACGCTGTTCGATCTCGAAATGATGGAAGCCACCGGCTCCTGCGCCGGCATCGAGAACTATTCGCGCTACTTTTCCGGCCGCAAGCCCGGCGAACCGCCCCCGACCCTCTTCGAATACCTGCCCGACAATGCGCTGGTCTTCGTCGACGAAAGCCACGTCACCATCGGCCAGCTCGGCGCCATGTATCGCGGCGACCTCCGCCGCAAGGCGACCCTGGCCGAATACGGCTTCCGCCTCCCCAGCTGCATGGACAATCGCCCCCTGCGCTTTGAGGAGTGGAACGCCATGCGCCCGCAATCGGTTTATGTCTCGGCCACGCCCGGCTCCTGGGAAATGGAACAGACCGGCGGCGTCTTCGCCGAACAGGTCATCCGCCCCACCGGCCTCATCGATCCCCCCGTCGAAATCCGCCCGGCCACCCATCAGGTCGACGACGTCATCGACGAAATCCGCACCACCATCAAGGCCGGCTACCGCACGCTCGTCACCGTCCTCACCAAGAAAATGGCCGAGGACCTCACCGAATATATGCACGAACAGGGCATTCGCGTGCGCTACATGCATTCGGACGTCGACACCATCGAGCGCATCGAGATCATCCGCGACCTGCGCCTCGGCGCCTTCGACGTGCTGGTGGGCATCAACCTCCTCCGCGAAGGCCTCGACATCCCCGAATGCGGCCTCGTCGCCATTCTCGACGCCGACAAGGAAGGCTTCCTCCGCTCCGAAACCTCGCTGATCCAGACCATCGGCCGCGCCGCCCGCAATGTCGACGGCAAGGTGATCCTCTATGCCGACAACATGACCGGCTCGATGGAACGCGCCCTTGCCGAAACCAACCGCCGCCGCGAAAAGCAGATCGCCTATAACGAGGCCAACGGCATCACGCCCCAGAGCGTGAAAGCCCGCATCAACGACATCGTCGACTCCGTCTACGAAAAGGACCACGTCACCGTCAGCATCGGCAAAGGCAAGGACGGCAAGGAAAAGACCGTCACCGGCGACAACCTCGCCACGGTCATCAAGGACCTGGAACGCGAGATGCGCGAGGCTGCCACGAACCTGGAATTCGAGAAAGCCGCGCGACTGCGCGACGAGGTCAAGCGGTTGCGGGAGATGGAGCTGGATGCGTTGGAGGGTGAGGTGTCCTAAGCCACAGAACGCTCGCCTCCGTCGCCTCCCTCCCCCTTGAGGGGAGGGTAGTGAAGCTGGTTGCGGAGCAGCCTAGCGCAACTAGGGTGGGGGTGTCGGATTATGCTGCAAATGCGGAGTTTGCCGAGAGCGCTGACACCCCCACCCGAGCGCCGCTAAGGTCCTGCCGGACCTAAGCTCTGCTTGCCCTCCCCTCAAGGGGGAGGGAAGCCAGAACCGAAAGTTCCGCGTGCGCCCCCCCGCAGCCCTCATGGTGAGGCGCACAGCGCAGCGGAGCCTCGAACCGCGAGGGCGGTGGCCACCGCCTCCCCAGCACACTCGATTGTCACCCCGGCGAAAGTCGGGGACCCATCCTGAGATAATTGCCTGGAACGAGACCTCAAGATGGATCCCGGCCTTCGCCGGGGTGACAGCCGGTGTATGCTGGTAGCATCCGATTCCAACATAGCGTCGGGCAAATCTCTCCGATGGAGAGATTTGAGTGCGCGAGGCCTTGAGCGCTATGCGCGAATGACCGGAAGTGTCCTGACCTGCCCACCCTCCCCCTCGATGGGGCTGTTCATATAGAGCGCGTGACTTGCGCGAGAATGTCGGCCCTTCACTACCCTCCCCCTTGAGGGGAGGGTAGTGAAGCTGGCTGCGGAGCAGCCTAGCGCAACTAGGGTGGGGGTGTCGGATTGTGCTGCAAGTCTCGATGGTTGCCGGAGGCGCTGATACCCCCACCCGAGCGCCGCTAAGGTCCTGTCGGACCCAAGCTCTGCTTGCCCTCCCCTCAAGGGGGAGGGAAGCCAGAACCAAAAGCTCCGCGCGCACCCCTCCCGCAGCCCTCATGGTGAGGTGCGCAGCGCAGCGAAGCCTCGAACCGTCCTGAGCTCGTCGAAGGAGGGCGCTAGCCACCGCGTCCCCAGCCCGCTCGATTGTCACCCCGGCGAAAGCCGGGGCCCATCCTAAGATCTCAAGATTGATCCCGAACGGGCCTGAGGTTTGATTGCGCTATATTTGCTGTCGCATCCCTTTGCCGTTTTTAGCGAATCGCCGCAACTTTGCCGGCAGATGAATGATCCAGGGCCGCCAAATGGTGAAGTTTCTGTCGGTAAAATTCTCTGGGTACAAAGCACTAGACGAATTCACCATCCGACTAAGTCACATGAACATACTTGTCGGGGCGAATAACAATGGCAAGTCGACTATAATAGGTGCATTCCGCGTCTTGTCCCAAGGACTGAGGCAAATGCGATCGAAGAAGGCCGGATCGATTTTGGGTCCTTCAGGGTACGTCCCAGGTTGGCGCATTCCGGACGATGCCCTTCCGATCTCATCAGAGAACATTCATACCAACTACGCAGAAATTCCAACAACGGTGGAGTTTCGCGCCTCGGAAAACCTGTTGATCACGCTATTTTTTCCCGCCGATGGCGGGTGTTTTGTATTTGGTCTCAGAGACGGCCACTACTTGAGAACTCCGCAGGAGATCAAGAAACTTGGCATCGACGTAAGAGTAGTTCCCATCCTTGGGCCCCTTGAGCATCGAGAGGCCAAGGTCAGCGAAGAAACAGTGAGGAAGAATCTGCTAACAACAAGGGCATCCCGCAATTTCAGAAACTACTGGCTCCACAATCCTGAAGGATTCGATGAATTTTCTGAACTTGTCAGCCTGACTTGGCCCGGGATGGAGGTAGGGAGACCCGAGGAAATCGATGACATAGTGGCAATGTTCTGTAAGGAGAATAGGAAGGACAGAGAACTATATTGGTCGGGATTTGGCTTCCAAATTTGGCTTCAGCTTCTAACCCATGTCGTAAGGTCCCCTTCCTCTTCAATTCTGATTGTAGATGAGCCAGAACTCTATCTGCATCCAGATGTTCAGAGACAACTTCTCTCTATACTGAGAGACATTGGCCCCGATATAATTCTGGCCACGCATTCTACAGAAATTATGAGCGAAGCTGATCCATCCGAAATACTGCTGATAGACAAGAAAAAGAAGACCGCGGAGAGGATCAAGGATGTAGAGGGCGTTCAGTCCGCTTTGGACTCGGTAGGCTCCATCCAGAACATCACGCTGACTCGTCTGGCGCAGAACCGGCGGATACTGTTCACTGAGGGAGAGACAGATTTCCGGCTAATTAGGCGATTTGCACGTGTGATGGGCTACGAGCAGATCGCTTCTGGTACGGCTTTCACCACTTTGGAATCTGGAGGTTTCTCGGGCTGGCAGCGAGTTCGCAGCCTAGCTGCGTCATTTCAGGATGCGTTTGGGTTTGACCTTAAAGTTGCCGCCATTTTCGACCGCGACTACTGGTGCGACGAAGAAGTAGCGCACGTGGAAGGAGAACTTGGAAAGCATATTAGCCACTGGCACATCCACAAGTGCAAGGAGATCGAGAACTACCTCCTAGTCCCTACGGTGATAGAGCGAGCACTCGGCTCCGCAGTCAGAGAAAAGGATACTCGGAACGGAACGGAGACGAGCATCGAATGGTCAGCTGAGCAAATTTTTAGAGATGTTACTGAACCGTTGGAGAATGGTTTGCGCTCACAGTTTATCGCCAAGAGGCAAGAGTTCTTCCGGAGCACACCCAAAAATCTCGCAACGCTGGCCGAGGAAGCGAGTGAATTGTTCAATGAGAAATGGCAGAACATAGACACTCGATACACAGTTGTACCAGGGAAACGGGTGATTGCGTCTATGAGGGCCGCTATCACAGACAAGTACTCTGTTAGCCTTACAGATCACAGACTAGTAACTTCGTTCCAAAAGACGGAATTTCCTGCGGAAATGTACGAGCTTCTGGATAAACTGGAGGCATTTAGGACATCTTAGCGGTGTGCGATACAGATCACTCCACCCAATCCCCCCAATAAAAACCCTTCGTTGGACACCCCGCCCGCCCAACTCCACACTCCCCACATGACCACCGCGCTCCTCTCCAACGGCGGCCCACCGCTTGATGATGACGACACCTATGTGCCGCCTTGGGGCTTCGCAGGCGGTCCGGCTTAGCCGGATGGAAAGCTCCGGTGGAGCTTTCCAAGACCAGAA
Organism: Devosia salina; assembly: GCF_019504385.1. Taxonomy (NCBI): domain Bacteria; kingdom Pseudomonadati; phylum Pseudomonadota; class Alphaproteobacteria; order Hyphomicrobiales; family Devosiaceae; genus Devosia; species Devosia salina. Next base: position 2,899,036 of record NZ_CP080590.1, read on the forward strand.
GGCCATGAGCGCTATGCGCGAATGGCTGAGGCATTGGCCGGTGTTTTGAGGGTTGAGGCTGCAGCTCCTTCGTCACCTCCCCCTTGACGGGCTTCGAGGCATTCCGAAGGACAAATCTCTCCTGTGGAGAGATTTGAAACGAGAAGGCCACGAGCGCTATGCGCGAATGGCGGAGCAAAGCTTGGCCGCCAGGCCTTAGCGCAGCTAGGCGGGGGTGCGCCGCGCACTGGTAGTCTCGTCGGACCATCGGGTGCGCCGCCCCCCACCCCAACCCTCCCCGCGAGGGGGAGGGAGTTGCATCGCGTGCGTGGCCCGCACCATTCGAGCCTAGCGCTCATGGCCTTCTCACCTGAATTCGCTCCACCGGAGCGAATTCGCCTATGGCCCGGCTCGAAGATCGCGCAGATCGTGGCAAAGCGCGGGGTGCGGTACTAGAACCCCCACCCGGCCTCCCCCTGTCAGGGGGAGGAGAAGAGTTGGGGGTCAACTCAAGGCAGCGCCCCTAGGTCCCGTCCCCATTGACTGGACAGGCTTCAAACAGTCGCTCGAACATGTCCGCCGCGCCCTTGGTGGAATAGCGCCCCTGCTCCACGCCATCGACCGCCACCGAAAACTGCCCGGACAGGATATCCATCACCTCCGGCGTGAACCGGGTGACGCCTCCGGCTGAATAACGCCCGTCCACAGTGCCGCTGCTGACGAAATCCAGCCCCTGCCGCGTGTCGCCATCGACCAGCTCAACTGATTTCGGCGCGTTCGCCGGCGCGTCCATATAGGCGCTGACCACGACGTCGGGCCATTTTTCCTGGCAGGAGACTTGCAGCAGCGGCCCACCCGCCGCCGGATCCAGCCAGTAGAGATAGATATCGGTCAGGCCCGCGCTTTCGAACTCTTCGAGAAACCAGCCCAGCGGCATTTTCTCCGGCTCCTGCGCCCCGGCCGCGCCCGTCAGCGCCAGCAGCAGTCCCAAGGCATATGCAGCAGAGTGTTGTCCCAATTGCGCCTCCCACGCCTTCGGGCCGATACTATCCGCGCCCCAGCAAAAAGATATCCCCGGGTCCAAATCCGCCCGCATACTGCCCCCATCACTCCCGCGCGGACGAACTGCAGCGAACTTTGCGGGGGGAGCCGGGCGTAACTGGGTCGCTCCAGTTGCGCGTCCAGGAAACGGTCACCCTGCGACGAGCGGTCAATGGGGACCGGAGTCCTCTACGAAAAACCGGTGTCCCGAGGCGGCGACGTCTCTATCTACTAGAACTTACTGAGACGCACGCCCCTCGGGACCGTCCATCTCGCAACCGGAGGCGATCACGCCGGCCGGCGCTTACCCGTGCCCGCAAGGCCCCTGTGGCCATAGCCACGGCTCCGGGTCGCCTTGCAAAGGCCACACCCATCCGGCATGCGGGAGAAAACCACCCAGGAGGCCCAAATGCGCGCCCTCGCCCGCCTTGCCATCGCCGCCCTTGCCGCCGCCACCCTTGCCGCGCCCGCTCTGGCGCTCACCGTCACGGCCCGCGTCTCGGGCGGCACCATTCCCGTCCATGCCGGGCCCGATGACCGCTTCGAGATCCTCGGCTATGTGCGCGAGGGCGAGGAAATCCCCATCGACTATTGCACCCAGACCGATAGCGACAGCGACCGGGGCAGCTGGATCGGCGATGCCGGCCACCCGCTCTGGCCCAATGGCGCCACCCAATGGTGCCGCATCCCCGATTATGGCTGGGTCGAGCGCAGCTATATCGTCGGCCGGGGCCTGGTCAACGTCACCCCGCCGGACTTTGTCGGCCCGGGGTGGTAACGCGCTTCACCTCTCCCTCTGGGGGAGAGGTGTCAGAGCCACCCGCTCAGCTCGCGCCGCACCATGGTCTCGACAAAATCCATGCCGCCGGGCGAGGCATTGAGGCAGGGAATATAGGCGAACTTCTCCCCGCCCGCTTCCATGAAGCTATCCTTGCCGCCCATGGCGATCTCTTCCAGCGTCTCGATACAGTCGGCATGGAAGGCCGGCGCCAGGATGGCCACCTTCTTGACGCCCTTGCCCGGCAGGGCTTCCAGCGTCTTGTCGGTATAGGGCTGCAGCCATTCGGTCGGTCCAAACCGGCTCTGGAAGGTGACCATCAGCCGGTCCTTGTCCCAGCCCAGATAGTCGCGCAGCAGCCGCGTGGTCTTGAAGCACTGGCAATGGTACGGATCGCCCTTCTGCAGATACTCCACCGGCATGCCGTGATAGGAGGTGATCACCAGGTCCGGCTCGAAATCGAGCGCGGCGACACCATCGCGGATCGAGTCGCCCAGCGCCTTGATATAGGCCGGGTCGTCGAAATAGGCCGGCGCCGTCCGCACCGCCGGCTGCCAGCGCATGGATTTGAGCGCATCGAAGGCCTTGTCATTGGCCGTCGCCGTCGTCGTCGCCGAATATTGCGGATAGAGCGGCACCAGGAGGATGCGCTGGCACCCCGCCTTCTGCATCTTTTCGAGCACGCTCTGGGTGGACGGATTGCCATAGCGCATGGCGAATTCCACCACGATATCCTCGCCCTTGAGCCGCTCTGCTAGATTTTCCGTCTGCTCCCGGGTGATGACCCTGAGCGGGCTTTCATTCTTCTCCCTGTCCCAGATCTGGGCATAGGCATGCCCGCTCTTCTGCGGCCGGAAGGAGAGAATGACGAGGTTGAGGATCGGCCACCAGATGAACTTGTTGGTCTCGATCACCCGCGGGTCGGAGAGGAATTCCTTGAGATAGCGCCGCACGCTCCAATAATCGGTGGCGTCGGGCGTCCCCAGATTGAGCAGCAACACGCCGATCTTCTGCTGGGGCACGGGCGGATGGTCGGGGGGAAGCACAGCGGACATCGGGGGCCAGTTTGGAAATGTTCCAGTTTGGCGGCACCTTACTGATTTGCAGACCCAACGCAAAGCGGCGATGGGTCGCGCTGATCGGGGTGATCCGGATCAGAAGCTGGCGATCAGCAGCACTATGCCGAAGCCCAGAACCGCCGCCGCGCCGCCCAGTTCGGCCCACCAGACGACGGCGCCGGCCATCGCACTGTCGGCCCCGCCGATCCGTCGCGCCAGGCCCTTGGCGCCCACTGCGATGGTCGCCAGCGTCGCCACGGTGATCGCGGTGCCCAGCCCCATCAGCAGCACCGCCACGATGCCGGCGGCCAGCAATCCCTGCGACAGGGCAAAGACCAGGACGATCAGCGCCCCCGAGCACGGTCGCATCCCGACCGCCAGCACCACCCCCAGCTGCTCGCGCCAGCCGCCGCGGATATCCCCGGGCCCCACCGCGTGGTGCATGCTGCGTTCGTGCCCATGATGGTCATGGCCATGAGCGTGGGAAACGGAAGGTCCATGATCGGAATGGTGTTCATGCTCATGATGCTCATGCCCATGATCATGGTCCGCGTGCAGATGGGCATGCGCCTTGTGCGCCATGTCGTCATGGTGGTGGTGATGCCCCCAGCCGAACAGCTTGCGCAGCACCAGCCACAGGCCCAGCAGCGCCACCATGCCATAGGAGATGACGCCCACCCAATGCGCCGCCTCCCCCAGTGCCGCGCTCGTCAGGTTCAGCGCACCCGCCAGCACCAGCACGAAACCGATGGCGACCAGCGACTGCACCAGCGCCGAGAGCGCACTGAGGGCGACCCCGCGCCGCAATTGGCTTTCATTGGCCAGCACATAGGAGGAAATGACAACCTTGCCATGGCCGGGGCCGGCCGCGTGCAGGATACCGTAGAGAAAGCTCAGCCCTCCCAGCACCCAGAAGGCCGTCCAGTCCGTGCGCAAGGCATCGAGCGATGCCGTCAACGCTGCATAGAAATCGCGCTGCTGTTGCTGCAGCCAGCCAAAAAAGCCGGTGCGCGGCAGGGTGATGCCCACTTCGGGTGGCGGCCCACCGAACGGGGCAGCAGGACGCGCCGCGGCCACCTGATTGACCGCGTCCATCGCCGTGGCAGCGGGCGCTGTCGCCCCGCAAGAGACCACCACCAGGCCCTGCGTTCCGCGCATCGCCGCTGCCAGGTCCGGCGGCAGTTCGAGCACTTCAGGTCCCAGTTCATAGAGACGCCGCTCGACCTCGGGCGACATGGGCACCGGCGGCTCCAGCACCACCGAGCACCCCGGCGGAGCGTTCTCGAGGATCACGTCGGCCGGGGAATTGACGGTGATGGCGACGTAGTATTCTGGGTCATAGACGCCCAGTTCGAAGCGCTCGCCAGACGCCTGCGGGGTCTTGGCCGCAATCGAGAAATCCAGCGTTACCCGGTTGTCGCGATAGACCATGCCCTGGTCTCCGACTGCCTCGAACGCCATGGCATCGCCGGCATAGGTATAGAAGCCGAAATCGGCGAGGCTGGTAGTGTTCTCGTCCGCCAGCTCCTGCATCTCGTCCGGGCTGACCTCGCCATCGCCATTGGTGTCGAGCCCCTGCACCATCCACACCGAAAAGGCGGTATCGAATGTCCAGCTATGGTGCAGTGCTGCGACCCGTCCGGCATCATCGAAGGTGATCGTCGTGCTGGCATCGATCAGGATATGGGGATGCGCCAATGCGGGCTGGGCAAGCCCGACCAGGCCGAGCGCCGCACCGATCAACCACCCCGAAAACCTGTTCACGTCCTGCCCCTAGTGGATGGGATGGGTGGCAAACCACTCCACCAGATGATCGATCAACGCCCGCACCTTGCCGGCCAGGTGCCGCCGATGCGGATAGACGGCCTGAAGCGTCTGCCCGGTCGGCAGGTAATTCGCCAGCACAGGCACAAGCTCGCCCCGAATGACCGCCGGCTCGGCCAGATAGGAGGGCAATACGACAAATCCAAGACCCATGATGGCTGCCGTGCGCGCTGCCAGGGGCGAATTGACGCGCAACGGCCCGCCCACGGGTACCGAGATGGTCTTGCCCTCCTCGGTGAAGCGCCAGTTCGACTGCCCCTGCAGGTTCACATCGACGATGCAGGGCAGATGGCGCAGATCCTCTGGGTGCCGGGGCGTCCCGACTCGGCTGATCAGCGACGGTGCACCGCCCACGACCACGTGCATATCGGCGATCTTGCGGGCAATCAGCGAGGAATCGGCGAGCGTCGATATGCGCAGCGCCACATCGATCCCCTCGTCCACGAGGTCCACATAGCGGTCTTCGAGCCTGAGATCGAGCGTTACCCTGGGATATTTGGCCAGGTATGCGAAGATGGCCGGTGCCAGCGTGCTCTCGCCAAAATTGCGCGGGGCGGACACTCTGAGCATGCCCCGCGGCTCGGTCTGCTGGTCCGCAATAGTGGCATCGAGATCGTCAAGTTGCTGCAACAGGCTCGATGCTTCGCGGTAATAGGCCTCACCCGCCTCGGTCAGGCTCAGCCGCCGCGTGGTGCGGTTCATCAGCCGGACCCCCAGATAGTCCTCGAGGTCCGTGACATATTTGCTGAGCAGCGCCTTCGAGCGGCCATGCTGGCGCGCCGCGGCGGAAAAGCCGCCAGCATCGAACACCTGCACAAAGGCACGGATGCGGGAAATATCCTGCGTCATGACGGGTCCGTTCGATCCGGAGCGCTTCCGGCAAAAGTGAGGTCCACCTTCACTTCGGAAACGGGTCTGAGACAAGGCACCCCGCCGTCCGATGACGCACGACGGACCGCCCGATATGGGGCCATGGACGCATAACTCATCTGCACCGGGTGAACAACAACGCCCCTTGGTCGTTGAGCGATTAACGATAGGATGGATGCCCAATCGACGGCGACAAGGAGATCGGACTATTTTCCCGCCTATGTCCAGACCCTCTTCCCGCTCCGCGCTCTATCGGCTCATCGAAGCCGGTCAACTCGCGCACAAGGCGCTGCTGGTGCCCGTGGTCGAGAAGGGTCTCGAACCGGGCGACGATGCGGTGCTGTTCGTGCTCGGTCGTTCCGGCACCACCGAGGCCGAGTTGGCCGAGGAACTGGGACTGACTGCAGACATGCTGTCCGCCCGCATCGAACGCCTGGCCAGCCGCGATTTCATCACCCGCCAGGCCGTCGGCCCCGAACTCGAACCGGGCCTGGCACTGACCGAACGAGGGGTGCGCATCCGCAACGCCCTCGCGGATCACTGGGCGCAGCTCGAAGAGGCCCTGATGGGTGAGCTCAAGCCCAAGCAGCGCAAGAAGTTTGCCGAAGCGCTCGGCCGCTTCGTGGACCTGCTGCGCTTCTGATCACACGGCCGCTTTCCTTAAGGTTCTGTTCAGCTTGGGTTCATGCGCAATGCGCTTTTGTGGGGTCAAGGCATCGATGCCACCCATAGGGAAAGGACCTCTCCCATGACCCTCAGGAAAAAACTCATCACCGCCGGCCTTGCGACCATGGCCGTCATCGCCACCACCATGGCCGCCTCGGCTGCGCCGGCCGTTGCCTCCGGCAATGTCAATGTGCGCTCCGGCCCCGGCACCGGCTTCCGCGTGGTCGATACCCTGCGCCGCGGGGAAGTTGTCGACGTGCAATATTGCCGCGGCAGCTGGTGCTTCGTGGAAAAGCGCGGTCCGGATGGCTGGGTCTCGGCCAATTATCTGCGCAGCGGCCGCCCCAGCTGGGACGACGACTGGGATCACGGATGGGACGATGGCTGGAACCGCCCGCGCCCGCCTCGTCCCCCACATTGGGACCCGAACCCGCCACGCCCGCCGCATTGGGATCCGCACCCCCGCCCGCGGCCGAACTATCCCGGCAATTCGCACGGCAGCATCTGCTTCAACGGCCCCAACGGCTATTTCTGCATCGGCAACTGAGCGCCGACCATTCAGCAAACGCCGCCCTTCGGGGCGGCGTTTTTCATCGTTCTGTCAGCTGCCCAGCTCGCCGCCGGGTATTGCTTCTTCGGCAACCTTGGGCACGCGCCTACTGCGCTCGCGGGCCATCACCACCAGTCCCGCCGCCACAATGACGCCGGCACCGAACAGGGATACCGGATCAATCCATTGCCCGAAAACCACAATGCTGAGCACGATGGCCCAGGGCAGTGAGAAATAGTTGAACGGCTGCAGGACGCTGGCCGGGGCCATGGTCAATGCGATCGTCATCAGCCCGTGGCCGGCGCAGGTGGTCGCCATCACCATCACGACCAGGGCGAAATCACCCCACCCCATGGGTTGCCAGAAGAACACGCCGACACCGCCCGAAAGGACCAGGCCAACCAGCGCCGCATAGGTCATGCTGGTCGCCGCGCTGTCGATGGCCGCCACCTTCCGGGTCACGACGATATAAAGCGCATAGAGCGAGGCCGAAGCCAGCGCAAAGCCGACGCCCCAGTCGAGCGGCACGCCCCCTGGCCGCATTATGATCAGCGCACCGACAAATCCCGCCAGCACTGCGGCAAAGCGGAACACGCCGACCTGTTCGCCCAGGATGGGAATGGCAAACACCGTCACCAGCAGCGGATAGACGATGACAATGGCCTGCAATTCCCCCAGCGGCACCGATTTCAGCGCCAGCGCGAAAAACCAGATATCGGCCATCAGCAGCACGCCGCGCAGGATCTGCAGCCTGGGCGTGCGTGATCGCAGGGCCTGGCGCAATGGCGCCTGCCGCGCCACCAGGAACAGCGCGAAGGCCGCAAAGCCCCAATAGCGCATCATGGTGATCTGAAACGGCGAATAGTCCTGCACCAGTATCTTGGCGATGGCGTCCTGAACGCCGAAAACGCCGATGGTGATCAGGGTGAGTATGATGGCGCGCCCGACCTGGTCGGGACGCGAAGCACCGGCAATCGCGGACATGGAAACACTCGAATCGAAACGCCCCGCAAACCTGGCGGGGCGCCTCAAACCTATGCGAACGCGCCCGGTTTGAAAATCGGGCCTTCGACCGCTCAGCTTTTTGACATGGCGGACTTGATCAGGCCGGCAATGGCGGTCAGCAAGCCGCCGCCAATCAGGCCGGTCGCTCCCTGGCCGGCCAAGGCCCCCAGGTCGAGAGATCCTGCCGAACCAGCCGCACCGGTGGCTGCACCCACCAGTGAATCCAGTCCGGGAATCATGCCGGCAAGCCAGGTTCCGGCAAGCCCCCCAATCGCACCGACAAGCGAATTGCCGGCTGTTCCGAGATTGAGCTGCTTTGCCAATTGGCCGATGACGTTGCCTCCGGCGCCGCCGGCGATCAACTGCACCAGAATGGGCACGATGACGTCCATGCTAGTCCCCCTTCTTTTTGTGCGGAACCTCCCGCTCCGCAACGCTGTCAGGCTACGCTTGTTTCGGGGTGGGGCAAAGCCCCAAAGCCTGCTGCCAGGGACTGTCAACCCGCTCGCCTATGCCCGGCTATCACGCAAGCCTGATTGATGCCGCCCCCCGTTCCGGCCTATGGTCCGCCCGATGTCCAAGACGAACAAATCCCTTTCGAATCGGCCCGCTTCGGTCGCCCTCGTCACCGGGGCTGGCGACCGCATCGGCGCGGCGATCGCATCGGCGCTCGCACGGGCGGGCCACGGTGTCATTATCCACTATCGTTCGGATGCCGAAGGCGCCCGGGCACTGCGGTCTCGCATCCGCGCCGAGGGAGGCCGGGCCGAAATCCTGAAGGCAGATCTGGCGAGCCGGGCCCAGCGCAGGACGCTGGTCGCGCGCGCCGCGGCACTGCTCGGCCCGCTCACCGTCCTTGTCAACAACGCCTCGACTTTCGAACCGGATAGCGCCCAGGATATCGACGAAACCCTGTGGGACGCGCACTTCGCCGTGCACGCCGAAGCGCCGGTCTTTCTTGCCCGCGACTTCGCCGCCCAGCTTCCGGCCAACGTCAACGGCAATATCGTCAATATCATCGACGAGCGCGTGCTGAGCCCAAGCCCGGCTTATTTCAGCTATTTTCTCTCCAAGGCCGCCCTCTGGACCGCCACCCAGACGCTGGCGCAATCGCTGGCGCCGGCCATCCGCGTCAATGCCATCGGCCCCGGCCCGGTCCTGCCCCATGCGCGCCAGTCTCAGGCCGAGTTCGATCAATCTGTCGACAACCTGCCGCTCAAGCGGCATGCCGACCCCGAGGCCATCGCCCAGGGGGTCCTCAACATCCTTTCAATGCCCTCCTTCACAGGCCAGATGCTGGCTCTCGATGGCGGCCAGCATCTGAGCTACCCCGCCCGTCGCGGGCCCACGCCACGATCATGACCGAGACCACCGCCTCGCCCCCCTCCGGCCCGGAGGTCATCCGCGCTTTCGTCCGCACCCTCCCCGCGGCCCCCGGCGTCTATCGTATGCTCGATGCCGAAGGTGGCGTGATCTATGTGGGCAAGGCGCGCAGCCTCAAGGCGCGTGTCACCAATTACACCCGCCCTGAGGGCCTGCCGGTCCGCATCCAGCGCATGATCGCCGCGACCGTCTCAATGGAATTCGTGCGCACCGAGACCGAATCCGAAGCGCTGCTGCTCGAAGCCAACCTCATCAAGCGGATGAAGCCGCGCTTCAACGTCCTGCTGCGCGACGACAAGAGCTTTCCCTATATCCTGATCGCCACCGACCACGAGGCACCCGAACTCACCAAGCATCGCGGCTCGCGCCGGCGCCAGGGCCACTATTTCGGCCCCTTTGCCTCTGCGGTCGCCGTCAGCCGCACCATTGCCAGCCTGCAAAAGGCCTTCCTCTTGCGCAATTGCTCGGACAGCTTCTACGCCGCCCGCACCCGCCCGTGCCTGCAATACCAGATCAAGCGCTGCGCCGGTCCCTGCACCCGCGAGATCAGCCTGGAAGGCTATGCCGAGCTGGTCGAAGACGCCCGCCAGTTTCTGTCTGGAAAATCCGACGCCGTGCGCAGTCATCTCCAGGCCGACATGAACAAGGCCGCCGAGGACCTCGATTTCGAGCGCGCCGCCCTGATCCGCGACCGTCTCTCTGCTCTGGCCCTTGTCCAGTCCCAGGGTGACGCAACGGCCCGCTCGGTGGAAGAAGCCGACGTCTTCGCCATCCACCACGAGGGCGGGCAGTTCTGCGTACAGGTCTTCTTCTTCCGAGCCTTCCAGAACTGGGGCAATCATGCCTTCCGCCCCAAGGCCGATGACAGTCTCACCGATGCCGAAGTGCTCGAGGCCTTCATCGTGCAGTTCTACGAGGATCGCACGCCGCCCAGGCTCGTTCTCCTGAGCCACGAGATGACCGAACCGACGCTGATCGAGGAAGCGCTCTCCTCGCGCGCAGGTCGCAAGGTCCGCATCGAGGTGCCCCAGCGCGGCGAAAAGCGCGACTTGGTCAATCACGCCCTCAACAACGCCCGCGAAGCCCTTGGTCGCCAGCTGGCCGAAGGCGCGTCCAACCGCACCCTGCTTGAAGGCGTGGCCGAGACCTTCGGCCTCGAAGACGTGCCGCGCCGCATCGAGGTCTATGACAACTCGCACATTTCCGGCACCAACATGGTCGGCGCCATGGTCGTTGCGGGCGAGGAAGGCTTCTCCAAGAAGCACTACCGCACCTTCAACATCAAGTCGGACATCTCCGCCGGCGACGATTTCGGCATGATGCGCGAAGTGCTGACGCGCCGCTTCTCGCGCCTCGCCACCGAAAGCGAAACCGACGCCGAAGACGAGCAGACCGGCATGCCCGATTGGCCCGACGTGGTTTTCATCGACGGGGGCGCCGGCCAGCTCAATGCCGTGCGCGAGGTCATTGCCGAACTGAACCTGCCACGCGAAGTGACCTTCATCGGCATCGCCAAGGGTGAAGAGCGCGACGCGGGCCGCGAAAAGTTCTTCATGGAAGGCAAGGACGCCTTCATGCTGCCGCACCGCGATCCTGTTCTCTACTATGTCCAGCGCCTGCGCGACGAAGCCCACCGCTTCGCCATCGGCACCCACCGCGCCCGCCGCAAAAAGGACGTGGTCAAGAATCCGCTCGACGAGATCGAGGGCATCGGCCCGGCCCGCAAGCGCGCCCTGCTCCACCATTTCGGCTCCGCCAAGGCCGTCTCCCGCGCCTCCCTCGCCGACCTCGAAGCCGTGCCGACGATCTCCAAGGCCATGGCGCAGCTGATCTACGATCATTTCAACCGCAGCGGCTGATGCCGGGCTGGCTCTAGCGCATTGAAAGGCCTACACTCTCTCCGCTCCAGGGGAGGAGGTCACGATGTTGCATGCAGTTCCTGTCGAGGATCGGCCCGCGCTCGAACCCGGAGTCGTTGCCGCCAGTGTCTACGCCAATGGCCAGCGCCTGGCCGATATCGATGTTGATGACGCCGGCGCTTGGGCGACCCGCCCCGGCCACGTCGTCTGGATCGGCCTTCTGGAACCCAGCGAAGCACTTCTTGCCCGTGTTCAGAGGCAGTTCGGCCTGCATGAACTGGCCATCGAGGATGCCCGCAAGGCTCATCAGCGGCCCAAACTCGAGCAATATGGCGACTGCGTCTTCATTGTGGCGCGCACCGCCCACATGGTCGATGGCCGCATCAGCTTCGGCGAAACGCATATCTTCGTGGGCAAGGGCTACATCGTCTCGGTCCGGCATGGCGCCTCGACTTCCTATGCCCCCGTGCGCCAGCGCGCTGAATCCTGCCCCACGGTCCTGTCGCATGGCGAGGACTACATCCTCTATGCCCTGCTCGACTTCATCGTCGACAACTACATGCCGGTGCTCGAAACGGTGAACGCCGAAGTCGAAGAGGTGGAAGACAAGGTCGTGGCCGGTGAACTGGGCCAGTCCGAGGTCATGCGCCTCTACATGCTGCGTCGCGACCTACTGCGCCTGCGCAACGCCGCTTCGGCCCTGGTCGACGTCTGCCGCCGGGTGCAGCGGGTCGAAGTCCGGCCCATCGAAGCCTCCATGCAACCCCTCTTCCGCGACGTCACCGACCATATCCATCGTGTCCAGGACGAGATCGACGCTCTGCGCGAAGTGCTGGCCTTCGCCTTTGAAGCCTCGATGATGGCGGGGCAAGTGCAGCAGACCCACATTTCGCGCCGCCTCGCCGCCTGGGCGGCCATTCTGGCTGTCCCCACCGCCGTCGCCGGCATCTACGGCATGAATTTCGAGTTCATGCCCGAGCTCAAGTGGCAATACGGCTACGTCGTTGTTCTCGGGGCCGTCACCACCATCTGCCTCACCCTCTACTATCGCCTGCGCAAAAGCGGCTGGCTCTAACGATCCTTCGTCCACCATCGAAAAAGTGTCGAACCTGCCAGGTCTCGTTCGTCGCTCTGGCATCCCCCACAGGAGAGATACCGATGAAATTCATCACCATGGTCAAGACGCTCAATCCCGAAGTGGCCACCAATCCGCCTGCCGAACTGATGGGCGCGATCGTCCAGCTCGGCATGGAGGCCGGCGCCAAGATGACCGAGACCGGCGGCATGGCTCTGGCCGGCACCGTCACCACCCGCAAGGGCCAGATGGTCACCGATGGTCCCTTTGCCGAGGCCAAGGAAATGGTCGGCGGCTACGCGGTCTACGAGCTCGACAGCGACGCCGAAATCGTCAACTGGACGGAGCGCTTTGTCGACCTGCACCGGAAGTACTGGCCCGAATGGGACGGCGAGGTGACCATCCTGCAGCTCCAGCAGTTCAACATGGCCGGCTGAGCGTAAAGCCGCACACATAACGAAGAATCGGCTAGCTTCCCTGTCCCAAGGGGAGCGCCACCGATGGCACCGATCATCTCAGCCGCTGGCGTGGGCAAGACCTTTCGCCAGCTCAAGCGCCAGTCCGGCTTCGGCGGCGCCATAAAGAGCCTGTTCTCGCGCGACTATACGGAAATCCGCGCCGTCGCCGGCGTTTCCTTTGCCATTGAGCCGGGCGAGGCCGTCGGCTATCTCGGCCCCAATGGCGCTGGCAAATCGACCATGATCAAGATGATGACCGGCATCCTCACCCCCAGTGCCGGCACGCTCTCGGTCCTGGGCCGTGAACCACATGCCCATCGCATGACCAATGCCGCCGAGATCGGTGTCGTTTTCGGCCAGCGCAGCCAGCTCTGGTGGGACCTGCCGGTGCGCGACAGCTACGATCTCAATCGCCACATCTACGACATCCCCGAGGCCCGCTTCGGCGACAACCTCGCCTATCTCACCACCATGCTGGACATGGCATCCTTTCTCGATCGCCCCGTGCGCCAGCTCAGCCTCGGCCAGCGCATGCGCGCCGAGATCGCCATGGCGCTGCTGCACGACCCAAAAATCCTGTTTCTCGACGAACCTACGATCGGTCTCGACGTGGTCGCCAAGGATGCGGTGCGAAAATTTCTCTCCGAGATCAATCGCGACCGCGGCACCACCATCATCCTCACCACTCACGACCTCGTGGACATCGAGGAAATCTGCCCCCGCCTCATCATGGTCGACGATGGCAAGCTGCTGTTCGACGGCGAGTTGAAACGTCTGCGCGCCAGCCTCGGCTCGCGCCGCCGCCTGACACTGGAATTCGCCACCGATCCCGGCCCGATCACGCTGACCACCGCCACCCTGGCGGCCGATGACGGCGCGGCCAAACACTTCATCCTGGAGGACGAAGCCGTCTCGCTTATCGACGTCCTCAACGAAGTCGGCCGCGGACACGGTCTGCAGGACGTCAAGCTTGAAGAGCCCGACATCGAGGAGGTCATCCGCACCTTCTACCAGAACAAGCCGAACCTCGCCGGGCCGGCGTCATGAGACTGAGCGCCTATCCCGCCTTCACCGCCACTGCATTCCAGTCCCGGCTGGCCTATCGCAATCAGGTCTGGTCGGGCGTGTTCGGTGAACTGGTGGCGACCTTCGCCTTCATCGCCGTCTGGACCGCGGCCTTCGCCAGCACCGGCAGTGTCGATGGGGTCACGCTGCCCGACATGGTCACCTATGTGCTGATCGCCGGCCCCTTGCTGCATTGGAACACCACACCCTTCATCCGCGATGTCGGCGAGGCCATTCGCACCGGCAATGTCACCGCTTACCTGCTCAAGCCGCTGCACTATCCCGGATTGCTGCTGTTCAACCAATTGGGCAACAGCGCCTTCGAGCAGCTCACCATCACCCTGCCGGTCCTCGTCATCGTCGCCCTGACCGTCGGCCTGCTGCCGCCTGCCGGCGCCGCCCATGCGATGCTGTTTCTTCTCTATTGGGCGATCTCCTGGGTCATGCTGTTCCTGATCGCAACGATCATCGGCCTCTTGGCCTTCTGGGTTCTTACGGCCTTCGCGCTCGACTGGTTCCTGCGCGGCATCATGGCCGTCGCCTCCGGCGCCATCGTGCCGCTCTGGTTCATGCCGGCGCCACTGGCTGCCGTCCTCGGCAAGCTCCCCTTTGCCTGGGTCAGCTATTATCCCAGCGCGGTCTATCTGGGAAAACTCGACCTTCCCGCGGCGCTCCTGCATCTGGGGCTGGGCCTTGTCTGGCTGGTCGTGCTGGGCGGCTTCCTCGCCTGGCTCTGGTCCCGCGCCCGCCATCGGCTCATCGTGCAGGGAGGCTGAACATGCTCCACTATCTGCGCGTCCTGCCCCATCTCGTCGGCATCCATGTACGCACGCATATGCAGTATCGCGGCGCGCTCTTCATCGGCTGGGTGGCCCAGGCCATTGGCTATGCCGGCACCTATGCCTCCATTGCCCTGATCATCACCCGCTTCGAAAACCTGGGCGGATGGAACTGGACCGAGATGGCCCTGCTGCTGGCCTTCCACCTTCTCGCCTATGCCCTGGGCGCCTCGCTCAGTTTCGTGCAGTTCCGCGACATGGAGGAGAAAGTCCGGCTCGGCACCTTCGACGCCATTCTCGTCAAGCCCATCGGCCCCTGGACCTTCCTCGCCTTTTCCGGCCTCAATATCGAATATGCCGGCCACATAGGCCTCGCCATTGCGCTCATGACCTGGTCGCTGGGCAGCCTCGGGCTCGACTGGAGCCCCGGCCTCATCGCCTATTTCGCCGCCGCCCTAATCAGCGCCGCCATGCTCACGGCCGCGCTCATGACCATGATCGGCGCCACCGCCCTTGTCTGGGTCCGCTCGCGGCACCTGTTCGCGATCTTCTTCGGCTTCTGGGAACTGGCGCGCTATCCGCTCAATATCTTCCCCGTGCCCCTGCAGGTGATGATGATCACCTTCGCACCGCTCGGCTTCCTCGCATTCATCCCCACCGCCGTGGCCCTGGGCAAGCCCGTGCCCATCCTGGGCGATTGGGCCGGGCCCGCTTCCCTCGCCATCGGACCGCTCTTCGTGCTCGTCGCCATGGCCCATTGGCGCCACTGCCTGCGCAATTACCAGGGCGCCGGCGGCTAACATTGGCGCACAAGTGATCGGCAAGGTGCCATTGCCCGGCAACTCGCCGCCGCATGGCCCGTTCTCCTTGCACAGCATCAAGGAGCGCCACCATGACAGACCGCAACAACGAGACCCTCTCGCCCCAGGAGGCGATCGACCGCATCTGGGACCTCGCCGACAAGATCGACATCTGCATGCTCACCACCTGGGACGGTAGCCAGCAGCGCAGCCGCCCCATGTCGGCCCGCGTCCGCCGCGATGAGCACGCCATCTATTTCCTCACCGACCTGGAAGGCCACAAGCTGACCGAGATCGAGAATTACCCGCATGTCTCCCTCGCCTGGGCCGACAATGGCGGCCACAAATATGTGGTCATTGCCGGGGAAGCGGAGATTTCCGACAACCGCGCCAAAATCGAGGAGCTCTGGAGCAAGTTCGACAAGGCCTGGTGGGACGATGCCAGCGATCCATCCATTCGCCTGCTCAAGGTCGTTCCCGACGACGGCGAGGTCTGGGATAGCCCCAACATGCTTGTCTCTGCTGCCAAGATGCTCACCGCCGCCGCCACCAGCGCCAAGCCCGACATGGGCGATACCGGCAAGGCGCGGCTCTAATTACAACCACCGTGCCGTCCTCGGGCCTGACCCGGGGGCCACTCACAACGCAAGGGGTTTGGCAGCAGGCTCTCGGGTCAAACCCGAGGGCGGAACCGTGTCAGCCGCCAAACCCAACCACCCCTACCAAAGTGGGGACTCGACAGTCCCCCAATCCTCGGCTAGCTTCACGCCCATGATCAACGCAGCGACCTTTTATTGGTACTTTAGCTATCCGCTCCCGGCGGAGGCTATTGCGCGCGTGTGATCTGACCCCAGAAAAGACCACCAAATCGCAAGCCAGCCGCCCGACTTCCGAGGCGGCTTTTTTGTTGGCCCCTCGCGTCACAAAACCCGAGGACCGACGAAATGCTCAAATCCACCGACGACCTGCGCATCACCGAAATAAAGCCGCTGCCCACCCCCATCGAGGTGATGCGCACTCATCCCCGCACCGATGCCGCCACCCGCACCGTCATTGCTGCCCGCCACGACGTCCACAATATCCTGGCCGGTCGGGACGATCGCCTCGCCGTCGTTGTCGGCCCCTGCTCCATCCATGACCCCAAGGCGGCGATGGACTATGCCAACCGCCTCGTCGCCCTGCGCGAAGAACTGGGTGACCGGCTCGAGATCATCATGCGCGTCTATTTCGAAAAGCCCCGCACCACCGTGGGCTGGAAGGGCCTGATCAACGATCCCGATCTCGATGGCAGCTTCAACATCACCCAGGGTCTGCACACCGCCCGCACCCTGTTGCTCGACATCGCCAATCTGGGCCTGCCTGCGGCCTGCGAGTTCCTGGACATGACGACCCCGCAATATATCGCCGATCTCGTTTCCTGGGCCGCGATCGGTGCGCGCACCACCGAAAGCCAGATTCACCGCGAGCTGGCATCCGGCCTCTCCTGCCCGGTCGGCTTCAAGAACGGCACCGATGGCAATGTAAAGATCGCGCTGGACGCCGTGCTCTCGGCGTCCCAGCCGCATCATTTCATGGCCGTCACCAAGGACGGACGCTCTGCCATTGCCGCCACGACTGGCAACGAGGACTGTCACATCATCCTCCGGGGCGGCAAGACCACGAATTACGATGCCGCCAGCGTCGAGGCTGCCGCCCAGGCCGCCATCAAGGCCGGCGTGAATCCGGCCATCATGATCGATGCCAGCCACGCCAATTCCTCCAAGAAGCCCGAGCTTCAGCCGCAGGTGCTCGCCGATATCGGCTCGCAGTTGGCCAATGGCGACAAACGTATCGTCGGCGTCATGGTCGAATCCAATCTCGTGGCCGGCCGTCAGGACCTCGTCCTCGGCCAGGAGCTGGTCTATGGCCAGTCCATCACCGATGGCTGCATCGACTGGGACACCACGGTCACTGCCCTCCGCCATCTCGCCGACGCCGTCGAAAAGCGCCGCGAAGTGAACAAGAAGGCGGTGGCATAGGCCACCCCACCCTCGGTCCCTCCCCATCAAGGGGAGGGAGGCGCAGGACTGAGGCGCCAGTGTTCATCGTCTCCCTCCCCCATGTGGGGAGGGAAGTGAGATAGGACTTGGCTCGCGAAGTCCGTTGAATCGAGCAGGGTGGGGGTGCGCAATTTCCCAACCAATCCCGGCCTCGGACAATCCCTCACCCGTCTCCGGACTCGCGCGCCCCACCCTCTCCCAATTGAGAGATGGAAAGAGGTCCTTGACCCCTCCCCCGCCGTGCTGTTCTCTCGCGCCATGAACCGGAACCCACTCTTCCTCGTCCCCAATATCATCACTATCGCCCGCATCGCGGCGATCATCCCGATCGCGGCCCTGGTAATGTCCGGTGCTCCGGCGGCGCGTTCGGTGGCGCTGTTTCTCTATATCGCCGCCGCCGTCAGCGACTGGGTCGATGGCTATCTCGCCCGGGCGTGGAACCAGTATTCCGATCTCGGGCGCATGCTCGATCCCATCGCTGACAAGATTCTCGTCATCATCCTCATAGCCGTGCTCGCCTGGGACCGCAGCCTGTCTGCGCTCGACCTGATACCTGCTATCGCCATCCTCTTCCGCGAGACCTTCATTCCGGGCCTGCGCGAATTCCTCGGCAACAAGACCGTGGTGCTGCCCGTCACCCGGCTCGCCAAGTGGAAGACCACCATCCAGCTCGTGGCACTGGGCCTCGTCCTCGCCGAAGCCATCGTCCCCGGCCTCGCGCTCGCGTCGGACGTTGTCCTCTGGATCGCGGGCGCCATCACCCTCTGGACCGGTTGGGCCTATCTCCGCGCCTCCTGGCCGCATCTGTCGGGCATCGGCAAATGAAGGTGCTCTACTTCGCCTGGCTGCGCGAGCGCCTCAACCGCGCCAGCGACGAGGTCTCACCGCCACCCGAAATCGTCACCCTGGCCGACCTCGTGACCTGGCTCCGCGCCCGGGACGAAGCGCTGGACCTCGCCATGTCCAACCCGGCTATCTTCAAGCTCTCGCGCGATGCGCGCATCGTCCCCTGGGACACCCCCATCGCGGGCGCCCGCGAAGTCGCCATCCTGCCGCCCATGACCGGCGGCTGACATGATCCGCGTCACCACAGACCCCTTCGACCCCGGCACCGAGGCCAATGCCTTCCAGGCCGCCCATACCGGGGCCGGCGCCATGGTGACTTTTACCGGCATCGTCCGCTCGAAGCCCGAAGACCCGATCACCGCCCTGATCCTCGAATGCTATCCCGAACTGGCCGAGAATGAGCTTGCGGCCATGACCGACACGGCGAGCGCCCGCTTCGGTCTCATCGATGCCCAGGTCATCCACCGCTATGGACGCCTTGTGCCGGGCGAAACCATCATGATGGTGGCCACGCTCGCCCCCCACCGCCAGGCTGCTTTCGACGGCGCCCAGTTCCTCATGGACTATCTGAAAACCGGCGCGCCGTTCTGGAAGCAGGAAGAGACGCCGAACGGATTGCGTTGGGTTGAGGCAAAATCACAAGACGACGCGGCACGGGAGCGGTGGAGCCGGTAAGGCCCCCTCACCCGCCGGCTTGCGACAAACCCCAACAGAAAAGGCCGGGCATCCCTGCCCGGCCTTCTCAAACGCAAAACCAGCGAAACTTATTCCGCTGCCGCCGCCTTCTTGGGCTGCACCGCCGCCGAATAGGCGTCGATCAGCGTGCGGCAGGCGTCGCCCGGGGTGAACTTGTACTCCCCGATCAGCGACACCGGCGTCACCTCGGCCGCCGTGCCGGTGAGGAAGCATTCGTCAAACTCGCTCAGCTCCTCGGGCATGATGTGCCGCTCGGTGACGGTGAAGCCGTTCTCCTTGGCCAGAGCGATCAGCGTCTGCCGCGTGATGCCGTTGAGGAAGCAATCCGGCGTCGGCGTCGTGATCTCCTTGCCCTTGACGAAGAACACATTGGCGCCGGTGGCTTCCGCCACATAGCCGCGATAATCCAGCATCAGGGCATCGGCAAAGCCATTGGCCATGGCCGCGTCTTTCGAGAGCGTGCAGATCATGTAGAGACCCGCAGCCTTTGCCGAGGACGGAATGGTCTCGGGGCTCGGACGCTTCCACTTGCTCCATTCGAGGCGAATGCCCTTGAGCTTTTCCTCGACCGAGAAATAGCTCGGCCACACCCAGGCGGCGATGGCCACATGGATCTTGTTCTTGCGGGCAGGAACGCTGAGCTCCTCCGAACCGCGCCAGGCGACGGGGCGGACATAGGCGTCCACCAGATTGTTCTTCTCGAGCACCAATTGCTTGGCCGCCTCGATTTCGTCGACCGAATAGGGGAAGGGCTTCATGTCGAGCGTCGCCGCCGAGCGGATCAGCCGCTCGGTATGTTCGCGGGACTTGAAGATTTCCCCACCATAGGCGCGCTCGCCCTCGAATACGGAACTGGCATAGTGCAGCCCGTGCGTCAGCACGTGCACCTTCGCGTCCTTCCAGGGTTTGAGTTCGCCATCAAACCAGATCCAGCCATCGCGCTGGTCCATGGGCAGGCCTGCCATTGTTCCTCTCCGAAAATCCGTGCTGGCGCCGTTCTTGCTGAACCGACCGTTTCGTCAATCATGCCTCAGGGTCATACCCTTGGCAAACCGGAATGGCTTTGGGATAAGACGAAACGGCGGCGCCGATGGAGGGACCATGCCAGCGGACAAAAAAAATGTCAACATGGCTGACATAAATTCTCTGGCAGGATCGACAAGCCTTCCGCTCGACATCATGGGCCTGTTCTTTTTCGCCTATCGCGACTTCACCGGCGACGCCGACGCGCTGCTGGAGCGGCAAGGGTTCGGCCGCGCCCATCACCGGGTCCTCTATTTCGTCAATCTGCGTCCCGGCATGCCGGTGGCGGACCTGCTCGATATTCTCAAGATCACCAAACAGAGCCTGGCCCGGGTGCTGCGCCAGCTCATCGACAATGGCTATATCGAGCAGCGCACCGGCCATGCCGACCGCCGCCAGCGCCTTTTGCATGCCACCGACAAGGGCCGGCAGTTCTTCGCCCAGCTCTCGGCGACCCAGGCCAGCCGCATCGACGGGGCCATCGAGGCCATGCCGCCCGAAGCCGCCCGCATCGTCCGCCAGTTCCTGGTCGGCATGGTTGACCCAGCCGATCGGCCGGTGCTGGACCGGCTCAACCTGACTGCTAAACTCTAACCCGGACACCCGGTGCCCGAACACTGAACGACCATCACCCGAGACCGCAATCTGGGCAGATTGAATCGTGACAGCCATGGCCGTGCCGCACCCCAAAAGACTGGACCAGCAACAGGTTTTGGACCTGCTTGCCCTGGCCGAACGGCACATCAAGGCAGACCGGCTCGCCGCCGCCGCGGCCCACTACCGCCAGGTGTTGAGCGAACCCATACTCGACGCCCTGCCCGCCGCCCGCACGGAGGCGCAGGCCAATTTCGGCGCCCTGCTGTTGCATGCTGCGCGCATCGACCCGGGCGGGGCGGAGGTGCACCAGCAACTCGAACAGGCCATCGAACTGCTCGGAAATGCCCGGACGGGCTATCAGTCTGGCGAGGGCGCGGGCAATGCAGCGGTCACCAGCACCAATCTGGCGCTGGCCTATTTCGAGCGGCACCGCCTGGCAGGCGATGATGCCGACCTGATGTCAGCCCATGTCGCGCTCGACGGCGCCGAAGCCGCCGCCACCGACGATCCGGAAACCCGCGACTGGATCCGCTCTGTCCGCGACATACTGCTCGAGCATGTGGACCGGCGCCGG